>DEIM01000075.1:3721-7263 GCA_002352485.1 Candidatus Dadabacteria bacterium UBA2774
CCGCCTCCGGGAGTGATTAACTACATACAAGAGTCGCAGGCCGTAATAATTTGTCCCAGTAACCCTATAATCAGCATAGGGCCCATCCTGCACGTGAAAGGCATAAGAGATGCTCTTAAAAAATCCGACGCCAAAATTATTGCGATAAGCCCACTCATCGGAGGAGCTTCCCTCAAAGGTCCGGCAGATAGAATGATGAAGGGACTCGGGCTCGAAGTATCTTCCACAGGGGTTGCACGGCTTTACAGGGATTTTATAGATATTATGGTGATTGACGAGCAGGACAGGGAAGAAGCACCAAAGATTGAAGAGTTGGGAATTGATGCTCTAGTTGTTAATACTGTAATGTCCGATACAGAAAAAGCCTCGGTGCTTGCCCGGGCAGTTTTGGGACTGCTTTGAAAAACGGAATTTCAGGCTTGACAACAATACACCATTTATGAGAGTATTAATGCGTTAATTTAAGGGGTGATAGCTTAAATTAAAGAATCCGAAGCGCTCGGATTTGAATCTAATTAGCGGCTTTATATACTTATTTAATAGAATATGACTACATTTGAACGTGAGTGGGAAAGTTTATTTACACAAAGCGGGTCGCTCGGAGTACTGGGGCTCTTGGGATACGACCGGGCTAATGCCGCATCACTCCCCCCGGCAATCGAAGCTATATTAGATAAAGCGTCTGTAGGCGAGACGATAAGTAGAGAAGAAGCTCTTTTACTGATAGATATGAAAAATGAGTATTTGCCGTATCTCCTTTTGGCCGCTTCAAAGCTCAGAGAAAGGGGTAAGGGCAGGACGCTAACTTATTCTAAGAACGTATTCGTACCCTTAACTCAGCTCTGCAGGAACCACTGTGGCTACTGTACTTTTAAATACGAGCCGGGCGAGGGGCAGTTATTTATGACTCCCGAACAGGTAGTGGATTCAGCGCGCGTTGGAGCAAAGCTTGGCTGCACTGAGCTTCTATTTGTAACCGGCGACAAGCCCGAGCTTAAATATCCAATATACCGAGAGGCTTTAAATAAACTTGGCTACGATACCACTGCGGATTACCTGATCGCTATGGGCGAAGTAGGGTTAAATGAAAATATCTTCCCCCATACGAACCTTGGGCTTGCAACCTCTGAAGAGCTTGCCGCTTTCAGAGTGACTAACCCCTCCATGGGTCTCATGCTTGAGAATATTAGCCCGAGACTCCTACAGAAAGGTCAGGCGCATTACCGCTGTCCCGATAAAGTGCCCAAACAGAGAATGAAAACTATGGAGCGCGCGGGAGAGCTCAGAATTCCCTGGACTTCGGGGATACTCGTAGGCATAGGGGAGACCTGGGAAGAGAGGATCGACTCATTCTTTGCAATAAAAGAGCTTAACTCGGAGTATGGGCATATACAGGAGATAATTATCCAGAATTTCAGCCCTAAAGAGGGAATAATTATGGAGAATTACCCTCCGCCTGAATTTACAGAAATGCTAAAGCTCGTAGCGATCTCAAGGCTCATATTCGGTGATCGTATGAATATTCAGATACCACCCAACCTGAACCCCGAAACGTATCCGCTGTTTATATATTCGGGTGTAAACGATTTGGGAGGCGTTTCGCCCGTAACGATTGATTATGTAAACCCAGAGGCCCCATGGCCTGAACTAGAGAGAATGGAAAAACTGGTGAGCGAGGCAGGATTTACGCTAAGAGAGAGGCTCCCTGTATATCCTGAATTTATCAATGAAGAGTTTATAGACCCGGGACTGCTGCCCAAAGTGCGGGCATTTGTTGACGCGGAGGGCTATATGCCTCTTCAGGAGAGTGAGAATGGCAGACATTAAAGAAGCTATAGAAAAAATCGAAGAGAACAGGCCGCTTGGACTTGACGGAGTATTGTCCAGGGTAAACGGCACGACCGGGCGCATCCTGGATAAAGCCCTTACGGGACAAGAGGTTAGTGTAGAAGAGGGCGTCGACCTATTCGGTATAGAGAACTTGGACGAGCTTTCGGCTCTCGCCATTGCCGCGGATGAGATAAGAAAAGATGACGTGGGCGACGTTATAACCTATGTCGTAAACCGAAATATTAACTTTACTAACATCTGCAACACCTACTGCGGGTTCTGCAACTTCATGGCTCCCGAGGGAGATGAGAGAGCTTATTTTCTTACCATGGACGAGATTGCGGATAAGACTAAAGAGGCCTGGGACATCGGGGCCACTGAGGTATGTATGCAGGGCGGTATGCACCCGGACATCGACGGCAACTTTTACGTCGAGCTTATAAAAGCAGTGAAAAAAGCGGTGCCCGATATGCATACGCATGCGTTTTCACCCTTTGAGATATATTACGGCGCAGAGTCGCTCGGCATAAGCGAGGAAGTGTTCATCGATATGCTAAAGGACGTCGGACACAATACTTTCCCGGGAACAGCTGCGGAGATTCTGGTAGAAGAAGTCAGAAAGATAATCGCCCCACGCAAAATGCCGACCGAGGCCTGGATCAGAATCGTTAAAAAGGCCCATTTAGCAGGTATGCACACTACCTCTACTATTATGTACGGACACGTGGACGAGCCTCATCACTGGGCAGAGCACATCGGAATATTAAGAGACATTCAAAAAGAGACCGGAGGCTTCACAGAGTTTGTGCCGCTAAGGTTTATCCCCTGGAACACGAGACTCTTTAAGCACTCCAAGGGTAAAGTGTCCGAGGGGCCGACAGATGTTGACCAGCTCAAGATGTACGCAGTCTCTAGGCTCATGCTCCGGGGCTGGATAAACAACATTCAGGTCTCATGGGTAAAGCAGGGACCCGAATTCGCCCAGTTCTCACTCACCGCCGGGGCAAACGATTTCGGCGGCACGCTTATGGAAGAGCAGATCTCACGCTCTGCTGGAGCCGGGTATGGACAATACTTCCCACCTGAGGAGTTTAGGCGCTTAACGAGAGAGATCGGCAGAATCCCAGCTGAGAGAAACACAACCTACGGCATACGCCAGATGTTTGATGCGAACGGAAACGACTGATTAGGTTTTAGAAATTGAGTAGGTTGGGTAGATAGGAACTATTGTTAAAGCTGTTTTATCCGACTATTTCCCCGATTAGGTTATATATGTCCACTTCTGTAATTTTAATCCTTATCGGATCGCCTGTTTGAAGTTTTTCTTTACTCTGTATATACGTAAACCCGTCTACTTCGGGCGCCTGTGATGAAATTCTGGCAACGTATTCCCCGTCTTCTATACCCTCAATAAAACCTTCATGGACAGTGCCTATCAAAGCCTGGTTTTTTCTAAGCGACACCTCGGACTGAGCTTCCATAAGCCTCTCAAACCTCTCGTCTTTTACTTCTTCTGCTACCTGCCCACTCATTTCACCTGCCGGAGTCCCTTCCTCCTGCGAGTACTTAAACGCGCCAGCCCTGTCAAACCCAATCACCTCTACAAATTCAAGAAGCTCCTCGAATTCCTCATCCGTCTCTCCCGGAAATCCCACAATGAACGTGGTCCTGAGCGTGAGGTCATCTATCCCGTCTCTTAATTTCTTAATAGT
>DEIM01000106.1 GCA_002352485.1 Candidatus Dadabacteria bacterium UBA2774
AGATGAATCCTTTTTGTTGTTATACGAATCTGAATAGTTGTAAGCGCTAGTAAGTATAGAAAGAAAATAACATCCTATACCCTCCTCCTTTAGGAAAGGAAGCCCTTGGAAGTTCTAAGGGCTTCCTTTTTTTATTGAATTTCTTTAAGTGTTTCCCTTGCTATAACGTTTCTCTGTATCTCTGAAGTACCCTCATAAATTTCCGTTATCTTCGCGTCCCTGAAATATCTTTCAACAGAGTAGTCGGTTGTATAACCGAACCCGCCGTGTATCTGTATAGCTTTGGTTGTGACCCACATTGCAGTCTCGGACGCGTATAGCTTGGCCATTGCTGAGTTTTTGGAATATTTCCCCCCGCTATCTTTCATGACTGCTGCCTGCCACGTTAGGAGTCTTGAAGCTTCGATCCTGGTCGCCATATCTGCAATCATAAATTGTAGCCCCTGAAAATTAGATATTGCTCTCCCGAATGCCTTTCTTTCCTTTGCATATCTGACCGAGTCTTCAATCGCAGCCTGTGCAATACCCACAGCCTGAGCCGCAATGCCAATTCTTCCGCCGTCAAGTGTGTGCATGGCTATTTTAAAGCCGTCTCCCTCTTCACCCAGCATATTGGTTGCTGGTATCTTGCAGTCCTCAAAATATACCTGAGCAGTGCTAGTAGCTTTTATTCCCAATTTGTCTTCAAGTTTACCAATAGTAACTCCAGTGGACTTCATTTCCACAATAAATGCAGAAACTCCCTTATTTCTTTTTGTCGCGTCCGTAGAGGCAAACACTACAGCCAAGTCGGCTTCGGCTCCGTTTGTTATCCAGCACTTTGCTCCGTTCAGGACGTAATTCTTTCCTTTCTTAACCGCTCTGGTGTTCATGCTCGCGGGGTCGGAGCCGGCTTCGGGCTCACTCAACATAAAGCAGCCGAGCTTTTTTCCAGTAGTAAGATCAGCCAGGTAGGCTCTTTTCTGCTCCTCGTTTCCGAATGTATATATAGGGTCGCAGACGAGTGAGTTGTTAACAGACATTATGGCTCCAGTCGAAGCGCAGGCTCGGGATATTTCCTCAATAGCAATTATATAAGATAAATAATCAAAGCCGCTCCCGCCATACTCCTCGGGTACCACCATCCCCATAAAACCGAGCTCGCTTAATTTGTCGACGATATCTTTAGGGAACTTATGGTTTTTGTCGTTCTCCGAAGCAACGGGTTTTATCTCATTTTCGGAAAACTCGCGTGCAATCTTTCTCACCATCCCCTGTTCTTCAGTAAGGTTGACCATAGACATTAAATCAGCACCCCCTGTTCATTTAGCAAACCGACCGAGCGCTTGCTCGGTTAAATAGTAATGCTATTTAAGCTTGATGTCAACTCCGTTAGGTAAGTGAATTCAGGATGAGCTCAGTTTGAGTGTTTATATAGCTCCTGAGTGAATAGTTCTTCTGTATCTCCCACCGCCTGAAAGACCACATCTGCCCTTCAACCATAATATTGTTAGCCACTATTTTCGCCGTACGTCTAGATATCTTAAATGTTTTATCCTTTATCCCCTGAGCGATTATATTCTCAAACATATTCGTAAGCTCCATCTCTTTGGATAGTATGTAATTTCGGTCTTTGTGTTTTAGGGACTTAGTTTCCTGGTACAGAAGCAGTGTATAGTCCTGAATTTCGTCAATAATAGTAAAGTAGTCTCTTATCGCGTTTTTCAGGTTTTCCCTGGCGTCTTTTTCACTGCTCAGCGATCTCTCGAGCTTGTTCCTAACACTCTGGTGTATATGATCACAGACCAAAAAGAGTATATCTTCCTTGGTCCTTATATAATCATAAAGAGCGCCCATGCTCATGCCGAACTCTTTTGCAATTTCTCTGACAGTAGTTTTATGAAACCCCTTCTTTACAAATAATTTAACGGCCGCGTTCACTAGCTCCCCGCGCCTCGTATTGATAAGCTCTTTGTCTTTAACGTTAGAAGCAATTCGTGTTTTTGATTTTGCCACAGTATTTCCTTCCTTTTGAGTGGTGATAAGTTCTATCTAGTGCTATATGCGACACATATGATAACACAAGAGGGGATGTGAGCTAAGTTTATATATAATCAGGCAGTATAATTATTTTAGTTCTGATAAAACTGCACATTTTTTATCCTCGTATGTTATTATTGGAATCAAAAATCTACAGGAGGAGTTCGTTATGAGAAATTTATTCTTTGTTTTGGCAGTAGTGTTTTCAGTATCGTTCGGAGGGCTTACAGTCTCGGCCGATGAGACCGGTGGAGATATGATGAAAGATGAAGCCGGTATGGTAAAGGAAGAGAAGGGAGGTATGATGAAGGATGCCGGAGACAAAATGATGGATAAGGGCGAGAGCATGGTAAAAGACAAGGCCGGCATTGCAGAGGAAGAAGATGAAGGAACGACGGAAGAGGCTGACGAAGCTGCGGAGGAATCAGAAGATGCTGCGGCTGATGAAGGCGAAGATATGATGGAAGACGAAGCCGGTATGGTAGAGGAAGAAAAAGAAGGTGTGACGGAAGAAGCTGGGGATGAAGCGGCTGCCCCTAAAGAAGAAGTCATGGATGAAGGCGATGACGCGGTGAAGGACAAAGCCGGTATGCTAGAGGAAGGAAAGAAAGGTCTGGCGGATCCTGGGGATATGACGAAGGATAAGGGTGAAGGTATGGTAAATGACGCCAGTGATCAAATGATGGATAAGGCAGAAGGTATGATGAAAGACGAAGCCGGTATGGTTGAGGAAGAGACGCAAGGGATGATGAAAGAGAAAAGCGGAGATTAAACATTAAGTTTTAATTCCAAGAAATTACAGAAAAGGCGCACCCATGGTGCGCCTTTTTTTATCTTATCCTTTAAAATGGACCTGAATTTTATTCAGAGACTCATAATTTAAAGGAGATATCATTTATGAAGGTTTTTTTCGCTTCTTTCTTCGCAGCTACAGTTTTTAGTCTATTAACGGTTATTCCAAATCAAGTTTTTGCCGCAACCGAATTTAAGCTAAACCCTAATCTTAACTACTCTAGTGATTCTAACGACGGCCCTCTAATCACGGGTAAAGATATGAAGAATGGAGTAATTGATAAGGGTAGGCCCACCTACATAATATTCTATCACCGTGAGTGCTATAACTCTAAACGCCAGGCCAGACGCACTGTTGAGCTATATGGTAAATATATGGGTAAAGTCGATTTTATAGTCGTCGATCTCGATTCACCGAGGTCAAAAGAGCAGAACGATCTTGTAAAGAAGCACTATAAAAACTACATCCCTCACGTAACCATAGTAGATAAAATGGGTGAAGTTGTTTACGACCGTAGCGGCGAAGTCGGAAACGGCAGAACGTCCGATCTATTGGACAAGCTTCTATAGATTACTGCATATTGGCATTACAGCCGTCCGCGCCGTCTGCCATTTCCATGCACGTTTTAGGGTCGCTTGTCATACCGCAGAGCGTATTGTAATAATTGCAACCCTCGTGATTAAACGCTATGTCCTTAAAATCAAACGGACCTGACACAGGTTTTCCAAACGTAATTGGGAATCCGGTGTTTACATGTGTGTATCCAAGAGCGCTCGGCGGGAGCTTGGGTACTTCGTCGTTTGTGTTAAACACTCTCCAGCTCTCAGTGTCAAAACCATCAAAACGGCTCTTAAAGGTACTGTCCCCGACCCTTGGGCTTGCGAAGCTGTATGTTACCGGGTCGCTAAAGTCCGTATTCGCGGCTATATCGGGCATCGCGAGTCCGGCAAGAGCCGCACCAAGGCTGTGGCCTGTTATGTACACGTTATCGAAGTCTCCCATTTTTGCGAGGCTGTTTACCTCTTCAACTATTCCCAGGCTCTCGTATATGTC
>DEIM01000160.1:0-384 GCA_002352485.1 Candidatus Dadabacteria bacterium UBA2774
CCGTATATCTTCTCGGTCCAGGGGCGCATAAATTCAATACCGCCACCTGAAACTATATAAGTTTGAAAACCGTTAGAACGTAAATATGCAAGCAGCTCAAGCATGGGCTGGTAAACGAGTTCGGTGTAGGGACGATCAAAGCGCGGATGTCTGGCATTAGCGAGCCACTCTATTACAATCTCCTCAAATTCGCTATTTGTCATGCCCGCATGGGTAGCCATCAAGAGCTCCAAGAGACCTTCATAGCCGCTTTCTGCAAGCGCCTTCTTGTCGTTTTCCAGTACAGCCTTGAAAGGCTGCTGAGTTTTCCATTCTGGGTGATCCGGTGCAAGCTCTTTTACACGGTCTATTACAAATGCGAGCTGAAAATAAAGCGGCTGCTCA
>DEIM01000160.1:480-1839 GCA_002352485.1 Candidatus Dadabacteria bacterium UBA2774
AAAGTAATTATCGACTGCTTAGCCGGGCCGTCGTTCCATGACGGTAGAGTGTCTTCGGCATATATTTTTCCGGTTATGGTAAAAGATAGTAAAACGAATATATATAGGATTTTTCTCATCTCATTCTCCCGATTTATTTCTAATAACACTAGTACTGTAATATAAAAAGCATGGCTATTGAGTATTAAGTCCAATAGCCATGCGCATAGCCTAAAGTTGATTATTGACTGCTCTTTACGGTGATCCTGGAGTTTCTTGTAATTTTTCCATTACCTGGTCAATCGAGAAGCTCGCGGCTTTCTGCCTAGGAGGAAACTCCTTAAGAGTAGCCAAGAATTCTCCAACATACTCCTGAGCAGGGATTAGCAGGAACACGTGATCAATATACCAATCATAATAAGTATTTGAGGTGATGTTGGCACGCTCATAAGGGTCGCGTCTTAAATTAAAGAGTAGTGGTAAACGCAAAGGTATAAAGGGATCTGCCCATATTGCCAGAGTGCCTTCAGTACGTTGTTCCGCAAAAATTAATTTCCAATCCTTAAAACGTAGTGCGGTCAAGTCCCCATCATCTGAAAAGTAAAAGACTTCATTTCTGGGACTATCCTCTACTTCGCCCGTTAATAAAGGTAGTGAGTTATAACCGTCTAGATGGACTTTAAAATTGCGTCCGCCAAGTTTCTTTCCTTTTAAAAGCTGCTCTTTAATATCTGGGTTCCCCGCTATAGCAGCAAAGGTTGGAAGCCAATCCATATGATGCATTATGCCGTTGGATACGGTTCCGGCTGGAATGTTACCAGGCCAGCGAACAGCGGCAGGCACACGCCACCCTCCTTCCCAGTTTGTATTCTTTTCGCCGCGAAAAGGAGTCATCGCAGCATCGGGCCAAGAATTCATATGCGGACCGTTATCGGTGCTGTAAAAGACAACCGTATTGTCAGCAATCCCAAGCTCATCAAGCTTTTTTAAGAACTCACCGACGTGCATGTCGTGCTCTACCATGCCGTCTGAATATTCGTCTTGACCTGATATACCTCTAAGCTCAGATTTTACATGGGTACGTAAATGCATGCGAGTACCGTTCCACCATACGAAAAACGGCTCTCCTGCTTTATTCGCCTCGTCAATAAATCGTAATGCCTGAGCCAAAGTCTCGTCGTCTACTGTTTCCATTCGTTTTTTTGTTAGCGGCCCCGTATCTTCGATCTTCCCGCCGGCATAGCTATGAATCACACCTCGCGGTCCATATTTCTCTCTAAACCCCGGATAATCCTCTTCACTTGGATAATCAGGGAGCTCGGGCTCTTCCTCTGCGTTTAAGTGGTATAGGTTTCCGTAAAATTCATCAAATCCATGATT
>DEIM01000160.1:1950-3770 GCA_002352485.1 Candidatus Dadabacteria bacterium UBA2774
TGCTCTCCGTAATAGTCCGTAAAAATCATGCCTTCTTTCGCGATGCGGTCTATATTCGGAGTGCTATAACCCATGAGCCCCTTTGAGTTATAACTCAAGTTTGTCATACCTATGTCATCGCCCCAGATCACCAATATATTCGGCTTTTCCGGCTTGTCGGTAGTTTTTTTATCCTGCGCTCTAATCTCGGGCGCAAACGTAATTAAAACAAGTACCAAAGATAATACTAATAACGTTACTCTATTCATTTACATTCCCTCCAAGGATTTTTTACTAGATTTTATTGTCCTATTCTCTATTTTTTACACATCTGAATCCCGAATGTGAAAGACCTGTATCCGGGCTTGCTTTCTGCCTGAAAGCAACCCTGTAACCAGAGCAATAAGACTCGTTGCACAAGAATGAACCGCCCCTTTGTACTTTCTTATTTGCGTAAGGCTCAATAGGATCGAAACTATCCTCAGGACCCTCGGGATTTTTGATGCCTTCTGGTTTATTGCTCATTTCATAATAGTCATTTCTATACCAATCAGACGTCCATTCCCACACATTACCGGCTATATCGTATAAACCGTATTTATTGGGCGGGAACGACTTTACAGGCGCCGTTACCATGAATCCGTCTTTCTTGGTATTCTGGTTCGGAAAAGTTCCCTGCCACGTGTTTGCTTTGAGCTCGCCTTTTTCAACGTGCTCTTCACCCCATGAGTAGGATTTATCAATCAATCCCCCTCTGGCAGCCCACTCCCACTGAGCTTCTGTGGGAAGGCTTTTACCTGCCCACTTACAGTATTCGTTTGAGTCAAACCATGAAACCTGTACAACAGGATGGTCGTCTAATCCTTTAATATCGCTTCGGGGTCCTACCGGGTGTTTCCAATTTGCTCCCGGAACCCATGACCACCAGTATTCTATATTGTTCAGGGGCACCTCTTGGGTAGGGGGCGTGAACACTAATGATCCCGGAACGAGTAACTCTTCGTCTGGTTTAGGAGTACCTTCAGGCAGCTGTTTTTTCAGCTCCTCCCAGTCCGGTTTCTTCTCGGCAGTCGTAACATATCCGGTATCTTCGACGAACTTCATGAACTGTAGATTGGTTACCTCAGTCTCGTCCATCCAGAATCCGTCCAGTACGACCTTGTGTCTGGGCAGCTCATCAGGTCTTGTTAGCTCATCATTCCCGCCCATCATAAAATTGGCCGGAGGTATCAGTACCATCCCTCGATCAGTTTGCACGTCTGGTTTATTTCCAGAATCACTGCAAGAAAAAATTAAGACAAGGATTAAGAGGGTACATACTGTCAACATCGGTTTTAAAGCCCGAACCAATGCTTCATATAAGTAACTGTTGCAATCTTTAAAGATTTTTTGTGCCATCACCCCACCACTGCTACAACTTATAACACTTATTTCTATTGAGTCGCCATACTAATTCGATATTAGCATATTAAAGAATTTTGTCTATCCGAATTTTGCAAAGATTGATGATTATTTATCATCTGGATTCAGGGCGTTAAACACTATTGCTGCAATTGCTCCCCCAACGAAATTTGCTGCAAAATATATCCAGATGTTACTTACAACAGACAGCCCCATGACCGAGATACCTACAGCCACAGCGGGATTGAACGCCGCACCTGAAACTGGGCCTACAGCATAGGCGCCGGCAACAACAATAAACCCAATAGCAAGCCCATAATACGAATTACCCTCAGTATTCTTTGAAGTAGCGGTATTTAAAACCACATAGCAAAGCGCAAACGTGAAGAGAAACTCCACCAGCAGCGCCGGTGCCAGATTTAGAGTCATAGGCTCGACTG
>DEIM01000063.1:0-1580 GCA_002352485.1 Candidatus Dadabacteria bacterium UBA2774
GATAAGGGCAAAGTACTGATAAATTTGGCATAACAATCCGAACTATATCTTAGAAACAAAATTCCGTTAGGCAGTGATGTCTTTTGTTGCACTTGACAATATTTGTCATTGGCTGTGAAATTTTTGCATGTGTACAGTTGTTAAGCGTATATTGTTGCCCTCCTAACCTGTTGGTATCATTGTATATTATGTAAAGTTTTGCGTGGCATAAACATTGCCACTTATTATTCATCGGGGTAGTTTTGATAACTTAAAAAATTATGTGGATATCACATAAAATTTTGATTATTGTTGTTTGAGGTTGGATGTTACCATACCAAAGTTTTGGAGGATGCACAGATGCTCAGAGCGTTAATGCCAATTAGGAATTATTTGATACCGCTTGCATTGATTCTGATTATAGCATTAGGGTTTCAGTTCTCCTATGCGCAGAATGAAGAGTCCCAAGATGGAGAGTTCGTAGACGGCGAGCTCATTGTCAAGGTTCATCCGGATGCGGATCCTGAGGCATTAGAGCAGGACCTGGAGGCCGACGGTAACACTATAGTTGAGACAATTCCCGAACTCGGTGTGGTTGTGGTCGAGGTTCCGCAGAATGTCCCCGTGAGCTCTGCAGAGGCTGCAATTGCCGAGGACCCTGACGTTGAATACGTTGAAAAGAACTATATTGTGCATGCCGATGTAACCCCAAGCGATTCAGGATACAATTTTCAATCAAGTTATTTTAATGTAGTAGATGCCCCTCAGGCCTGGGATAACATGACCGGGGACGCGGACGTAGTCATAGCGGTTCTTGACACCGGTGTAAGGAGCACGCATCAGGATATAGGTAAGCTGGTTCCTGGTTGTAACACGCTGGGCAGTTTTAATGAAAATAGCTGCGGAAGCAACACGAGCGATGTTCACGGTCACGGTTCAGGTGTTGCCGGTACGGCCGCCGCGCTTACGAATAATGGTACCGGCGCTGCCGGTATGTGCTGGGGCTGCTCTGTAATGCCTGTAAAAGTGCTGAGCGACAGCGGCTCGGGACCAACCACTGACGTGGTGCAGGGTATTATGTACGCCACTAATTACGCTATAAATAATCCGACTAAAAGAGTAATCATAAATATGAGCCTTGGGCGTACCTGCTCAGGTATTTCGTCTTTAGAGCAGGACGCTATTAACTTTGCATGGAATAATAACGTACTGGTCGTAACTTCAGCCGGCAACTCCGGAAACGACAACACGCAGTGTCCCGCGAGCGCTGCTAACGCTATCGCGGTGTCTGCGACCACTACTAGCGACACGCTGGCCAGCTTTTCGAGCTTTGGAAACTTTGTTGACCTGGCGGCTCCCGGTGTGAGTATTTATAACGTAAGGGGTACAGGGAACACTTCCTATACATTTTGGTCAGGAACATCGTTTTCATCTCCCAATGTAGCCGGTATAGCAGGGCTTATATGGTCTGCGAACCCTAGCCTCACAAACGCTCAGGTAGATCAGATTCTTAGAAATACTGCGGATAATATAGGTAGCTCTTATTTCTTCGGGGACGGCAGAGTTAACGCCGACAAGGCTGTAGACGCAGCGCTTGGCGG
>DEIM01000063.1:1597-1959 GCA_002352485.1 Candidatus Dadabacteria bacterium UBA2774
CCACCTGGAGGGGATGCTGTGCTTTCCCAGTTTAACCCGGGCAATTCAGGCAGTAATACCATACAGGTAACGGGAGCTTCTCCGGGCGCTCTGGTGAAGCTTGAATACTCGCTCTCAGACGGTACGAAAGTGATTTCGGGCGGTGTATGCGATGGCCAGGTACTTAACCTGGGTGCCAGCCAGAGTTTAGGCCAGGCAACTGCGGACGGGTCTGGAAAGGCGACGTTTAATGTATACCTGCGAAGCAGAAGCTTCTCTGGGAAGACCATGCACGTTCAGGCGCGTGTTGAAACCGAAGTTTGTGATATAACGAATAAAATAGTACAGGTTATAGACGGGTCAAGTCCCCCACCTCCGCCGCC
>DEIM01000063.1:1970-12665 GCA_002352485.1 Candidatus Dadabacteria bacterium UBA2774
CCACCTCCGACACCACCACCTCCGCCAATCGATATTCAAACTCAGATGCTCAATCTTGTAAATGAGGCTAGGTCCCAGCCCAGAAGCTGTGGAAGCACAGATTTCCCTGCTGCTCCTGCTGTCAACTGGGATGACCGGGTAGAAAACGCTGCCATAGCACACTCTCAAGATATGGCTCAGAATGAGTTTCTTGATCATACAGGCTCTGATGGCTCAAGCGCGGGCGACAGGCTTCATGACCAGGGTTATAACTGGAACGCTTGGGGCGAAAATATTCTGGTCGGTTCGGATGAAGCAGTTGATGCAATTAATGGTTGGCTAAATTCCCCCGGACACTGCAGCATTATCATGAGCCCAGCATATGATGAAGTAGGGGCGGGTGCCGTCCAGGGAGGATCTAGTGGCGGAACAGCTTCATACTGGACGCTAGTTTTCGGATCTGAGTTTTAATCCGTAAGTAATACGGGAGTGCTTGTAGAATCCGAAATGTGTGATATAACGAATGATGTTTAAGTAAGCTAGATATATGAGTACTAAAAAATGATAGGCGCCTCATGTGAATATAGCCATGGGGCGCTTTTTTTATGTCCATGAATATCCTTAATATAGGACTGGCCGTTAAGCACCGGGCTGTAATTACTTGACACATATATTTTTATCCAAATACTATAGACTTCATGAATAGAGTGATTGCCGATAATAAGTTGTTCGTAATTTTATTTCTTACGTTTTCTATGCTGTATGTTTTAGGCTGCGGATCGAAAACTACCCCTAAAGATATGAATGATGAGCAGCTCTACGAGGCTGCTGTGGATGAGCTCCAGGGAAAGAACGGGGGGTTCCCGTGGATATTCGGAGGAAAAGATTACGATACTACTTTAAAGCTTCTTAAGGAAGTACAGCTACGCTATACCTATAGCCCCTACGCAACTCTTGCAGAGCTCAGAACGGCAGATACGTATTTTGATAGGGGAGAGTATGAGACAGCGGCTATCGAGTACGAAGAATTCTTAAAGCGCCACCCGGGCCATAAAGAGGCCGCCTATGCTACCTACCGGCTCGCCCTCTCGTTTTATAAAGAGGTAAGAAGCCCCGACAGAGACCCTACATTTACCAGAGAGGCGCTTAAGTGGTTTACACTATTTGTAGATGAATACCCGGGCTCCCCGCTTGTTCCCGATGCTGAGCAGAGGATACAGAAGTGTCGTGACCGTCTTGCCAAGAGGGAGATTCAGATCGGCAATTTCTATAATAAGCGTAAGAACTACAAAGCTGCGGCAAACCGCTATAGCGTCGTAGTTGAGGAATATCCGGACAGCAATAATTTTGAGGAGGCTCTTTACCTCCTGGGCAGGGCCTATGTAAAGTCAGACCAGTACGAGCTTGCAAATGCTACGCTAAATATTCTTGTAGAACAGTATCCGGACGATAAGTACTCAGGGAAAGCCTCTTCGCTGCTAAACGAAATACAGGGCAAGTCCGCACCGCTGCCCGAGGTGGAGGTTGAAGCGGTCGAGCAGATCGATGAGGTTCAGGAGATTGAGACGATTGAAGGTGCTGACGGGGCTCAAGAAGTCGAAGAGATTGATGAGGTCGAAGAAATTCAAGAGGAAGAAGTAATAGAGGAAGTCCCTCAGTAAGGATGAGACCCCTTTCTTATATCGCCGTAATATCCCTGGTATTTCTGCTTGCTTGCGGAAACTCCCAGAATAAAGAGATTGAAGAGGCCCTTACTGTGAGAGAAGAGGCCCTTGAGACAAAGAACGCCGATTTGTACCTGACCCTGATCTACCCGGATTACATTGAAGAGCGTGAGGATAAAACTCTTAAGCTTGAAGATGTGAAAAAGAATTTTCTGACCAACGTCTCACTATTTGATGATCTGGAGATTTCTCATGCGGATAGAAGTATATATTTAAAAGATAATAAGGCAGATGTGTTTCAGATAACCAAGGTCACGGCCTCTATCAACGATAGCAAAAGCATGTTCAAGCTGAGCGAGAAGATCGCTTTTGAGAAGATAGGGGATAAATGGCTTATCGTTAAGGAATCAGACGCTGATTACTTTGACGGTTACGTATTTGGCGGCGCACAATAGACTTAACTCACATTCCAAACTGCTTCTCTACTTGTTCCTGCTCTTCCTTACAGTCGATACAAAGTGTTGTTTCGGGTCTTACTTCAAGTCTGTCTTCTGTAATCTCTTCGTCGCAAATTTCACAAATGCCGTAGCTTCCGTCCTCTGTCCTCTTTATCGCTTCCCGGATCTTCTTGATGAGTTTTCTTTCTCTGTCTCTTTTCCTTAGCTCAATAGTTCTGTTGGATTCGTTAAGCGCTCTGTCGAGCGGGTCGGGAAAGGTTCCGTCCCCACGGCTCAAGCTGCTTACCGTTTCTTCCGCTATACCCAGGAGACCGGCTAGCCTTGTGATCAATACGTCTCTGTAGTGCTCGCGCTTTCCGTTATTCATACGGTAAAATTATATCATCTATGGACAATGCTGTAAAACTCAAAAAGCTCTGCAATAGGCCTGAATACTGTGTAAATAGGTGTTACTGCAGCTCTCTTTTAATAGATATATCTAGATAGATGTTTTTATAAATACAGTTACTATTATGGGCATAGTACATACTCTGTAGCATTCAAGAGGCAAAACATTTGAGTAGATTAATACAACTAACATTCAAGGCGTCGGAAGAGGCCCGCACACTTCTCTCGGACTATCTATTAGGACTCGGATCAGAAGGGGTAGCCGAGGACATAGGAGAGGAGGGGGGGGTGTATGATTTCTCAGCCTACTTCCCGATGGACGAAGACCTGGGGGAGGTCATTAAAGCTCTTAAGGGCTATTTCTCTATGCTAAAAGACAGTATGCCCGGTATTGAAATAAGCGATATTAAAGCCCGCCAAATACACAGCTCGAGCTGGATGGTGTGGCGGGAGCTGCTTAATATGGTGCGGGCAGGCAGGAGGATCGTTATTATCCCTCCCTGGGTGGAGCACAAGGCACAAGGTGATGAAGTAGTGATAGAGATAAACCCATCGCTTGCTTTCGGCACGGGGCACCACGAAAGTACAAGATTGTGCCTGGCAGGAATTGAGGAGATCATAGATAGGGGCTCGGTCGGGAGCATGCTGGACGTAGGGTGCGGGAGCGGCATCCTGTCCATATGCGCGGCGCTTCTAGGAGTACCCGATATCAGTGGTTTTGACATGGACCCGGTGGCGGTAAAAGAATCTCACAAAAACGCAGAGAATAACTCAGTCGGGGACAAGATAAAGTTCTTTACAGGCCTTATTGAAAGCGCAAATGGAAGCTATGATTTAATTGTCGCAAACGTATACGTTGAGCCCATACTCTCGATGAAAAAAGCGTTTAGCGAAAGACTTGCCCAGGGGGGGAGCCTGGTGGTCTCGGGTATTCCAGTATCCCGCGGTAAGGAAGTGGTTGAGGGTTTAAGTACCGAGGGATTTAAAGTATTTAAAGAGCGTAGCGAAGGTGAATGGGTCTCATTTGAGCTCAGAAAAGCTTAACTCGAAGCGTTTTTCTAATACGGGATTTATTGATATACACAAGGCTCTGAGTAAACTCTTAGCCCTCTACTAATACATTTTATCAAGGTGAGTGTTATGTCGTCCTTTAAAACAATAGAATGGAAAGATAATAAGGTCGTAATGATTGATCAGCGCAGGCTCCCGGGGGAAGAGACCTATAATGAGTACGAGTCATATGAAGAAGTTGCCGAGGCCATAAGGAGTATGGTCATAAGGGGCGCGCCCGCAATAGGCGTTGCCGCCGCAATGGGTGTAGCAATCGGAGCCCTTCATACGAATACGGCGGACAAAGACGAGTTCGTCTCAGAGGTGGGGCGCATAGCAGAGGTCATCAAGGGCACGAGACCCACGGCGGTCAATCTGTTCTGGGCGGCAGACAGGATGCTCGGGGTGCTGGATAGCAGCGATAAGGACGTTCCGGGGCTTAAGCAGGAGCTGGTTGACGAAGCAAAGAGGGTTTTAGAAGAGGATATAGAGATCTGCAAACGGCTCGGCTATATAGGCTCTGAGCTTATCGAAGACGGAATGACCGTAATGACGCACTGTAATGCGGGAGCTCTGGCAACAGGGGGCTACGGTACGGCGCTTGGGGTAATCAGGGCCGCCACTGAGGAAGGTAAAGACATAAAAGTCATAGCAACGGAGACAAGGCCCTTTCTTCAGGGCGCACGACTTACCGCGTGGGAGCTAGATCAGGATGGTATCCCCGTATCCCTTATAACCGATAACATGGTTGGGCATATAATGAGCAGGGGAATGGTCGACGCCGTCGTTACAGGGGCCGATAGGATTGCCTCAAACGGTGATGTAGCCAATAAGATCGGGACCTATACGATTTCTGTACTCGCCAAATCTCACGGCATACCGTTTTATGTCGCAGCTCCCATATCAACGATCGATTACGGATGCCCGGACGGAATGAATATCCCAATTGAAGAGAGAGACCGTACAGAGGTAACGCATATAAAAGGGAATAAAATTGCCCCTGACGTAAACGTATATAATCCGGCGTTTGATATTACGCCCGCTGATAACGTGGAATCGATTATCACCGAAGCGGGGATTGCCCAAAAACCCTATACTAGCAGTCTTAAGGATCTAAAAAAGTAGGCCCGTTAACCCCTTTCCAGGTCTTCCTGGCAGGACAGGCATAGTTTTGTGAATAGCATCGCACTCAGCCTTTCTTTATCGATTTCCTCATCGCACGACTCGCATACGCCGTAGGTGCCAGCTTCGATTCTTTTGAGCGCATCGTCAACTTGGGTGAGCTTCTCCCTCTCTCTGTCCGCAAGCATGAGCGCAAGCTCTCTGTCCCTGTCGTTTGAAGCATGGTCATAGAAATCGCCTATATCGTGCTTAAGATGGTCCGATTCTGCTCGCATGGACTGCGATACTTCCTGAAGGAGCTCCTTTCTCATCTGTAGGAGCTGCTCTTTGATTTGGTCTTTCCAGGTAGCCCTGGGCTTCCTGGTTTGTTTTTTCTTAGTTGCTTTAGCTCTAGCCATCTGAGTGGATATTTCCCCCTGAGTGTTTGATTGTTAACTTACAGCTTGAGTTAAATACTTAGAAATCGCGCACAAAATGATGTCAAAAGATACTGTAAATAACCGCCACAGCACAAAATAAATCTAAAATCCCGTCTCTCAGTGCATTACTGAAGGGTATATTAAGATAAGTACATAAAACAGTTTGTCAAGTCCCGATATTAAAGCAGGTTCTTATTGTGGACACAGGTTCCCCGGTTCAGCATACAGCCCCCCGGCGGCTCGGGCTATCTGTCTTGCTTAAAAATATCAATTGCTTAAAATAACGTACCTGAGGTTCAGGAAGCTCATATGGGAAACAAAATAGCGGGCGCGCGCGACTTATGGCAGTCAAGGACAGGTCTTATACTCGCAATGGCAGGGAGCGCAATCGGTCTGGGCAACTTTCTCCGCTTCCCTGTACAGGCGGCTGAAAACGGCGGGGGCGCTTTTATGGTGCCCTATATTATTGCATTTGTTGTCGTAGGAATACCTCTTATGTGGTGTGAGTGGGCCATGGGGCGCTACGGAGGCGCTAGGGGCCACGGTACGGCGCCGGCGGTATTCGCTCTGATATGGAACAGCCCTGTAGCGAGATTTTTAGGGGTAATCGGTCTTTGGGTACCGTTCGTAGTCGCTATTTATTATGTTTACATAGAGTCCTGGACTCTGGGATATTCCATACATTTCCTCCTGGGTACGAGCCCCAAATTGGCCGCAGGAGCGGACAGCGCTAAGGAATACATTGAGCCCTTCAGCGTGTTTTTAGGTACGTATATAGGGGCATCGGGAGGCGGGAATATCTTTACCCCTTCACTAACTGCTCTCGTAGCGCTCGGCATTACTTTGGCCCTAAACTTCTACATACTTTACAGAGGGATATCCAGGGGAATAGAAGTCTTTGCGAAGTTTGCGCTGCCGGCCCTGTTTATCATGGCGTTAGTGCTGCTGGTACGGGTAGTAACGATCAAAACGGATAACGGGAGCTTCATTGAGGGGCTCAACTTTCTTTGGAACCCCGATTTCAGTGCTCTCAAGAGCCCGGGAGTTTGGGTGGCTGCCGCGGGGCAGATATTCTTTACCCTAAGCCTTGGTTTTGGCGCTATGATCACATACGCCTCTTACATCAAGCCTGAGCAGGACGTTACACTTACCGGTCTTACTTCCGCTACTCTGAATGAGACGGCTGAAGTAATTTTAGGGGGATCGATAGCCATACCGGCGGCTGTGGCTTTCTTCGGAGTCGCAGGGGCCGTGTCCATAGCTAAATCGGGAGCGTTCAACCTGGGGTTTGTAAGCCTGCCCGCGATATTCGCGAGCATGCCTGCGGGGCAGTTCCTCGGGTTCCTATGGTTCTTCCTTCTTTTCTTTGCAGGCCTGACCTCATCTGTCGCCATAACTCAGCCCGTAGTCACTTTTTTCCAGGACGAGTTCGGTATAAAGAGGTCAAGCTCAGTGATAATTACCATGGGAATCATGCTTGTAAGTGTTTTAATGGTGATATTCATAAATCAGACGCTCGACGAGTGGGATTTTTGGGCGGGCACTATAGGTATTGTCATTTTCGGGCTGGTCGAGGTGTTGATCTTCATGTGGGTATTTGGCGGCGGCAACGCATGGGCGGAATTAAATCGGGACGGTATTATTAGAGTGCCCAGAGTGTTCTATTACATTATGAGATATATTACTCCGCTCTTTTTGCTCGTTATTATCGGGTGGTGGGGTGTTGAGCTTTTACCGGGAGAGCTTCAAAAAACCAGCTGGACCATATGGGTTTCCAGGGCTTATCTGGTTTTATTATTCGCTGTGCTGACAGTGCTTGTATTCTTAGCAAATAGGAGGAAATCGGCCGGTCATGGATCTTGACGCATTGTTATTTATGCTTTTGTCCTGGGGCTTTACTCTGGGAACACTCCTTTTCTGTGTGGTAAAGCTCTCAAAGCACAAACAGTGAGTGTCTCTTATACAATGAGGTTTCTGTATTTAGCTGCAGGCTTTAGGCGCAGTCCAGATAGTCCCTATTGCTTGTAGAATTTCTTTTCCCACTCTTTGTGTTTTGCTTCTGCTTCCTTGATAAACGGCGCAAAAGCCGCGGCGCTAACCACAAGTTTATTCAATAGATTGAACGGGAACATTATCGGGCGTACGAAATCCACAAATAAAACAACCCTATATCCGTCCGTGTCATTCCAGACCTGATGATCAAAAGTGTCATCGAATATGACGCTTTTACCCTCTTCCCAATGCCTTATCTGATCATGTACGCGGATCCGGCATTCTTCCTTGGGCTCAGGCACAATTAATCCCAGATGGTAGCGCAGAACCCCGTTATATGGGCCCTTATGAGGGGGGATGTATTTATTTGGTGATAGTATTGAGAAAAAAGCCGTTTTCATGCCGGGAATTCTTTTCAACAATTTAGCAGTTTCAGGGCATCTCTTTGCGTTTTCCTCACTTTCCAGGCCGTATCCGGCCAGAAAGTAGGCCTTCCAATTGTTATCCTTAGAGATGGTTTCAAATTCGGGCATTATATCGTGGAAGCTCGGGAGGTCGTCTCTTCTCTCCATAACCTCATCCAGCTCCGCGCGTATCGTCTCCCATTGCCTATCGATTTCAGCTGCCCAGGGAAATGTTTCATTATCATACACGGGAGGGTTTCCCACTTTTGAAAAACGTACATTAAAGTTCTCCACCATTTTAATAAATGTAGAAAGCAGACCCGGTGCGAATTCCTTCTTGTCGTAGTCGGCTTTACGATATTCTATGTTTCCCTTGTTATCAGAAGCTTGGGTTGCGTCTTGATTATTTTTGCTCATGATTATTATCCCCGTTGTGTCTTTATTTTAAGGTGCTTTTATCTGGATTAATCTTTCTCAGTTTAAGTATATCCTCTAATTGGTGTAATAAAAACAGTACTGCTCCAAGCGTCGTGGCCCCCAGAACCCAGGGGTAGCCCCCGAATATCGCGAGCAGCAAGAACCCCAGTGAATAAACGTTCCTTCTGCCCATGGGGCGCACTATCTTGATAAGCTTTCGCATAAAGGAAGTATCCTTTACCTCAACGAGCTTATCTACATCAAAATATGCTACCAGGCTCCCCGAGTTTGTATACCTTGTGAGGAAATAGAAGGACCATATTACAAAGAAAGTGAATATCGATATATTGATGCCGCCCAGGACCAGGGCTATGGGGTTATTCGAAGTGAAATAATAGCCTATGGGTACACCTATAATAAATGAAAGCATCGTAAACTGATCTGAGATTGTATCTACCCACTCGCCTTTTTTGGTCTCCATAAGCTTCACTCGAGCCACCTCTCCGTCACAGCGGTCGAGTATGGTTGCCGCATGCAGGCAGAGAGCGCCAATGACCGGGTGGCCTATTGCGTAAAATACACCGCAAAGGGCGCCGATAACATTGATAAGCACGCTTATCATATTGGGTGTTAGGGAAGTCTTTATCAGGAGCCTGCTTGTGGGAAGAGAAAACTTGCTGTTTATGTTTCTGGATATCCAGCCTGTAGCTGTTTTGCCCACGGTCGTGAATAGCAGGTCTTCAGCCCTTTTCGGGGAGTCCTCCGCCGAGTCTAGCCTCATCCAGTAGCTATCTTCAAATTTTATGTACCGTACCTTATCTCTTGGTACCAGCTCCTCTACGAGGTTCTTTATCGACATAGAGTTTGTGACGGCTTTATCGAGAAGACTGTGTGAGGCGATAAACGCCCCTACGGCCCTGCCGCCGGTGTTGAATATATCCGACACAACACCCGTATCTCCCTTAATCCAAGCATCTCCAGCCATATCGACCAGAACACAGATTTCATCCCCGCGAATCTCTTGCTCACTTCCGTCCGAATCTATAAAGCTCTTAAGCGCTTTTGGTGATGTAAGGAGATTTGACTGAAGGATCAGCGAGGGGTCGGACTCGGACGGCAATTTCGTTCCGAGCTCGTGCCACCTTATTTCACTCTCGATCCGTTTATCTCCGAGGAGTAGGTCTTTAAGTGGATTGTTACCGGGTGGGGTAATTATAGTTAAACTTTTTATTCCAGCTCTTTGCGCGGTAATTACAAGACGTTTTATCTGTGGGAGAGCTCCGAACACTTCAGACCCGTGGGAGCTTAAACTTTCATCTTCTATACCCGTTCCGGCTGCAACAAGTATTGCATGGTCCATTTTTTTATCAGTTCGTTTCTACAACTCTTAGGACCCTTTCCTGATAAGACTTCTTAATGAACTTATCCGAGTTAAATCTGGCTTTAAATAAGTCGTTGGGATAGTCTACGTCCATCCAGAAGAGATCCCCAATATCGAGCGACTTAACTTTGTATCCTTTTTTAATAAGCCTGTGAATTGCGGAAATATACCATTTGTTCTCTGCGCCGCCGGTCCTCATCTCTTCCTCTATACCCCTTCTCATGAGCTCGACGCCTGTATCTCTGAACACCCTAACTCCCACTGATTCCGCGGAAGCCCGGTTGGTCAGGGCCTTGCTGATATTTACAATTTTACTCTCTTTAATCTCTACCTTCATGTCTTCGTCTTCATAAGCGGATTTGCGTTTAACCGGGAGACATATCTTTTCGTCCCTCATGCGGAGCGCCTGCTCAAGCACCTCTATTTCAAACACGTCGTCCCCGTTCATGACCACGATGTCGTCATCCATTTCCCCCCTGGCTATCCAGAGTGAAATCAGACTGTTTGTAGTCTGGTAAAACGGGTTATACAGGGTTTTTATCCTCATCCCAAGCCCGTCGTAGTTCCTGAGGAAGTTCTCTACCTTCTCAAAACCGAACCCCACTACGATCACCACCTCGTCGATACCGCAGTCGCGAATATGGTTTATCTGGTGCTCCAAAATGGTTTCACCACCTATATCTAGCAAACACTTGGGGATATATTTTGTGTAAGGGTAGAGCCTTTTTCCTCTACCGGCTGCAAGTATGACCGCTTTCATGTTCTCTTCTCCGCTTTAGAAGGATATATTCGATGCCGTAAAATAAATTCAGAAAGACATGGGGAGTGTGAATTGAATACATCTTTCACCTCCTTTTCCTCCCTTAATACTAGCTACAATTTATAACCTCATTAATAGCTTCTGTCAATATTGTGATGTAATTAATGCCCTTAAGCTTCATGATTTAAGAATATTCTCAAAATTTCCCTGAACTTATATTAATGCGAAATTAATAGTCTATTTATATCCTGCGCCGCTTAATTATAACCCCATTCATGATAATTGGGTTTAAATATGTGCTCTTTAAGTACTATGTATATTAGCTTTTTGCCACTCTCAATTGACCTGTGTCAGGCTTTATTTCTTTAATTTTGTTTGCGCTGTCCACGTAGACAAGCTTTGGTGCGTGGGATTTACATTCCTCCTCGTCATATGAAGAAAAGCTCGCTATGATGAGTATGTCGCCCTTCGTAGCAAGGTGCGCTGCGGCCCCGTTTACGCATATCTCTCCCGAGCCGCGCTCTCCCTCGATCACATAGGTCACAAGCCTGTTCCCGTTTGTAATATTGAATATGTGTACCTGCTCGTAGTGAAAGAAGTCGGCCGCGTCCATGAGGTCCCTGTCGATTGTGACGCTCCCCTCGTACTCTAGGTCAGCTTCG
>DEIM01000063.1:12768-15338 GCA_002352485.1 Candidatus Dadabacteria bacterium UBA2774
TACGTCGCCGCGGGCAGCTTCTTTTTTATACTCCAGTGTTTCTCCGTCCCTTATTTCCAGGTAATCGATATCCTCTACAGAGGCCTGCTCGAGTACCTTCATAGCGCTTTGCACTAAGTTTTCAGTCTCATAAGCCCCGTTTGCGAATTGAGATTTTATCTCCAAAAGCGCCCTAGAAAGTGAAAGCGCCCTCTGACGGTCTTCATCGCTTAAGTACACGTTTCTGGAGCTCATTGCAAGCCCCGTCTCCTCCCTCACGATAGGAAGCCCGATGACCTCTATATCGAGGTCAAGGTCCCTTGCCATCCTCTGTATTACCTTTAGCTGCTGATAGTCCTTTTGTCCGAATAGGGCTATGTCCGCTTTAACAATATTGAAAAGCTTGAGCACTACCGTGGCAACGCCCCTGAAATGCCCGGGGCGAGAAGCGCCGCAAAGAGGTTTTTCAAGCTCCTCTACTGAAACGTATGTCTGAAAGCCCGGGGGATAAATCTCTTCGGGCCCCGGCATAAACACCGCGTCAACGCCGATGCCCTTCATCTTTTGAAGGTCGCCCTCTCTGTCTCTTGCGTACTTGTCATAGTCCTCACCCGGGCCAAACTGCGTAGGGTTCACGAATATGCTGACTACAAGAATATCCGCCCTCTTACGCCCCTCTCTCATAAGGCTCAGATGCCCCTCGTGAAGAGCGCCCATGGTGGGCACGAGCGCAATAGACTTCCCAGCCTTTCTGAGGGCGTTTGAGTGCGCCTTCATCTCTGCCGCTCTTTCAATTACGGTAATAGCGCTAGTACTAGTCATATGAATGGGCCTCTGCGGGGAACGTTCCCTGTCTTACCTCGCTGATGAAATCTTTCGTAGCGTTTTCCATTGTTTCTCTTACGTTTGCGTACTTCTTTACGAATTTGGGCATTGGCTCGGGAGATAGCCCAACTAGATCGTTAATCACCAGCACCTGCCCGTCGCACTCGGGGCCAGCTCCGATTCCAATCGTAGGGATTCTGATTGAGTCCGTGATCTCGGCTGCCAGCCTGCGGGGGATGCTTTCGATCACTATGGCATAGGCTCCCGCGTCCTCCGCCTTTTTCGCAAGCTCTTTTAGCTTTTGTGCGTCGTCTTTATCACGCCCCTGTATCTTGTAGCCGCCCATTTTGTGTACGTCCTGCGGGCGGAGGCCAATGTGCCCCATTACGGGTATGCCTATTTTCTGAATCTCATATATGGTGTCGAGGAAGTCTTCTGTGGTTTCAAGCTTTACGGACCCTGCGCCCGATTCTTTTATGAACCTGGAGGCGTTCTTCACTGCCTCTTGTGTAGAGAGCTGATAGGACATAAACGGCATATCTGCGCAGATGTGGGCGTTTTGGGCCCCTCTTGATACGAGCTTTGTGTGGTACACCATCTCGTCCACAGTGACAGAAAGGGTGTTTGGCATCCCCTGTATGACGTTTCCAAGAGAGTCGCCTACGAGGATGATGTCCACCCCGGCGTCGTCAACTATCCGGGCCGTGCCCGCGTCATAAGCCGTTACCATGACGACTTTGTCGCCGCGTTTTTTCATTTCCATTATTTCAGGCACTGTCATCTTATTCATATACGCTCTCTTAAAAATAAAAAAAGCCAGATAGGACCGTACTGTCCCTACTGGCTTATCGTATTCTTTATTTTCCAGGTACGGCCTGCATTTAAGCAAGTGCCGTCCGATCTATGTTTATTCACCTTGTCCTCCGTCTCGGTCCTTTGCTCAGGATCCAAGCGGCAGCGCTCTACACTGCTTATATATTAACATAAGCGCATATTTACCTTAAAGAAATTCAGAAAAATGTCAAATGTTTTTGTCTCTTCGGTGACTGAACGCTCCGTCAGCCGCTAAGTTCCGGGAGAGACTGTTCATGCCCCTAATCGGGTGTACAATTATCCCTCTTAGGATACCGAAGAGGAGAAAAGATAAAGAGAATGGGACTCATAATATATCAGGTAGACGCGTTTACCGCGGCAGCGTTTAAGGGTAACCCTGCGGGAGTGTGCATATTGGACGGGCCCGCCGAGGAAGAGTGGATGCAGAACGTCGCGCTTGAGATGAACTTGGCGGAGACCGCGTTTGTGTACCCGGACGGGGAGCGCTATAACCTCAGGTGGTTCACCCCGACGGTTGAGGTGGACCTGTGCGGCCATGCCACGCTCGCGAGCGCCCACGTGCTGTGGGAGACGGGCGCTCTCAGTCTCGATCAGAAAGCACAGTTCAATACACGGAGCGGGCTTCTGACAGCATGGACTGATAACGGATTCATAGAGATGGACTTTCCCAAAGACGAGGAAAAAGAGTCTGCCTTGCCGTTGGAGCTTGGGCAGGCGCTCGGGGTAAAACCCCTTTATACGGGAAAGGCAACATTTGACTATATACTCGAGCTTGAGTCCGAAAAAGCCGTAGTAGAGCTAAAGCCAGACTTCAATTTACTGGGAAAAGTTCCTATGCGGGGCGTCATGGTTACGAGTCTGTCCTCATCGGATAAGTATGATTTCGTCTCCAGGTTTTTCGCTCCCTCCTCAGGCATAGACGAGGACCACGC
>DEIM01000221.1 GCA_002352485.1 Candidatus Dadabacteria bacterium UBA2774
CCATCTTGGTCTTGCCTTTCTTTAAGTGTTTGCCGTTTAGGTTCTTAACGTATTTTCTGCTGAAAACAGCCGACATGGGGCTAGTTTCTTTAAGCGTATCCTTGAGCTCTTCAACAAGCTCTTTATCGAGCACGCCCGCTTTTAAGCACGCCTCATAACAGTTGTCCTTAAATATGTCCCAACCCGCAAACACCAGATCGTCTAATTCAGCTAGTTGGATAAATTCTTTAATGAGGGGCGACTTCTTATCAGTTCTCTTGCCGAGCCTGATCCTGCCCATCTGGGTAAGTGATCCTACGGGTTTGCCTTTGCCCTTCTTTATCGCCTCTACACCCGCGATAAAAGTAGTGCTTACGGCCCCGCTCATACCGGGAAGGAGTACGCCTAGCTTACCTTTCGGAGGCGCAATTTTCTTTTTCTTAGTACTTATAGACTTCTTTTTTTTAGTTGTAGCCAATGTGGTAATTACCTCTTTGAGAACTGCTGTCCTTTTCTTGCTTTCTTGAGTCCGTATTTCTTTCTTTCAACCATTCTCGGATCTCTTTTCAGCTGACCAGCAGATTTAAGAGGTTGTCTATGAGACTCGTCCGCTTTAAGTAGCGCTCTTGCGATCCCGTGTCTAACAGCTCCGGCCTGACCCGTAAGCCCTCCGCCTTTAACATCGACCAAGACGTTGAACTTCCCTTTTGTCTGGGTAGTGTCGAGCGGCTCGAGCGCGTGGATTTTCCAGGTGTCGCGCGGAAAGTACTCTTCAGGAGTGCGTTTGTTAATTGTTATTGTGCCGTTTCCTTCGCGGAGCCATACACGGGCAATAGATGTTTTTCTTCTTCCAGTTCCGTAGTGGTTAACTTCAGCCATAGTATTTATTATACCTCCAGTACCTCAGGCTGCTGGGGAGCGTGTGGATGCTCGCCGCCTGTGTATACTTTCATGCGTTGAATTAGTGTATCCTGCCATTTGTTTTTGGGAAGCATTCCCCAAACGGCTTTCTTTAGTATTTCTCCCGGTTCTTTCTCAAGGAGCTTCTCCGCCGTTATATCTTTAATTCCTCCAGGATGATTGGTGTGCCTGTAATATGTCTTCTGGCTCCACTTATTTCCTGTGAATACTACTTTCTCGGCGTTGACTACTATAACGAAGTCTCCTATGTCCGCGTGCGGTGTAAACTCGGGCTTTCCCTTTCCTCTCAGAATCGTTGCAATCCTGGTAGCAATGCGCCCCACTGTTTTACCGTTTGCGTCAATCAGGTACCATTTTTTATCGAAATCTTGGCTTCTAGCCATGTAACTCTTCATTTTCTGCCTCTTATTCTTGGAAGTAAACCATTCAATTTACCGTCTTAGCAGGGATTGTCAAGCTTTTTTAATAATAATGCTAAGCCGTTTTGTCATAATATCCGCTTAATTGGTCTCGGGTCCGAATAATGATATAATGATGCCGTAAATTAATCAATATCCCCCGGACATCTCGGGCACATTACTATGTCATCAGACTGGAAAATCGCATTTAAAGATAAGCTGCTCGCCATACTCGGCCCGCAAGGCGTTATATATAAAGACGACGAGCTCATAGCGTATGAGTGCGACGCGCTTACGGGTCATAGAGTAAAACCCGTTTTCGTAGCGCTTCCCGAAACCGCAGAGCAAGTCTCCAGCGTAGTCAGAGAATGTTACGAGCAAAACGTCCCATACGTACCCAGAGGGGCGGGCACGGGGCTTTCAGGTGGGGCGCTCCCAACAGAGGAGGGCATTGTAATCTCGCTCTCACGCATGAATAAGATTCTTGATATAGATATCCCAAATGAGCGCGTAGTGGTCGAGCCGGGTGTCGTTAACGTCTCCGTTACAGATGCCGTAAGCTCAAGCGGCTATTATTATGCTCCCGATCCTTCGAGCCAGATAGTGTGCACCATCGGAGGGAACGTAGCCGAAAACTCAGGAGGGGTGCACTGCCTTAAATACGGCGTTACCTCAAACCACGTGCTCGGCCTCGAAGTAGTTCTTCCGGACGGTGAGATAATCCAGATCGGCGGCAAGACCGCGGAGCGTCCGGGCTATGACCTTGCGGGGCTAGTGGTAGGTTCCGAGGGGCTCCTTGGTATCGTAACTAAAGTTACGCTCAGAATTGTACGCAAACCCGAGACAGTGAAAACTCTATTCGCAACATTTGATCGGATTGAAGACGCGGGCGCTTCAGTTTCAGGTATTACGGCAAGGGGCGTCATCCCTGCGGGGATGGAGATAATGGACAACCTATGTATACGCTCGGTGGAGGAGGCGATAGGCTGCGGTTATCCGGTGGACGCGGGCGCTATCCTGCTAGTCGAGCTTGACGGCCCTGAGGCCGAGGTCACGGCGCAGATGCCCATTGTGCAGAGCGTACTTAAAGATCACAACGCTAACGAGATAAAAATTGCCAGGGATTCAAATGAAAGAGACCTCTTTTGGAAGGGCAGAAAGAGCGCCTTTCCCGCTATGGGGCGGATAAGCTCGGATTATTACGTTCAGGACGGCGTCATACCCAGGAGTAAGCTTGCAGAGGTGCTGGGTAAGGTGGGAGAGCTGAGCAAAAAGTACGGGCTCAGAGTGGCCAATGTGTTCCACGCGGGAGACGGCAACCTCCACCCGCTGGTACTGTACGATGGAAATGTCGAGGACGAGTACCATAAAGCGCTAGAGCTTGCGGGGGATATCCTCACTGTCTGCGTCGATTCGGGCGGGAGCATCACGGGTGAGCACGGCGTGGGTCACGATAAAAAAAGGTTTCTATCACTCATGTTCGATGAGAGCGACCTCGACACGATGAACCTTCTCAGGTGCTCGTTTGACGTAAAGGGCCTATGCAATCCGGGTAAGGTTTTCCCGACACCCAGGACGTGCGTTGAGCCCGGTATGAAGCCTTATAAAGAGCACCCGTTACAAAAAAAGGGTCTTGGTGAGATGTATTAATTTTCTCCCCTCGGGTTTTATTTCTTTAGTAGTGACAAATGCGAGTGAAAAAACGAAAATATGGCCGAATCTAAAAGTATAAAAGAATTTATCTCTATTCTCGGAGCGGCGAATGTTACTACGGATTCATCCGGAGTTACCGACTACTCCATAGACGGCTTGGTTCCAAAGGCCGTTTTATTCCCCGAAAACGAAGAGCAAATTTCGGAGATTTTAAAGGTTGCCTCACGGGAATCCGTCTCAGTAATGCCCGTAGGCTCGGGTACAAAGAGGAGTCTCGGGAATATCCCTCCGAGTTTGGACGTACTGCTCTCAACCCAAAAGCTTGACCGGGTGCTGGAGCACGAGGCGCGCGACCTGGTGGCTACGACGCAGAGCGGAGTTACTCTTGAGGGCTTTCAGAACAAGCTCGGAGAGAACAACCAGTTCCTTTCCGTAAACCCCATGCACCAAGCCCATGGTGCCACAATCGGGGGTATTATCGCCTCAAACGCAAGCGGGCCGCTCAGGCTCCGTTACGGCACTCTTAGAGAGCTGCTTATCGGGCTAAGGGTGGTAAGGGCGGACGGTACGGTGTTTAAGGGCGGCTCCAAGGTGGTTAAAAACGTCGCCGGCTATGACCTGCCAAAGCTCTATGTGGGGTCCCTTGGTACGCTTGGGATAATCACCGAAGCAACGCTCAGGCTGTATCCCGTTCCCGAGCGCAGCGAGACCTATCTCGTAAGCTTCACAACGCTTGAGAAATGCGCAGAAACCGTGATGGAGCTCCTTAAGTCTGAGCTCGTGATGAATTCGCTCGAGCTTCTTAACCCTCTATTGGTTAATGAGGTTACAGGGCGGATAGGTATCGAGCTTAAAAGGAAAAAACACGCGCTCGCAATTAGAGTAATGAACGTTGACAAGGCGGTTAGCGAGCAGATGGCTCTTGTAAAAAAGGTTTGCAATAAAGCCCGCGGTCAGGGAGTCACGGTCGAGGGAGAATCGGAAAATAAACTGTGGGATGAGATAGTGAATTGCCCCTGGAATAAGTCAAGCGAGAACCTTGTCAAATTAAAAGCGGGTGTATTGATTACAGATGTGGCGAGGGTCTTCAGTGAGCTAGAAGAGTTAAGCAGCCAAAGAGCTCTGATCTTATACGCTTCCTCAAAGGCCGGAAACGGTATAGTCGATATTACACTTAAGGGTGATACGGCAGATTTAGCATCCACAATTAATACTCTAAGAGAGTATTGTGAGTCCGGCAAAGGGAGCCTTGTAATCGAGGCCGCCACGCCGGAGCTAAAATCTGAGGTTGATGTGTGGGGCGACATAGGCTCGGGGCTCGCTCTTATGAAGAGGATTAAATCAAACTTTGATCCCGCAGGCATACTTAACCCGGGCAGGTTTATCTGATGATCCGAAGGGAAGAAGAAAATGGCTGGCTTCTCATTACACAGCACGAGCATGCCGAGCTTGCAGGGGAGATAATGGAGTACTGGGGGAACGAAATGTTCTCAGTACCCGAGCCCCGGGACGAGGTGCTTTTTGCCATAAGTGAGCACGATGCAGGGTGGAGGCAGTGGGACGCGTCTCCCAAGGTCGATGCGCCCTCGGGACATCCCGCGAATTTCTCGGAGATGGATACAAGAGACCAGTCGGAGATTTGGGAGCACTGCTTCAGGGACCACGAAGCCGAGCACCCTTACGCATCCATTCTCATTGCGCTTCATTTCGCAAAGTTTAACCAGCATAACCTCGATAGAGACCCGTCGGACGAAAATTCCAGGATGTTAAAAAGTGAGCTCGGAAAGTTTATAAAAGACAAAGCGGGAGTGGAATTAAACGGTTTTTCTCTTGATGAGGTGCCTCGGGATATAAAGGTCAATCTAAAGCTTCTTCAGATAGGTGATATTGTGTCTCTGACCCTATGCCACGGCTGGAAGTCGATAGAAATAATGGACGCACCGATTGATTATTCAGGGGACAGCAGGACGCTGAAGATGGAGTCTGGAGACGGGCTCAATTTTACGGTTGAGCCTTACCCCTTCAGCGAGCCGCAGTTAAACTTCAGCATACTATGCAGGCGGGTTGCAGCTGCCTCGTTTGCAAACGACGCCGAGTATAGACACGAGTATGAAAACGCAGAGCTCGAAAAGCTATATTTTAAAATAAGTCAGAAGGACTGAAAGAGACCATGGCCGATCATGTAAAAAGCGCATTTGACGACCAGGACAGACCGAGCGCAGATATTATTAAGGACTGCGTACACTGCGGTTTCTGCCTTTCGGCGTGCCCGACGTATCTGGAGACCGGAAACGAGCTGGATTCGCCGCGGGGCCGGATATACCTCATGAAATCTGCACTTCACGGCGAGATACCTATGGGCGGCTCGCTGGTAGAGCACCTGGACAGGTGTCTTGGATGTCTTGCGTGCGAGCCCGCGTGTCCCTCAGGTGTGAAATACGGCTCGCTCATAGAAGCCGGGCGCTCACAGATCGAAAGAAACTATGACAGAGGAGCAGGCGATAAGCTTCACCGCCGCGCGATATTTTCTCTTTTCCCATATCCCGGACGGCTTAAGCTCATGCTCCCCTTTTTGTATCTGTATCAAAAGCTCGGTATAAGCGGCCTTATACGCTCAAGCGGTTTTCTCGGAAAGCTCTCTCCTAAACTAGAGCAAATGGAGGCTATGCTCCCCACGGTTAAATCTCCCATAGTTTCAGGCGCGCTGCCTGCGGTAATAGC
>DEIM01000169.1:0-8199 GCA_002352485.1 Candidatus Dadabacteria bacterium UBA2774
GGTTACCTGATCGTTTTGGTTAGCTGTTTCTATTCCGTCGTCAACCAGGCTGGTTACCCGAGAGCCGCTGACAATTACCACATCGTTATCGTTGCCGGTTTGTATAGCTATCTCATTCTGGCTCGTAACTTCTGAACCCTCGACCATAACTGTATCTGCTCCGTTACCCGGCTCTATGGCTCTTTCTAAAGCACTAACTATGCTATCAATTACTTTAACCGTGTCATCATTGTTACCAGCGTTTACACCTACGATTTCGGCCCTCACACTTCCATCTGTAATCGTTATATCATCGCTTCCATTTCCTGTTCTGATAGCATCTAAATTCCCTGGCTGCCCCTGAGTATCAATCCCAGCATCCGGCAAGACGTTCACAGTTACATCGTTAGCGATACTAGCTTGAACACCCGTTAGGTCAGGGTTGGGCGGGTTGGTGTTGCAAGTAAATGTATCAGGCGGTCCTTCAACACAGACTGCATAAGTTAAATCCGTATACGTGAAGCTAATGGCTACAGCTATAATTGTGGCTAATAAAAGTTTTCTCATCCTTTTGCTCCTCCGTTAATGAGATATATTAAAGCCATTCTAACATAATATTTAATGGGAAAATAGGTGATTTTATAGAGCTGATTATGTTACGCGGTTCCCTTTCTTCTCTGAATTGTTATAAATCCAACTATTCCCAATACTCCCGCCAGTGCTATAAGCCCCCACTCGGACAGTGTCGGGATAGGTCTTACGTTCCTTACTCCGTTTAGCTGGCTTACCAGAAGCTCGCAGTCTGTCCAAGTGTAAGTCAAACCGTTGATTACAAGCGTGTCACCCGCGGGATTCGCTGCCGCTATTTGTGAAGAGACAAGCGGGAGCGCTTCCTCAGGAACGTCCATGGCAAAAATTATAGTATCAAAATCAGGACCGCAGGCTATGCGGCCTATCAGATTAGCCCCAGTGCCAAGAGTAGTAGTATCATTACCCGGACCGCACTCAATCGCATCCGAATCGCTAGTATCCCCAGCACGTATTAAGGACTCAACAACCGTTATCTCGTCATCTTCAAATGAGAAATCTACAGCATCGCATTCTGTGCCAGTGTTTTCATCACATAAAATCTGCGAACGCAGAAGATCAATTACATTAATCCCTCCCATACAGAGGGCTTCAGACCTTCCTGTGAGGGTTGAATCGGTGACGTTTGTTGTCGTACTACCTCCGGTAACATTTATCGCGAATATACCGCCATCCAATATCGACCTTAGAACATTAATAATATTAACCCCTGGAGAAGTAATAATAGCTTCTCCAATAGATTCACCTACTTTAAACGTAGAGTCGGTAATGTTGAATGTATTATTTCCTTTTGAGTTTATGCCGTCATCTTCACAATTGAAGTCAGCACCGTTAACATCAAAGATACTAGTCCCGTTACCTGTCCTTATACAAGCAGCAAAGGGCGTCCCTTCGGTGTCGATTCCAGCACCAGGCAGAACATTTACGGTTAGGTTATTGTTATTAAATTCTTCCTGAATGCCGTTTAAATCAGGATTAGGTGGATTGGTGTTACACGTAAAAGTATCCGGTGGGCCTTCCACACAGGCTGCGAAAGATAGTTGGGTAAATCCAAAACAGATAGTTACCGCTAACAAGGCTGATAAGATTAAGCTTCTCATCCGTACATACCCCCCTTAAGCGTATAATTTTGTGCAATACTACCATAAATCGGAACAAAAATATAGAATAAAAATAAATGTTAACGCTTTGCTAATGTATAGAATAATCCAAGTCTCTTGCAACAGTTTCACTTTTATTTATTATTATTAGGCCTAATACTAAGAGATTAAAATGCCTGAAGATAAAGAAAATTTATTTGCTGAGTTCCCTCCTGTCACAAAAGAGGCATGGAAGGAGCAAGTCGAAAAGGACCTCAAGGGCCGGAGTGTAGATACGCTTCAGTGGAAGCCCTATGAGGGTTTTTCCGTAGAACCGTTCTATACAGAGCACGACCTTAAGAAGCTCGCATACCTTACGGATTCAGCCCCCGGTCAGTTCCCCTATACAAGAGGCACGGCTGCCGATAGCAACGACTGGAATATTAATGAGTACATATCGGAGGGCGATATTTCAGCGGCAAATAAAGCCGCTCTCGAAAGTCTCCGAATGGGCGCTCAGTCAATCACATTTGTAAGCAGGATTGAAGACAGCACTACAAGCGGTGTATCCGTAGAGAATAAGGCCGACATGGCAGCGCTCCTTAGAGACATACAGATAGACAAGGTCCCGGTGCATTTTAAGTTCGGCTCGGGGGCAATGACGATACTGGATTTATTTACTAGCGAAGCCTTAAATAGAAACATTGATCTGAATAAATTAAGAGGTTCTATCGATACGGACCCCATCGGTGATCTTCTGCTAAGCGGGTCACACAACCCTTGTGCATTTGAAGAGCTTAAGTCGGTTATATCCTACGTTAGTGAGAATATGCCAGCATTCAAAGGGCTAAGTGTTCACGGCGAGATCTTCGGCGACTCGGGCGCGTCCGCAGTGCAGGAGCTTGCGTTCTCTCTCGCCTCCGGAGTGGAGTACATGGACAGGCTCACATCTATGGACCTTACCGCCGAGCAAATAGCGGGGCACATGAACTTTTCTTTCTCAATAGGCTCTGACTACTTTATGGAAATAGCGAAACTAAGAGCGGCAAGACTGCTATGGGCAACAGTATTGCAGCAGTACGGTTGTAACGAAAAAAAAATGAGTATCGAAACCGTATCTTCCGGATGGAACCAAACGATATACGACCCTTACACAAACATGCTCCGGGGCACTGTGGCAGCGATGGCAGCGACCATCGGCGGGAGCAATGCGGTCCATGTATCGCCGCTTGACTCTGCATACGATGCGCCCGGGGAATTCACGCGGAGAATGGCAAGAAACACCCAGCTAATACTTAAAAACGAGTCCTATATAGACAGAGTCATAGACCCCTCCGCGGGTTCATACTATATCGAGAACCTAACTAATTCATTAGCAGAGGCCGCCTGGGAGCTTTTTCTGGAAGTGGAGAAGACCGGGGGGATAGTAGAGGCGTTAAAATCCGGATTTATACAAGATAAAATTGAGGAAACCAGAAAATCAAAAGACTCAGACCTGGAAACGGGCCGTGCAACCTTACTCGGAGTAAACAGATATCCAAATTTGAACGAGCAAGCCTCCAAGGTTCAGCTTACCGATACTGTGAGAGATAATCCCGAATTTGAGATAAGGCCATTAAAGCCATACAGAGGCGCTGAGGCATTTGAGAAGCTCCGCATGGCGACTGAGAATTATAACGGCAATGCGAGCGTCTTCCTGCTGCCTCTCGGAAACCCGGCTATGAGAACAGCCCGGACGGGTTTTTCGGCGAACTTCTTTAGCTGCGGTGGGTTTTCGGTCATCGACAATGGCGCGTTCGACAGTACAGAAGAGGGAATTGACGCGGCTATTAAAAGCGGCTCTAAAATCGTGGTCATTTGCAGCTCTGATAAAGAGTATCCGGAGATTGCACCCGGGATATGCGAGAAGCTAGAAGCCGCTGACCCGGATATTCACATTATCGTAGCCGGGAACCCAAAAGAACACATTGACGAGCTCGACAAGGCGGGTGTTGACGATTTTATTCATATTCGGTCCAACATGCTGGAAATACTAAAAAAATATCAAGTCGTAGTGGGTATAAAATGAGACCCGATTTTTCAAAAATAGATTTTTCTCATATAAAAGGCGAACAAGAGAAAAGCACCCGTAAAAGCGGGTCCGACTGGATGACGCCCGAGGCCATACCCGTGGCCCCTGTATTCACAGAAGCTGACACCCAGGGTATTACCCACCTCGATTACGCAGCCGGCATCGCGCCCTTCCTGCGCGGGCCTTACTCTACGATGTATGTAACGCGCCCGTGGACCATCAGGCAGTACGCCGGGTTCTCGACAGCCGAGGAATCAAACGCGTTCTACCGTAGGAACCTCGCGGCAGGTCAAAAAGGATTGTCCGTGGCGTTCGACCTTCCCACTCACAGGGGCTATGACTCAGACCATGAGCGTGTGCCCGGAGACGTGGGCAAGGCAGGGGTGGCAATAGACTCGATTCTGGATATGAAAGTACTGTTTGACCAGATTCCGCTGGGGGAGACATCGGTGTCAATGACCATGAACGGCGCGGTGCTGCCCGTTATGGCTTTTTACATCGTAGCCGCACAAGAGCAGGGAGTACCCGCAAAAGAGCTTAACGGCACCATTCAAAACGACATATTAAAAGAATTTATGGTCAGGAATACTTACATATACCCCCCTGAGCCGTCCATGAAAATCATCGCCGATATATTCAAATACACCTCGGAGAATATGCCTAAATTCAACTCAATCAGCGTAAGCGGTTATCACATGGAAGAGGCCGGGGCGTCTTCTGACATCGAGCTTGCCTACACCCTGGCGGACGGGCTCGAATACGTTCGGGCTGGTATCAAAGCCGGAATGGATATAGACGATTTCGCGCCGCGCATATCCTTTTTCTGGGGTATCGGGATGAATCACTTCATGGAAATCGCGAAAATGAGAGCGGCCCGGATGCTGTGGGCCAAGCTAATAAAGGAGTTTAACCCAAAGAACCCCAAATCCCTTGCGCTAAGGACCCACTGCCAGACCTCGGGGTGGAGCCTTACTGAGCAAGACCCGTTTAATAACGCCGTCAGGACGTGCGTTGAAGCCCTTGCGGCAGCGCTCGGGGGAACACAGTCGCTCCACACGAACGCCCTTGACGAGGCCATTGCGCTGCCTACAGATTTTTCTGCGCGTATTGCGAGGAATACTCAAATTTACCTTCAGGAAGAGACGAACATATGCCGCTCCGTAGACCCATGGGCGGGCTCGTATTACGTCGAGTACTTAACAGACAGGGTCGCGCGAAGGGCATGGGAGCTTATAGGAGAGGTCGAGGAGCTTGGCGGAATGGCCAAGGCCATAGACACAGGGCTTCCGAAAATGAGGATCGAAGAGGCAGCGGCCAGAAAGCAGGCGCGTATAGACTCGGGACAGGACACCATAGTAGGCGTTAACAAATACCAGGTTGAAGAAGAAAGTGAGATCGAGATACTTGAGATAGACAATACCCAGGTGAGGGTCTCACAGATAGCGCGGCTTGAGAAGCTAAGAAATGAAAGGGATAGCGGCGCCGTAGAGCAAGCGCTCCAGGCGATTACACGGTGCGCAGAGACGGGCGAGGGCAACCTGCTTGAGCTGTCTGTAGAGGCCGCTCGCAAAAGGGCTACGCTCGGCGAAATATCCTACGCTTGCGAAAAAGTGTTCGGACGCTATAAAGCATCTATCAAGACAATATCAGGCGTTTACTCATCAGAATTATCCGAGAACGAGAGCTTTAAGAGGGCGCGTGAGCTCTCAGATGAATTCGACGCGCTAGAGGGCAGAAGGCCCAGGATCCTCGTTGCCAAAATGGGCCAGGACGGCCACGACAGAGGGGCAAAGGTAATAGCCACGAGCTTTGCCGACCTTGGCTTTGACGTAGACATCGGCCCACTCTTCCAGACACCGCTTGAGGCCGTGCGTCAGGCAGTGGAGCACGATGTGCACGTAATCGGCGTTTCCAGCCTCGCCGCGGGCCACAAAACCCTTGTGCCCGAGCTCGTTAAGGAGCTTAATGAAATGGGCAGGGGCGACATAATGGTCGTAATCGGCGGAGTCATACCCAAAAAGGATTACGATTATCTATATAACGCCGGCGTTACGGCTATTTTCGGCCCCGGTACAGTCATTTCAGACGCCGCCCGGGATATACTGAATTTACTTATCGAAAGAAAATCCGCGGCTTAATTTCCGCATTAACCAATAGCGGAAATAACCCCCTTTTATATAATTCACTCTGGACATATCGGCATAAAACCGAAAAAATTATTAATATGGAGAACGCTCCTAAATTTGAAATAGACATAATCACCCCAGCCGACCTTGACGGCATAGTAGCGATAGAGAACGTCAGCTTTCCGTCTCCATGGCCCAAAAGAATTTTTGAGAGGGAGATAAAGTCGAGCACGTCCTACAACCGGGTGATCCGTTTGAGCGGCATTGTAGTGGGCTACATAGTGACCTGGACGATATACGATGAGGTACACATATTGAACGTCGCCGTACACCCTGAGTTCAGACAGAGCGGCCTCGGAGAGAAGCTCATGATGGACTGCATCGTGGAGTCCGCCGACAAAGGGCTTAAGTACGCCATTTTGGAAGTACGTATAACGAACACAGGAGCTCAGAAGCTTTATGAAAAACTTGGGTTTAAAACCATACAGGTAAGGCGTAAATACTACTCGGATACGGGTGAGGACGCCTACGTCATGATGCTTGAGATCTGAGCGTTATCCCGCTATTAAGAGGATCTTCTAGTTTTTTCTTTCTGCTACAAAATCAGCAAGTTTACTGAGTGAGTTTTTATAGATGTTTTCAGGTACGGGAGAGAGAGACTCCCTGGCTTTTTGTATATAGTCTTTGGCTATCACCTTGGTCTTTTCCACCCCTTTGTAGCGCTCCACTATATCTCTTATGAAGTCAAGCTCATCGTCCTCAAAGTCTTCACGAACGAGTATGTCGTTCACCTTAGTTTTCTCGGGCGCAGAGGCCTCTTCAAGGGAATAAAACAGCGGAAGCGTCATCTTGCCCTCCACCAGGTCCTGCCCCACCCCTTTCCCGAACTCCTCTTCGCTTGAGGAGTAATCGAGCGCGTCGTCGATGAGCTGAAAAGCTATGCCAATATTAAGCCCGTACTGCCCTACCGAGTGCTTTAAGGAGTCTTCTGCGCCGGCTAATATGGCGCCAACAGTGCCGCAGCTCTCAATGAGTGATGCCGTCTTGTTCTCAATTATCCCAAAGCATATATCCTCAGACACCTCGACCATGCTATTTGCGCTCATTACCTCCAGCACCTGCCCTTCGGCCAGCTTTGCCGCAGCATCGGTAACGGCTTTTATGAGCTCCAGGTTGCCGCAGGACTGTATTAGCCCAAGCGCGCGCGCCAGCATAAAGTCACCGACGAGCACAGTTGCTTTATTCCCCCACACGACGTTAGATGCGGTCTTGCCTCGCCTCAGCTTCGCCTCGTCCACAACGTCGTCGTGAAGCAGCGTGGCAGTATGTATCAGCTCAAGCGCAGCGGCAGAGTAAATCCTCTCTTTACCTTCCAGGTTGCCGCAAGCACCGCTTATGAGCAATAGCACCGATGGACGGAGCCTCTTGCCCCCGCTTCCAAGCAGATATTTAGAAATTTCGTACACCAGCGGCACAGGGGACTGGATCGAGCTCTCAAGCTCTGCCTCCACTTCCTCTAAGTCCGGCGCTACAACGGAAAGAATTTCGGAAAAACCCATCACGGTTTTTAAGTTATCTGAACACTTTACATAAGTCAAAATACCGGGCTCTCAGGGTATTAAGTGGAAATTCAGGGCGAAGTTACCAAGAGGATTGGGCGTGCGAGCTGCCCCAAGGTTAAATAAATTGAAGTTTTTTATTAAAACAGCTCGTCAGGCTCTTTTTCTATACCATTACTGTCACTGTCCTCTTGATCATGCGTAGGCAGCTCCAGAGCCGTAATAGTGCCTATTGAGTTGCCCGCGATCCCCTTAATGGAGCTGAACATCAGGTTAAGGTTTGTGAGCACTTTTTGGTTTTGCTTCTCTCTTTTCTTCCAAAGCCCCTCCATTGCCCGTCTTTCCTTGTCCAGATCGTTCTCCATGTCAATAAACGCGTCCGCAATGTCCTTTATGTGGTTTTTAAACTCGTCACTGGTGAGAAAATCATACATGAGACTCATCTTGTCCCCTTTACCCTCCTGCGAGACAAGTGCGTCGCTTACCCGGACGATGGATTCCCGGAGCACCTGGCTGAGACTCCTGAACTCCCGTAGGCTGCATATCCATATACCGTCGATCTGGCCCATAATATCCATCCCGCTCGGCATGGTTTCGGTAACTATAACGCCGATTGAGGCTTTCATCGCCCTCATATCGCTCTTTAGCTTATCTATCCACGAGCTTTGAAAGGCCTTGGTTCTTTTACTCTCATAATATATTGACCCGCAGTTCTGGCTGTACTGGGTGTTAATTATCTGAAGGCAGTCGGCTCCCTTTTTGCCCTTTTTTACCTCTTCGATCCTATCCAGGGGAAA
>DEIM01000169.1:8321-10108 GCA_002352485.1 Candidatus Dadabacteria bacterium UBA2774
CCTTCTTGGACGGACTTTTGTATCTTCTCTTTCTCAAGCGCTAACTGCTCATTTAACTTTTGCTGGGATTCGGCCTCAATCTTATCCTTAATCTCGTCTTTTTCTCTTTTTAGTTTTTCAACTTCGGCTTTTGATCTATTATAGTCTTTTAACTGCTCTGATTTCAAATTCAGCTCTTTTTGCAGCGAGTCATATTGCTCTGAGTTTTCTTTTTCAATATCTTTCCTCAGCTTTTCCTCAAGACCCGTCTTTTCGCTCTTCATTCTTTGCTCGACGGTCTCTGTGATAGTCTTTTGCAGCTCTTCTCTTTCCCGCTCCAGGTTTAATTTCTCGGCCTCGTATTTTTTAGCTTCCTCGGCGAACTTGCGCTTATATTCCTCCTCTATCTGCTTATGGAGGATTTCATCTACGTATATCTCAGAGTTACACTCCGGGCAGGTGGTTTTTAGCTCTTTACTGTCCATTTACAAAAAGCCCTCCCATAATCATTTAAGCCTTATCAATATTGTAGTCTAGCATGGAAAGATAATCCAATTCGAGAGTGTTAAGACATATGGGAATCCGCGTGGAGATTGAATAATGAAACATTCCGGTCATCATGTTATAAAAACAAATTGAAGGTCCAAATATGAACTGGCTCGACATAACGATAATAATCATCCTCACCGTCTTCACCCTGATCGGCATATACAGGGGACTCATCCGCCAGGTTTTCTCCATTGCGGCCCTGGTGGGCGGCATCATCGTGGGTTTTATTCTCTACGATATCGCCGGGGGCGTGTTTATGGACATGGGGCTTGTCGATAACGAGTCCATAGCAAACGTAGGCGGGTTTATTATCTCAGGCTTCCTGGCTTATTTAATCATCCAAATCCTCGGCTGGATGACGGCTAAGCTCATCGGGACGATGCAGCTGTCCTGGCTCAACAAGGTCGCGGGAGGCGTTTTGGGGCTTATCATCGGGGCCGTGGTCGCGTTCTTGGTCGTCTCTTCTCTCGGTATGTTCTACTCGGATAAAGACTCAGTTGTTGAGAAGTCTGTCCTCGTTCCCTATTTAAATCAGGCCTACACACTCGTTAAGAACACACTCCCCGAGGACTTTGACAAGAGCATCGTAAGAGCAAAAGAGATCATTCGGGAAGAGGGCTTTAAAGCCGCTATGAAAATCGAGGAGTCCCGGGGGAAAAAGTCTGAATAACCCAAGCCCGTCATTGCGAGGGAACACAGTGACCGCGGCAATCCCATGCAATTCATTTCCGAATCCACATCCTTGTCATTTTAAGCAGACCGGAAGCCATACCATACCGTCATTGCGAAGGAGCGAAGCGACTGAAGCAATCTCCTCTAATCTAGGCAAAAGACAACTCGCTCATCCTGAGCCTGTCGAAGGATGAAACATTATACTTCCCCCTTTTACAAAGTGGAAGGAGCAAAACCCACTGACATTATTAACAATTTATAGCTGAAATTTCCCTAACATTAAGAATTTTGGTAATATAGTAAGTGATGATCGGCGTTCAGACTTTAGACGAATTTATTATCAGGAAGCAAACCGAATTCCCTTACGCAACGGGCGAGCTGTCCAGGCTGCTGCGCAACATTGCCCTTGCCGCCAAGATTGTTCACAGAGACGTCAGTAAAGCAGGGCTTATGGACGTACTTGGAACGACCGGCTATACGAATGTGCAGGGAGAAGAAGTAAAAAAACTCGACATACTAGCCAACAAACGTTTTATCGCATCGCTAGAGCTAGGCGGCCAGTGCTGCGGCGTTGCATCTGAGGAGAA
>DEIM01000071.1 GCA_002352485.1 Candidatus Dadabacteria bacterium UBA2774
TAATCTTACCAGCTCTTCAATTGCCTGTAGCAATTTTTCAGCTTTCATAAGTCCCTTGTTCTGGTAGATATCTAGAAAGTACTATCATAGACTAAAACCAAGCTTAATTACAATGTATATTATGGTTACTTACAATTACACTTGATCTCAATCCTCACAAGGGCTTGTGGTCATAAACCTAATGTGACAGGGATTGCGCGCAGCTGACATGTCGGAACATAAGAAGTTTAAATACTATTACGATAAGGCGCTTGCAGAGCTCCTGGCCGGGAAAATCAAAAAGGCTTTACCAAAGTTTAATGATATAGCATATGTAACAAAAGTTTCAGCATCTCTGGATGATTTGGAGCTTAAAGCGCGCGTGGAAGTATTTACAGACTGCCTGCAAGAATATTTGCCTGAAGATTATGAAAAGGCTGTCTCCGGGCTTCTAAAAATTCTCGGCCCTGAAAACAAAAATGAAACCGGGATGTTTAAAGAAGGGTATTGGCTGATGCCAGTTGCATATTTTATTGAAAAATACGGAACGGAGGATTTTGACACATCAGTAAAAGCAATTGAAGAGGTTACAAAAAGACACACAGGTGAATATGCCGTAAGGCCCTTTATAAGAAAATATCCCAAGAAGATGCTTAAACAAATGAAGAAATGGTCTAAAGATAAAAATTTTCATATAAGGAGGCTTGCGAGTGAGGGTGTAAGACCGAGGCTTCCCTGGTCTAAGCGTTTAGATGAATTTATTGAAGACCCGGCGGCTATAATGCCCATATTGGAGAATCTCAAAGAGGACGAATCGAAATTCGTACAAAAATCAGTCGCAAACTGTCTGAATGATATACTTAAAGATAATTTTACCGTCGCAATGAGTATCTTGAAAAAATGGGCAAAAAGCGATAATAAGAATACTAAGTGGATTGTAAAGCATGCTTTGAGAAATGAATTTAAGAAAAAGAATACTGAGGCATTAGAGATAATGGATAAATTATTAAAGACGAGTTTGCTAGGAATAATTTAACAACTTAATAAAAGTAAGGCTCATAATTTTTATGCAAGGTCTAGGCATCAGAGTCCGTTAAACTCGGCTAGTAGCTTTCTTTTAATTGGATTAATATGTGCTAGATTGGGCAGTGTTGTTACACGCTCTTCGAAAAATCTAATAGACTTTACTTTATTCAATTTAGGGTTATCCAATTTCATTACTTCCCATAATGCCATAAATTTATCATCATCACCTTCTCTTATAATCATCCATACCATTCTATAAAAACGAGCATATTGAAATTTATCACTTATAGATCTAATAACTTTTTCATCTATTTTTTCAAATTCTCCATTCCCATAACTGGTTTCAATGCTAATGATGCTCGTCTGAGGGGTTGATTTAACATATTGAAATGTGGGATAACAGGAAAAAAACCAACTATCTACATAGTTGCCAAATCCGGCATACACATTGCCAAATATTAATAATGCACCAACTATCGAAACTATAGTCGTATTGTATTTAATTCTCGGTATTTCACTTGCTGAATAATTCTCTTCTTTCCCATATAATATTTTGAAATACCATCTGTACAAAAAACTCCAATCAAAAAATATCACAAAACAATACCAAAGGCTTTTAAAATTAATTTTCATAAACATGCCAGTCATATTATGAAATAATATTCCTCCTACAACTCCTATATATCGTAGCCTTCCCATAAAGATTAAAAAGATGAATCCTATTTCGAATAATATAGTCAGTGCGGATGAAATAATAAGAAGATTAGGATATTTATCTATTCTAAAATCAGGCATCCATTCGTTTAAATACCAAATGTGATACATATAATATTTAAGATTATTAGTAAATATCCAATCGAGTCCACCATCATGAATTTTCCAAAATCCAGCAAAGAAATATAAAACTCCAATTATTACCCAAATGATTCTAATTGGTAAACCGTAAACCAGGGAAGGTTTTGGAAGTGTTCTCTTTTTTGTTCTAAAATAATTTATCAGTGCATCAACTGACCAAACATCTGAACACCTGCTTACGATCATAATTGTTGCAAATAAAACTAAGTGATGATTGTGATTTACTTTCCCAAAGAAATTAGGAACGCCTAATAAATAAAATGTGAGAATTGCTGTAATCAGAATTGAATATCTTGTAAATAGTCCAATTATGCTAAATATGCAAGTAATTTTTAGAATATAGCTAGACACGAAAAGCCATGTTTTATCAATTTTGAATATGTTTGGAAACCATTCAAATCCTAAAGGTGGCGTCATTAATATTTCAGGTACATCTCCTAACCAATACAAACTAGAAAATTTTATTTCTATAAGTATCAGATAAAACAACGCAATCCTGAAGATGGCCAGATTAACTGGATGGGAAGGTTGTAAGAAGAATTTCTTTAGTAGCTCTATAAATGAATACTTGTGTAACTTCATAGCTAAGTATAAGACTGTTACTGCATCGGATCAATGACTAAGTGCTTGAATTAGTTATTCACTCGTCTATTCTCTTAGTTTGAGTGAATATCGGGATGAAAGCGATATGACAAACAGACCTAATTCTATAACACTAATACCGATTGCCGGGATTCCAGAGATTGGAGTAGGGGACGATTTGGTAAAGATCGTGTCGGATGCTGCCACGGCGGGAGGTCTCACCATTGAGAACAGTGATGTGCTGGTATTCGCTCAGAAGATAGTATCCAAGTCGGAAGGGCGGATTGTCGATTTAAACGATGTGGAGCCTAGCAATTTTGCCCGGACTCTATCCACAGAAGTCAGCAAAGACCCGAGGCTAGTTGAGGTAATACTTAGCGAAACCACCAAGATTATCAAAATGGATCAGAGAAAGCCCGAGAAAGGGCGGCTGATCGTGGAGACAAGAGGAGGGGTGATATCGGCAAACGCGGGCGTTGACGCTTCCAATGTTACAGGGGGTGATAAAGTGACTCTATTACCCGTAGACTCAGACGAATCGGCCCGCGCCCTGGCAAGAGGGTTTAAGGAGCGGCTCGGCACAGAAATAGCCATCATTATAACGGATACAGTGGGGAGACCGTGGAGGGACGGGCTTGTGGATATTGCTATAGGCTGCGCGGGAATAAAAGCGCTTAAGGATTACAGAGGAGAGAAGGATTCAAAAGGATTTGAGCTGAACGCGACCGTTATGGCGATTGCCGATGAGATCGCATCAGCCGCGGGCCTGCTTATGGAGAAGGCGGACTCTGTGCCCGTTGTAATTGTGCGGGGTTATGAGTTTGAAAAAGGCGGTACGGGAGCAACTGAGCTTATCAGAGACCCTGAAGAGGATTTATTCCGTTAACCGCAACAGCTATTTGATCCTTAATATCTCGACCTGTACCTAATACTTGGTGATATAATTAGCTTAACAATGGAAGTTATATCTAACTTAATCAGACGGAGATATCTCTCTGCCCTCTTTATATTCCTATTCTCTTTCGTACTATTCTCTCCTTCACTCAAAAACGAATTTGTGTGGGATGATGTAGAGGTAATATCGAAGAGCCAGGTTTCTTTTGATGCCTCAAATATTATTAACACTATTATCCCAACGGTGGATATTAATAAAAAGGCACGTTACTACCGCCCGGTTGTATATACCTCAATGGTTTCTGACAATGCAACTTGGGGAGTATCACCATTCGGCTTCCATCTAAGTAATTTACTGTTCTTCTCGGTCTCAGCAGTCCTATTTTATTTCATGATCATCGCTCTTTTAAGGGGATATAAAAAGAGCTACGCCACGCCTGCGGCGTTTGTCTCGGCACTCCTGTTCACAGTCCACCCCATACACGTGGAATCTGTATCGTGGGTGGCGGGTAGAACAGACGTATTGTGTGGAATGTTCTTTTTTTTGGCTGTTCTGTGCCATGTTGTTTCGCATAGACGAATGTGGGTCTTAATTCTCACTGTGCTTAGCTTCTCGCTTGCGCTTTTGTCAAAAGAGATCGCAGTCACTTTTTTGGCTATTGTACTTGTGTACGATCTTTTGAGCAGGCAGTTGATAAAGAGGAGCAGTATCGTGAGGTATATCCTCTATATTGCTATACTAATTTTATATCTTTATCTGAGGGGAAGGGCGTTTGTGAATATTTCAGAAGTTGGGGAGGCTGTAATTTCGGGCGTGGCTCCCGAGGTTCAGGGCGGCACTGAGCAAGCTCTTGAAGTATCAAAAAGCGCAGTTTACTTAGAAGCCCTGAAATCACTCTTTAACTCGACCCTTATATATATCAATAAGCTCATTTTCCCATATAACCAAAACGCTTTTATCTCTCAGGTGCCAAAAGAGATTTACTATACGGCTAGTGCATGTTTTCTTGCTTTAATACTCGCAGTAGTGAGCATTTGGTCAATAATAAAGAGGGAAAACGTGACCGCGTTTAGCATCCTCTGGGTCTTAATTACCTTGAGTCCGTCCCTTATTGTCGTAGTTTATCCTATTGCCTCAACTCCAATGGCTGAACGGTATCTCTTTATACCCTCAGCCGGGTTCTGCCTGCTTTTGGGCTATCTGCTGATTCGAGTGGGTAGGAGAGTTGAGCTTAGGAAGGTGGCCTGGGCTCTGGGTATTATCATCGTAGCGGTATTTTCGTTATTAACAGTACAGAGGCAAAATGTTTGGCAGGACGATTTATCACTGTGGCAGGACGCGACATTGAAATCCCCCTATCATCCGCTGCCGCATACCAACTACGGGATTGCACTATCAAATATAGCGGCATATGATGAGGCTGTTAAGGAGTATAAGATTGCTCTATTGCCCGAGATGGGAGACAGTCCTAGAGGTAAGTCCGTAACCGCTAATAACTTAGGACTGGTGTATATAGAAACTGAGGATTACTCCAAAGCGGAGCGCTGGTTCAATAGAGCGCGGGAGTTTGACCCGAGTAACGGGAGGACCTATTATCACCTGGGGCTGATATTCTTTATAAAGGGTGAGCTTGGAGGTTCTCAAGACACTTATGATCAGTCGGAGAAATATCTGAGGCAAGCTCTGAATCATTACTACCATTTCGGGAAGGCGAACCTTCTCCTTGCAAAGATATATCTTAAACAGGGCGACATTGTAAAAGCAAAAAATGAGGCCGAAATTGCAATCCGGAGCGGACTGCCTGAGATGTTACTCGATCAGGCCCGAGAGATCCTGAAAATAGATAATAAGGGAAGTGGCCAGTAGCCATATAGCCACGCATAAAAACAGCCATTTGTCTTTTAAAAGAGCCTCGGTCGGGTCGCCGCTTTTATCTGTTTGTACGAGATACATATAACGAAGGATCCCGTAGCAGGCAAACGGGATAGTAATCAAGAATATCTTTGAATCCGAGCCCACGACGTATATCGAATAAGTCACCAGGGCTGAAGTTGCGAAGATGCTGAGCGCCGTATCCAGAAACTTTTCATTATACTGTGCTAGTACTTCCCTGAACTGTACTCCCTTATTTTTAACCATTGCGAGCTCAAAACGCCTTTTCCCGAATACAAGCAGCAAGGATAAAAGAAAAGTAGTGAGCAGAAGCCAGCTTGTAACCTCGATCCCTGATGCCAGACCTCCGGCTTCGATCCTGAGCACGAACCCGATGGCAATAATAAATGCATCTACAATTACTATTCTTTCAAAATAAAAGGAATAAAGGAGGCTGAGTACAAGATACACTGCGGTAATCAACAAAAATCCCTTATTTACCCAAAAACTCAAAACAAGCGAAATTACAAGGGTTATGATCGCAAGTACTACCGCTTCTGTAACACCTATTCTACCCGAAGCGAGTGGTCTCAGCTTTTTCTTTGGGTGAAGCCGGTCGGATTCTATGTCGGAAATATCGTTTGTAACATAAGCGGTAGAGGACGCCAGTGAAAAGGCAATGAAAGCCAAAATCATATTTATAACCATTTCGGAGTTTGCAAACAGCACCCCTCCAAAAAAGGGAGGCGCCAGCACGAGCAGGTTCTTCAGCCACTGCTCGGGTCTAAGTAGGTAAATATAGTCTTTAAGGAGTCTAGGCATTTAAAATAGCATTCTACAGATTTTTCCGGGATTTAGCAAAGCTTATCGGAATATATGTATACTAGTATTATGCGAAGCAATGAAAGCGATTTTTTTGTGAAGATAGCCCACAGGGGTGCAAGCGCATACGAGCCCGAGAATACTCTTGCTTCTTTTAAAAAAGCCATAGATATGAATGCCGATCTGATCGAGTTTGACGTGAGATGCTCTCAGGACTCTCAAATAGTGGTGATACACGACAAAAAGGTCGACCGTACAACCGATGGCTCGGGGCTGGTCGGGCACAAGACGCTTTCAGAATTAAAGGAGCTGGACGCCGGTAACGGGGAGGAGATACCGACTCTGGACGAAGTGCTTGATCTGTTCCGGGGTAAAACCCGATTCGCAATCGAGATTAAAGAAAACGGTGTAGAAGATAAGGTTGTAAAGCAAATAAAAAAACACGGTTTAGAAGAGGATAGCTTTGTAATATCATTTAAGCCTAACCGTCTCAAATTAATAAAGTATCTTGAGCCTTCTATCCGAACGGGTCTGATATCGTTCTCATCGCTAAACTTTATTAACAATGCTCTGAACTGCGGTGCGGATGCGGTCGCCCCCTTTCACTGGTTCATTTCGGATAATACAGTCAGGAGCGCGCGCGAAAACGGTCTGCATCTGTTCACATACGTCGTAAATGAATCCGTTAAGGCAAAAGAGCTTAAGGATAGGGGCGTACAAGGTATAGTTACGAACAAGCCCGATATTTTATAGAGTTGCCCTAAGAATTATTCTTTCCTATCTATATCCCCCGCATTCATATGATCCAAGATACTGTACTCAGGTGCAGAATTAAGTCTTTGCTAAAAGTCCTGCAGATATAACTGCGAGTACTACGCCTGCGATCTCTCTCGGTCCCAGACGCTCGCCCAGAAATATAAGGGCAAGAACAACGGTTAGCGCAGGATAAACGGCGGATAAGGGCACAAGAACTGAAAGCTTCGCGTATTTAAGAGCCAGTATAAAGAGCACCGTACCGATACCCCATATGAGTCCCATTAAAAGGGCTGGGAAGTTGATTGAGAAGTTGCTGAAAATTGTGTCCCTGTAGAAAAGAACAAATGTGGTAAAGACACTAAGAGTCCCTATAGCTTCAAAAAAGTAGACACGGTGGGGAATGTCCTTCAATGATCCGATCTTACCGAAAAAACTCCCGAGGGCGAAGCAAATAGTCGCAAGTATTGTAAGCAAATACCATCTTTCAATCATAATCTGCTCCTTATACGTAAGTATTTTGGACAATTTATTAAGAGTATTACCTCAATTACAAGCAGTTTACAGTAAGCCTCTAATCTTTCATAGATTCTGAGCATTCCCTCTTATGCTTAAATTCTGATGTCGAATTCACAAAATGTACAGTACATATTGTAACCTGCGTACTCGACACATTTAACACGGAATTAACAGCTTCTGAATATGGAATTAATGGTTACGTGTTGTAATGATAATGCCATCAAATATCCGGGCCGTAACCCTCCCTAACGCCTTGTGTCCGGAACGGACGCAAGGCGTCCTTCTTGGCTAACGGGGGATGATTGAGAAATCATCCCCCGTCTTTTTTGCTCCATCTTTGCAGGTAGTTAACCCTGCCTTGGTTATTAAAAGTTGTGGTAGTGGCAGACGTTATCAATTAGACTTTTATTGCTAAACTGAAATTAACGGAGGTCAATAATATGAGTGAAATAAATGAATATACACCGGGGACTTTCTGTTGGCCTGAGCTTGTGGCAGCCGATGCCGACAAGGCTAAAGAGTTCTATAAGAGTTTGTTTAATTGGGATATAACTGATAATCCGATCGGTGAAGATCAGGTCTATTCCATGGCCGCTATTAGGGGAAAGGCCGTTGGGGCTATGTATCCAATGTATCAGGAGCAAGCAGAGCAGGGCGTGCCTACGTATTGGGGAAGCTACGTTTCTGTAGCCAATGTGGACGATACTGTAAATAAGGCGAAGTCTCTCGGAGCTAACGTGATTGTAGAGCCGAAGGACGTATTCGACGCGGGAAGAATGGCGGCAATAGTGGACCCGATAGGAGCCGTAATATCATTCTGGCAGCCTTTTAAGCATATAGGCGCGGAAATTGTAAACGAGAACGGCGCTCTCGTATGGAACGAGCTTGCTACAAATGATAGCGAAAAGGCAAAGGAATTTTATACCGAGCTTCTTGGGTGGAAGTTCGAAGATATGAATGTCGGCGGCATAGACTACACGGTGTTTATGAACACAGAGAGACCGGCAGGCGGGATGGTTGCTATGCAGGAGGAGTGGTGTGATATGCCCCCAGTGTGGTTCGTATATTTTGCAGTCGACGACTGTGACGCAACCGTTGAACAGGCTTCGTCTCTTGGCGGAAAAGTCGTTAGTCCACCAAAGGATTTAGAGGGTGTAGGAAGAATGGCCATGATGACAGATTCCCAGGACGCTCTATTTGCTGTGATTAAGCTTGATAAAATGCCTGACTAATAGAATACAAGTGGGCGGGGCTTCTTTAGGTCTTCTAGATAAAGAGGTTCCGTCCTATCTTCGTTTTTTTCATTACGGGTTAATGCGCCGGAATCGGCACGTATTGGAATGTTCTTTAACCTTTGGGTCTTTTTCTAAGAGTGTTTTTAGTCCTCACGTGAAACCCGGGCGGCTTGTTTTTGATCCACTTAACAAACTTTCTGATATTATCGTTTTCAAGAATCCGCTCGATAGTATTGTAGTAGTTGAATAATTCCCTCTCGGTGAAGGTAGCGTGTATTTGTCTGTGGCACACACGGTGGAGAAGCACTATTTCACGGCCTTTAAGCGAGCGGGGTATTAGATGATGCTTACTCGGTTTTTCGGGAAGCTCACGACCGCATAGAGGGCATTTACCACTTGCATACATAAATCAACTATACTTGATCGGGGTTTATTAATGAAGAATGCTGAAGGGGGGTCTGAATAGATAGCTTTCTTAATTAGAGCATCTGCCTTTTCTTAATAAACGGCACGTGGATCTGATCTTTTTTATAGTTTCCGGTAAGTGCGTACATGACCATATTTATACCGAGTCTCATTGCAAGCTCTCTTTGTGATTCGCCGCCTGGTATGCACTCAAATTCCCACTTCCCGAATTCGTCTTCAGACCATGCGCCGCCAAGGTCGTTCCTGGAATAAAAAACCGAGGTACGGTCTTCATCCATGAAAGTAATTCCTTCTAGGTAGGGTGAAATTAATTTCCGTCCGCCAGCCGAGTGGAGGAGATAAAAGGATTTATATACCACGTGGTCCTGGGGAAGTTTAGTTAGGGGAATCTCGGGGATAATGTAATCAAACTCTTTTCTGATCTGAGCATCAAAAGCACTATCCCTTGAGCCCGATACGTCATCTACGATCAGTGTCCCCCCCAGTTTTAAATATTTCCTGAGGTTTCTTCTCTCTTCATCGGTAAATGGCTCAAAGCTGCCTGTGCCTGCTAAATATAGAAATGGGTACTCAAAAAGCTCGGAATCACCGGGATTAAGCACCTTTTTATCATAGGACGTTTTAACGCTGGTTCGAAGCTCGATTGAGCTCAGTAGTCTATTATGCGCCCTAGGCCTCGGATCCCAGTCGCCGCCGTAAGAAATCTGAGCGAAATGGAATTTTGATCCCTCATTAAAACCGAGTAGGGGAAACGAAAGTGCGCATACTGCAAATGAGAATACGTTTCTTATGAATTTTCTTCTATTTAGCACTGTGAAATAATATAGGGGGGATTACCTCAATCTGTCAAGCGGGTATAGAAAACCGGGTCTTATACCTATATACGAAATAATAGGTATTAGAGAAGAAAAATAGCGTTAATACCTTAAGAGCGGCAACTCTAAAAACGAATATTAATAACTAAGAAAGCAGCTATTCGCCGCCTGCCTTAACTACACTCGTTGCCTGAGGGCCCTTGGGTCCATCTGTTATCTCAAACTCTACGGCTTCGCCCTCTGTAAGGCTCTTATATCCATCCCCTTCGATAACACTGTAATGGACGAATACATCCTTATCTATCTCATCGGACTGGATAAATCCGTAGCCTTTTGAACTGTTAAACCACTTTACTGTTCCCTGCATAAAACGAACTACCTCCTAAATTCTAATTCGAGCCTTATAATCGCACGATTTGTCAGATTTGTCAAATGATATTTTTGCACAAATGTTTGATAGCGGGTGGTGTTTACGTTAGTTTATTGTTCCTATGTTAGACAAGAATATGATAGATAAATACAGAAGAGAATTTCCGATAGTTAATAGCTCGGTGTATCTCGATCACGCTGGCGTCGGGCCTGTATCGCTCAGAGTGAAAAATGAAGTGGAAAGGTTTTTAAGCCGTGCTTCTGAGAAGGCGATACTCGATTATGACTCATGGATGGACAGGGTGGAAGAGGTAAGGGCGGCATCAGCCGCGCTTATAGGGTCTGATAAAGAGGAAATAGCTTTTATAAAAAACACTTCACACGGTATCTCTCTGGTGTCGGGCGGGCTTGATTGGAAAGAGGGAGATAATGTCATAATATCAGACAAAGAGTTCCCCGCCAACGTATATCCGTGGCTCGATCTAGAAAGGAAGGGGGTTGAAGTAAGGGTCGTACCTTTTAAAGACGAACGGATACATATAGAGGATATTCAGGGGTTAATGGACTCCAGGACAAGGGTTCTATCTATAAGCTCGGTACAGTCCGTAAACGGATTTCGGATTGATCTTAAGAGGCTCGGGGAGATTTGCAATAACCGCGGCGTTCTCTTGTTTGTAGACGCTATTCAGAGCCTGGGTGTAGTGCCAATGGATGTCGTGGACTTCGGTGTAGACTTCCTTGCTGCAGACGGGCATAAATGGCTCCTGTCGCCTGAGGGCACCGGGATATTCTACTGCAAGAGGGAACTTGCTGAAACTCTCAAGCCCAGTTTGATCGGCTGGATGTCGGTTGAGAATGAAAATGAATTTGAGAAAATTGAATACAAACTGAAATCTCAAGCGGGAAGATTTGAAGAAGGTACTTATAATGTCATGGGAATCTACGCTCTGGGCGCTTCACTGGACATGATATCCGAAATAGGTATCAACAATATACATGAGCGGGTATCAGGTTTGGGAGAGCTGACAATTGAGGAGGCCGATAAGAGGGGATTTAATATAAAATCTCCGCGTGATGCAAGAATGAGAGGAGGAATAGTATCATTCTCAGGTGATTTTGATCCCGCAGATATTCGGGATGAGCTAATGAAATTAAATATTGTTATAAATGAGCGGGGAGGAGCACTCAGATTGGCTCCCCACTTTTACAATACCGAAAACGAGATAATGAAATTCTTTAGCGAGCTCGATACACTTTTAGGAAATCCCTGAACACCTTAAATGCAATTGGAACAGACTGGTCGGTCGTTTTTACGGTTTAATAAAAGAACCTGGCGCCTGTTATACCTAAAACAGCTCCAACCAGGATGCCGTAAATCACGTGACCTACGAAATGGCCGATTGCCACTTGGGAGCCCGCATCTCTGAACTGCTCCAGGGGATGGTGCTCAGCGACGGATATTACCAGAATGAAACCGAACGCGACCCCGTGAAAAACCCCTATCATAGC
>DEIM01000158.1:0-6302 GCA_002352485.1 Candidatus Dadabacteria bacterium UBA2774
CAGAAGTCTCCCTTGTTAATCAATTTTTATATAGAGGCGGGAAGTTTAAACACTTCCCGCCTTTTTTTATTCCATTTTTTGCCTTTTTCCTTTTTTAGTCTTCTCCCCCCTTTGTGGGGAACTGTTTCGATCAAGCGAGGAACAGGACTATTTTGATCAAAGCCTAATAAGCCTATTAAAATAGGCTTCATAATTACCGAAACCAAAATAATTAAAGGTGGGGGGGTATGTCATCCCGGACTTGATCCGGGATCGCATCTTTTACCTTTCCGCCAGCCCTATACCCTCGCGGTAATGGCGGAGAAGAGTGAGGGTGGAGAGTCATTGAATGTTTTTTAAATATTTTATACACTTGTTGGAATGGACCAATCAGAAAGAAATAATAAGGAATCCAATGAAGATATAGTTCTCCTAACCAGAAGAGACAAATATATAATTGGAATTGCTGTCGTTGTAGTACTAATTGTATTTTTCTTATATTTATACTTTTTCTCAGGAGGGTTTAGCAACAAGCATAATGAGTGGGGATTATTCGGTGATTATTTTGGCGGCACGCTCGGTCCTATATTAAGTTTCATTACCATTCTTATTTTGATTTACACCCTGCGTATTGGATATAAAACCTTAACAATATCAAAACAAGAGCTAAAAAAAGCTACTGATATGCTTAAATTGGCTAAAGAAGAGGTAGAACATGCTAAAGAAGCAACGGAAAAACAAGTGAACCAACTTGAGAAAGATTCTCTGAAGAATGAGATTGCAATGATTTTAAAGGAAATTGATTCTGATATACAACAAATATTTCAAATAAGATTTCGAAGAAATAGTGCTTATAATATAGGACAACTAGTATCGGATGAATCGCCAATTGATGTCTCAACACAAGTAAGTTATGATCAACTAATGGACGAAGATATCTTCTACATAAAAAGACTCTACAATTTATTGTTAGATATGGAGGGATATATCAAAGAGCTTGATATGAAGCTCGGTCGACCACTCTTATCCTATTATTATAAAAAGAAATATGGAAAAGCTGTAAATATACTTGAAGGTTATGTCCCAGTTGGGGATGAATTCGAACCCTTTGTGATTTTAGGTAGGTAAAATATAATTTGAATAAACCTGAGAATTTATATGAATTAACCCCATCCGCCACTTCCACCAACCCTATACCCTTGCGGTAATGGCGGAAGTGAGTGATTTGTCATTCTGGGCCCCGACCCGGAATCTCATTCTTTTTCTTTGTTATCCATGCATTATATAATTTGGTTATAAGAGTTACCGCATCTTCGTACTTCATCGGATTCTTTGGAGGATCGAATTTTTGACTCGGATGCCGTGCCTCGTCTCCGACCGCCTCCCAACGTAGGCAAGTACGTCTGAAAAGTTTAATCTGATTACTTGAAATGTTTACCGTCTTTTTTACTTCTTCAAGTTCAACATTGTCTTTGATAATGTCATATATACCATATAGATCATTCCAACTCAGTTTGGGCTTACCAAATAATATTAAGGCCCTACGCACATTCTCATCAGTTTTTGCTAATATAGATATTAATTTTAACCTATTCGGCATTTTGGACTCTTCAACCGTTCCATCTCCCTGTATTATCGTAGGAGGATATAGTTTTGTTCTGCCATGAATAGAATCTTTAATGTGTATAAACTTATTGAGTTGCCCATTTTCGTCCAACAAAGCAACTCCGTGTAATTCAATTTGCTTATAATCAGGGAACTCCGTTTTGGCTACCCCGTTTATTTCTAATATTAATTCTCTGGCAGCTTTCTCAACATCCTTGCTGTTATTGAGTTCATAAAACCGGGATGACTCCAGATAGTACACATCCTTATCTCCTTCGGCTATCTTAATGATCGACCAGTCTGGGGATTGATGGTTATTGGATAGGTTTTCTAGGTCCCAAGTATCACCCTTAATTTCAATCTGCCACTTTTTCATATTATTTATCATTAATTATAACTACATCCAATGTGTGATACATCCTCAATCTCCCTTTTTCTAAGGGAGAAGTTAAAGGCAAAATCCCCCACTCTGTATATGCTGCTAGGATATTAGAATAATTCTGAAGGGACTCTACTGTAGGCTACTACCCCGCAAAAACATCTTCGATTCTGACCATTAACTATGTAGAATAGTTCTTAATACCTTGCCATGACGGATTCCCCGAGCAGCTAATGGCTATACGCTGACGCCTCTATTCATCTCGGCTATAATATTATTGTAGTTCAAAATAAATCCTTTAGAGGGGGATAAACATGAAAACTATAACAATTTTTATAGCTGCGATTCTTGTTTTCGGCTTTTTGTTTATTGCGCTATCTGAAAAAGCATTTACACAAATAGTTCCATTTGAAGGATGTTGTCAGTTTATTAATTCTTGTGAAAATTTATCCCAAGATGCATGTATAGCCGATAGCACAAGCATAGAATTTCTCATTGATACAGAGTGTAATACAGACACAAATTTATGTCCTGGATTTAGTCTTGGAGATTCTGATGTCCGTAATGTCCCCACCCTCACCGAGTGGGGGCTTATAGCCATGGCTGGATTAATCGGTTTTATAGGGCTATTGGCACTCAAGAGAAGAAAAGCGGCCACTTAACTAAACCATCGCTACCCTCGCCAAACCCTGGGGACGGAGGCGAGCGCTTTACAGCGATGCCGGGGAATTAATTGAAAACTTGCAATGGCGGTAAAGTTTTATTGTTTTCCTTTTTCTAAGGAAGAGGCAAAAAGCCTGAAGGCCATAAAAAAAGGGAGCCGAAGCTCCCTTTTGTAATAACTATATTGCAGTATTTTAATGCTTTAAGCAGCAGCCTTTCTTCTACGGACGGCTAAGAACCCTACTATTCCCAACACTCCCGCCATGGCTATTAAACCCCATTCGGACAGGGTTGGGATAGGTCTCGCTATGCCCCCGACAACGAGAGTCATAGTTTGTGTTAAGGCTGAACAAGTATTTCCATCAATACCGCCCCAGTCACCATCAGCTAATATAGGCCGTATGGTCCAATTACCATCGTCCTCACAATCGCACATGATTTCATTGTTTCCGACGTTTATTTCCAGATTGTTTGTATCTCCCTGGTCCGGGCAGCTCCCTGTGTTCCAGATAAAACCACCGCAACTCACGCTAAGTGTAATTTCACTGGCCGGCAACCCATCAGCACCCGCGCGCATTGCATCAGCTATTTGTTGAGCTATAGCGGGGTTATCACAAGTTCGTCCTTCTGTGTCACGTGAGCCACTCATCGTGATGCTTGCAACGCCGGACGGGGGTAATGATGCCCTAAAACTGGCCCATTCATCGTACTGTGGAGAACCCGGAGGATACACAACATCTTGTTCAAATACATGTGAGTAGATGATTTGAGAATAAGACGTTGTAGATGCAAAAAATGAAGCTGTAAGTACTAAAACAGCTACCAAAAGCGTTTTTCTAAACATACTCACATCTAATTTCATATTTACATCCTCCTTCAAATGATATATCTTTGCTATTATAGTGAAAATATATAAGAATATCAAACTAAAATGTAATATCTGTACTGCACTCCTTTTTTCAAACTCGGTTTAAGTTGGAATTATGAGGATTGTAACGGAACAAAAAAGGGAGCAGAGGCGACCCTTCGAGAGCCTCAGGGACTTATATGCCGAGATAATAATTAGGGAGGATTAGTTGTCTTTATCTTTAAATCCCCCTTAGTCCCCCTTTATGAAAGGGGGAGATGAAAGCTCACTTATCCAGCACTTCGGGCTTTTTGCCTCTAAAGAGTACGAGGAATATAACCCCGATAATGATTCCCGCGCCGCCTATGAGCTTTATCAGTGAGGGTATCTCATCGAAGATGTAATATGAGAATAGAATTACGAATATAGACTCAAGTGGCAGCACCGCTGTGGTGCGCGATACGTCTATCAGCTTAATCGCCTGGAACTGGCACGCCTTTGCGATTAGCGCCCCAGAGGTCCCGCCCAGGACCATGTAAACATATTCAATCGGTCTTGTCGGCATCTCAAATGTGCCAGTGACAAAGAGGTAAAGCAGTAGAAATACAGTCACACCTAAAGCCCTCATATTCGCCACCATCAGCATGTTAAGCCTCTGTCCGACCTTCTTCACGACAAACGATATGAACGAGTAAAAAAACGCGGCTCCGAGCGCTGTGAAAGTTCCAATGAGTAAAGTGATGTCACTCTGATACGCGACGATAATTCCGCCCGTGATTGTGATGACTACCCCTACGGCCTCCCCCTTATTCAGTCTCTCCCCGAGGAATATCATCCCCAGCATCAGGGCAAACAGGGTCTGCGCTTTCATCAGGAACGAAGTAAGAGGTATTCCAATCATCCTAATTGAAATAATCCAGAGTGCGGCCCCAATGGAAGTAAGCACAGAAGTGTATAGAAAAATCTTCCAGTATTTACCTAAATTTTTTACTTCCTCCCTCTGATCGGGCAATAGTCCCACAGTAATAAAAGAGAATATGAGAGCGCCAGCAAACCAGAAAAACATCGTAGACTCAGGGTCAAGGTTCCTGTCCACCGCTCTTCCGAACGCATAGGATATAGCTGTGAATAATGCCGTCCCGATAAGAAATAAATAACCCGCGAGCGGAAATTTCTTTGGATGGTGTTTTGTTTCTTCAGTACTCATTGCTTACTCTCTTCGTCCAAACTTCCCTGTCTCCTCCACCACCAGGCTATCGCGGAGCCGGAAATGTTATGCCAGATGCTGAATATGGCGCCGGGCAGCGCGGCAAGCGCTCCGAAATACGTGTTGGCCAGAGCCACTGCCAGCCCCGAGTTCTGCATGCCGACTTCAATTGATATTGCCCTTGCCCTCACGGTGTCCATACCCGAGAGCCTGGCAGCGCCGTATCCGATCAAAAGCCCGAGTGTGTTATGGATTATAACTATTACTGCAATTATCGCACCGATCTTACTTATGGCCGGGGCGTTTGCGGCAACGATTACGCCGACTATAAATATTATAGCAATCGCCGAGACACTCGGAAGCACCGGCAGGACATATTCAATTCTATCCCTGAGAAGCGCTCTTAAACCAACGCCCAGAGCTACGGGCAGAAGGACTATGAAGACAGTAGCTTTAAAGAGCTTAAACACCGGGACGTCTATCCATTGCCCGGCGTAGAGATACATCAGAAGCGGTATCATTAAAGGCGCGAGAAGGGTCGACACAGATGTTAATGTGACCGATAGAGCAAGGTCGCCCCGGGCTAAATATGTCATTACATTTGAGGCCGTTCCCCCGGGGCATGAGCCCACCAGCACCACACCTGCCGCAAGCAGTGGATCAAGACTGAATACACGTGCAAGCGCGAACCCCAAAAATGGCATTACCAGGTACTGAACGGCGACGCCTACGCCCACGTCCTTTGGCCTTTGGAAAACCCTCTTAAACTCACCCGCTGTGAGCGTGACTCCCATGCCGAACATGATTATTCCGAGCACGGGAATTATGAGATGTGTAAGTTGCGCAAGCGGGGCAGGCTCGAAGAGCGCGAAAACAGAGAAGATAATTATCCAGAAAGTGAAGTAATTCGTAACAAATGCATTTAGGAATTTGAGATATCTCAAGTGAATTTTAGCCGGAAACTATTTAGTGCCAAAAGCTACATAAGATCGTGAAAAGTGTCAATCAAGATAACAGTATAGCGCAGACCTATTCCTCGCTCTCCTCGTCCTTTGGAAACGCGGGAGATGCCTGAACGGCAAAGGCGAGTTTCGAGAGTCCTTCTGATTTTGCGATATCCATAATTTGAACTACTTTTCCGTGCGGAACGTCGTTGTCTGCTCTGATAATTACGAGAGAGTCCTTGTCCTTTACTTCCTTTAATGTCTTGGTCAGCTCTGCTTCATCTATGGTGTTGTCGTTATAAACGATGCTGCCGTCCTTTGTGAGGTTAATCGTGAGCTGCTCTATCTTTACAGGCTCGGCAGAGCTTGCCGAGGGGAGCTTTACGTTTATTCCGCCTGAAGTGGCCGCGAAGTTTAGCGAGAGGGCAAAGAATATGAGGAGGTTAAAAACGACGTCCACAACCGGGGTCAAATCGAGAGCCGATCCTGTGCCTACTCCGTTTTTAGTTTTACGTCTGAACCTCATCCCAGTATGTCCTCTTTATTTTCCGGCTTCCCGTCTTTTGTGGCCATTATGTAGTCAAGAATTTTGCGTCCTTCCTCTTCTAGCAATGAGATATAATCATCGGCCCTGCCGTTTAAGTACTTATAAGCTATGAATGCGGGTATTGCTATCAG
>DEIM01000158.1:6349-6787 GCA_002352485.1 Candidatus Dadabacteria bacterium UBA2774
AGGGCCTCAGAGATTCCCCCCGCAAGCTCTGGCGGGTTGACGATAGGCTTGTCCGCGATGACCCTGAATATCTTGATCATACCGGAAATCGTACCCAATAGGCCCAGCAGGGTGCTGACGTTACTGACGGCCCCGAGTCCTTCGTTATAGCGTACGAGATCGTTCGCCTCTTTTCGTCCCGCTTCCTCTATCTCCTCGCGGAGCTCTTCCTTGGGTCTTTCGGAGTTCTCTAAAGCGGCCACCGCGATCCTTGATACCGCAGAATCGTTAGAGCGGGCATATACCTGGGCATCGCCTGTTTTGCCCTGGACCATGAGACCATAGAAATGGTCGAGGAATTTCTCAGGTATGACTTTCTTAGTTCTGAGAGTCCACATTTTTTGGATGAATATTGCTAGTCCCACGACCGAGCATAGTATGATCGGATAGGCAAATATT
>DEIM01000224.1 GCA_002352485.1 Candidatus Dadabacteria bacterium UBA2774
AGGCGTGCAGGAGCTTTGCGAGCATTCGGGAGTTAAAAAGGGGAGCTTTTATCATTTCTTCCCCTCTAAAAGAGACCTGACGGTAGTTGCGCTTGATCGGATGTGGGCCAATTTTAAAACCAGAATGCTCGACCCTATATATAACTCCGATCTGAAAGCCAGAGAGAAATTTCAGACGCTGCTCACAAAATCTCACGAGTATCAGAGCGCTGATAAGGACTGCAAAGGCTGTGTAACAGGCTGCAGCATTGGAAACTTGGCATTGGAGCTAAGCACGCAGGACGAAGTGATAAGGCTTAAAATAGAAGAAATATTTAAAGAATGGGCACAGTATTTCGAGAACCTTATAATAGACTCGATAAACGAAGGAGATCTTCCGGTTGAAACAGATCCCCGTTCAACTGCACAGGCAATACTGGCTTACATAGAGGGGCTTTCCCTCTTGGGTAAGACTTATAACGACTCCACGGTAATGAGTCGTCTGGGAGAGGGCATCATGCAGTTATGTATAACACACAAGAAGGTTAAGAAAACGGCATAAGAAAGCCGGCTCGGAAGCCATATATTTTTTTTGGCAAACGACAAACCGACCGGTCAACTAGAAAATGAACATAACTTAGGAGGTATTAACGATGTATCACAAAAATATTCATAGCGAAAGACCACTAGCCGGATTAAACGTGAACGATGGCAGTGCTCTCGGACTTCCACCGGAAATTTCAGAATATAAGGACGAGCAGCTTGTCGAGAGTTTTGTGAACACTCAAGATGAAGAGGCGTTCAACGAGCTTGTAAACCGTTACAGCGATAAAGTATACAGGCTTGCTTACAGGATAACGGGTGATCCGACTGATGCTGAGGAAGTTCTTCAGGAAGTGTTCATAATCTTAGTCGAGAAGCTTGGTACATTCCGCTCAGAGTCTAAATTCTCAACCTGGCTCTACAGGGTAGCTTCAAATGCAAGCTACATGTTCTTGAGAAACGGGAAGAAATTCCAAAACGGCAGCCTGAGCCTTGATGACTACAAGCCCTATAACGATTACGGTGTGCTTGAGGGCGTAGAGGAGAAGGACTGGAGCAGTACTCCCGATTACCAGCTCTTGAACCGCGAGGGTACGGAGAAAATCGAAAAAGCCATAAACGAGCTTCCCGAAGACTACAGGGTTGTTTTCCACATGAAGGACGTGGAAGGCCTTACAAGTAAAGAGATTGCCAAAGCGCTTGGACTTTCACTTCCGGCAGTAAAGTCCAGAGTACTCAGGGCAAGGTTATTTTTAAGGGACAGGCTCTCGGATTATTTCTTTGAGGCGGGGGAGGAATAATCTCTATTCTCTTACCGCATCAAGTTTACTTTGCTGCTTCTTGTAGAATCGGGCCGAGCTCACCGCTCTCCTCCATTTCGACGCATATGTCGCAACCGCCTACGAACTGCCCGCCTACATATAGCTGCGGTATGGTGGGCCAGTTTGAGAACTCTTTAATGCCTTGGCGTATATCCGGGTCCTCTAGTACGTCTACAGCTTCATAATCCACACCGTGTGAATTAAGAATTTGGACAACTCTTGCGGAAAACCCGCACTGCGGCATATCCTTTGTGCCCTTCATATATAAGACCACGTTATTCTGCTCTATTTGTGAGCCTATTTTGTTCTTTATATCTTCTGACATTTCTGCCTCCCGAATATTTTCGTATCTGTGATGTAAAAGAATATAGGTTTAACTTTTCAGTTATTGAAACTACTTTATATTTTCCCACTGCTCAGGCGTATAAGTCTTCAAGGAAAGCGCGTGAATCCTCTCTTTCATGGCGTCACCCAGTACCTTGTAGATTAATTGGTGTCTCTCAAGCAGTGTTTTTCCGTCAAAATCCTGTGAAACGATTACAGCTTCAAAATGAGTCCCGTCTCCTTCGACGTTTACGTTTGCCCCCGACATCCCGTTTTCAATCATTATCTGTATCTCTTTTGGATCCATGGCGTTAGTATAAATGTTTTTAGTTTCCTTTCAAGGAGTTCGCGGTGCCCGAGAGCCGCAATATAACAACAGGCGCGGTTGTATAATAAAATAAGTGAACCTATAATTTTACCTATGAATATCAAGACACTTGCCCTGATCCTGATAGTGTTGCTTTTGGTAGTGGGACTGGTCAAGTTTTTAAGCTACCAAAAGGATAAACACGCAGGTTCATCAAGTCTAGTAGAACAGTCCGTAAGTGCGGTAAAAGGGGCGGAAGCTATGCAAGAGAAAAGAGCGAAAACTATTCTTAAGCAGGAGCAAGAGCTCGAAAGCTGGGAATAGATTAAATTCCCTGTTTGCACCCACATAATACTCTAGGTAGCCTTCGAAGATCAGTAACCCCCATAGCACTCAGGAGGAATTACAATGAAAGTTAGTGAGATTATGTCTTCTCCCGTAATGTCCATTAAGGGAGACCAGACTCTGGAGCAGGCTGCGAAGCTTATGCTGGATAATAATATAGGGGGAGTCCCGATTGTTGATGATGACGGAAAGCTAATAGGGATGGTGACAGAGTCTGACTTTTCGGCGAAAGAGCACGCCATTCCGTTCTCCAGAATTTACGCCCCACAGCTATTCGGAAAATGGATGTCCAAAGAAGGTGTCGAAAAGGCCTACGATGCAGCTCGTAAAATAACCGTCGATAAGGTTATGAGCTCCCCGGTTATTACTGTAAGTAAGGATGATACGGTTGCTGAGGCGGTGAGAAACATGTTAGAGAAACGTATTCACAGGATAGTGGTTGCGCAAGATGGTGTACCCGTGGGCATCTTATCAAGACACGACCTCCTAAAATTAGTCGTAAAGGATATTTAGTACTGAGTTTCAGCGTATGAGCAGGTTCGGAGTAAGCCCGGAGAAAGAATCAGCGCTTGAAAAAAAGATGTCCGAGCTCGGCATCAGAGAGCAGGATATCGAAGAAAAATTTACCCGCTCCACCGGGCCTGGAGGGCAAAACGTAAACAAGGTCTCAACCTGTGTTCAACTTAAGCACCTGCCTTCGGGAATCACGGTAAAAGCACAGAAAGACCGTACCCAGGGAATTAATAGATTTTTAGCCCGCCGCTCTTTGATCATAAAATTTGAAGAACAAGTCCTGGGTCTTAAATCTGCGCAAAATAAAAAAATAGAGAAGATCAAAAAGCAGAAAAAAAGAAGAAAAAGACGCTCGAAAGTGAAAACCGAAACCGCCTCCGATTCTTAATTTTATCTACCCGTTTAACACACCGCATTGTTAAGTTAATTTCCCTGCAATTACAACACCTGAACAAACTTTAGGTACATTATTATATAGAGCTTATTGACATTAACTAGGATGAGGACTTAGTATTATCAATACGCATTATTCCATTAATGATTAGCGGTTTTAAAGGAGGGTAGGTCCGATGTCGATTAAAGGAAAGAAGTACCCGTTTTATCTATTTTTTATTCCGCTTTTAATAATTTTCACAATAGCCGTTTTGGTGAATTTCACAGGCGCGGTTAGCGGCCCTGTAAAGGTACTAACTGAAACAGACTTTGTACAGAACTCAGCGCTGTTCGCATTGCCAGAGGATGAAATTGTAGCAGTATTTCTAGAATCCCCTCTTTCAGGCGGTGAACCCAATGACACTGGAATTATCGGACTTGACGTAATTCCGTATGAGTATGAAAAGGAGATAGTGCAAACATTCTGCTGGGATGATGATAATCCTGATGCGGAGCATTACATGACACTTCTCGATAATTCGGGAAAGGAAGTCCTCACTGTTTTCTCTGGCGGTGAGTGTGTTACGGAGACGATTGCCGAAGGTGATTACGAGATGCGTGTCATGCACGATGGGAAGAGTGATAAAAGAGTTGCTGTATTCATTGTTCCTGAAGGTGAAAAGTCGCTTCTTACAACAGCTTCGGATGAAACGCTCCTTAACTTAACCTCCGTATTGAACTCTGATAAATGTATAGGGTGCGATTTGAGTAACGTAAATCTCAGCAGCGCCGATCTAAGCGGCGTGGACTTAACAGACTCAATACTTAATAACGCAATACTAGTAGACGCCGATCTATCAGGAGCAAATCTCGAAGGCGCCCAGCTACAGAACGCGGACCTCAGCCGGGCTAACCTTAAAGGAGCAAACTTGTCCGGGGCGGATTTAACCAGCGCAATATTAATAAACGCCGACCTGAGTGACGCCGACCTCACACTAGCGAATCTTGAAAATGCCGATACACAGGGCGCTAAGCTCGGAGGCGCTACAGGTGTACTTATTGCTGAGCCTGATGAGACTGATATTGGCTCAGAAAACGTGTCAAAAGTACATATGGGCGCTGTTATGACAATCACTTGCGCAGGCGGCGCGATTGCTATGGGTACTGGAGAAGACCTTGAGGTTACCGGTGCTTGTACCGTAGGAGCGGGAACGTACCAATACCGTAACGTCAATATTCACAGCGGAGGCTCACTTACTTTTGATGACGCTGTGATAGATTTCTGGGCATACGGCATTATCGTCGAAAAAGACGGCAGCCTCATCGCGGGCTCTGAGGCGGCTCCCATAGGTATGGCGGGAGGGAAGCTTACTATCCATCTATACGGAGAAGCTCAGCCTGTCGGAGGATCGGGTGTTCCATGCAAAACCCCTACGTCGGCGACAGTCGAAGTCTGCGGTATTCCGAAAACGGTTTGGGACTCAAATGGCGCAAATAAAGTGTGTCTACCGCCTGAAGAAGGCGGTACACCCGGTACGTGTAAGCCTGAAGATTATTTCTATCAGTATAAGCCGCTCCCTCAGGACGGCGGCGACATGAACGCATTCTTCGGCTACAAGGTGCTTGGGGTCTCTTACGGCGGCACGCTCAGGCTCTTCGGCAAAAAGGGCTCAACTTTCTCAGAGCTCGAATCTTCCGATTCCGGAATGAGCTGGGCAAGGCTCGACGGAAGTATTAATAAAGGCGCAACTCAGCTCAAAGTAGACAAACCCGTTGACTGGGCAGTTGGCGACAGAATTGTGGTTACGACAACCGATTACCTGCCTGGGCACTCGGAAGTACTCGAAATAATAGCGCCTGCAGTCGATACTATGACTTTTAATTTTAAGGTAGTCGATCAATTCACCGGTGCGGATATACCCGGGGGCCTTCAGTACCCTCATAACGGCAAGCCATATGAAATTGACAGTGGTATAGCGGGTAATATAGGGTGGGAAACCACCGTTGACGGAAACCCTGCAGCCGAAACAAGGGCTGCTGTTGGTCTCCTTTCACGCAGCATTATGATTGTGTCCGCGGGCGATATTTTCAATTCGGACTTCCCTCCGGTTGCCGGGAATCATCTTGGGGGCCACACTATAGTGCGCCA
>DEIM01000238.1:0-2708 GCA_002352485.1 Candidatus Dadabacteria bacterium UBA2774
GAATCGAACCTCCGCCTCGTGGTCAGCATCGCAAGGCGCTACATAAACCGGGGCCTCCCTTTTCTGGACCTGATTCAGGAGGGCAATATGGGGCTTATGAGGGCGGTCGAGAAGTTCGAATATAACAGGGGTTATAAGTTCTCTACCTACGCCACCTGGTGGATCCGCCAGGCTATCACAAGAGCGCTTGCGGACCAATCGAGAATAATTAGGATCCCGGTACATATGACCGAGACCATAAACAGAATTGTGAGGACTTCAAGACTCTTGGTGCAAGAGCTTGGGCGCGAGCCTCAGCCTGAGGAGATCGCTAAAAGAGTAGGGCTCCCGGTAGATAAAGTAGCGCGCGTGCTTAAGATATCAAAAGACCCGATCTCCCTTGAGACTCCGATAGGGGACGAAGAGGACAGTAAGCTTGTGGACCTGATTGAGGACGCAAACACCACTTCACCTTCTAAGATTCTTGAGATGAGCGAGCTAAAAGAGATCATAAACAGCGCTCTCTCCTCAGTCCTTAATACGAGAGAGGAAAGTATTGTGAGGCTCCGTTTCGGTATCGACGACGAAAAAGAGCATACGCTTGAAGAGGTGGGACAGGAGTTTCAGGTTACGCGCGAGAGGATAAGACAGATAGAGGTCAAAGCCATAAAGAAGCTAAAACGTGCGGGCCGTGTATATCCTTTTAAGAGCTACGTCGAGAAGACGTAATCTAAGTGGCGGGTGCATGGGCACGGCAGCTTGATACGTCCTTATGTATTAGCCGACTAATACCGACTAAGTGAACAAATTCTCTCTTATTATTTTTTAAATTTCCTCTTAATACCTAATTTGTTTTTGCTTTCGCGAGCTTCCTCAAAATAAACTAGCGCTGACGCAGTGGTCTTGAGCCTTAGCATCTCCTTTACTTCCGAGACGTTTGCGCCCCCTTCAATGGCGAGTATTGCCGCAGTGTGTCTGAGGCTGTAAGGAGTGATGCCTTTTCTTTTAATTCCCGATAGCTCGAAGTAGTGGTTGACTCGGGCCCTGATTCCACGGGTCGTGACCCTCAGGTTTTTAGCCCTGTTCCCTATGCCCCAAAAAAGAGGCTCGCCCGCATCCGAATCTCCGCGGTTAGACAAATACTTGTTCAGAGCCGCAGTGACTTCTGGGCCGAGTGTTACATATTCATCTTTTTTATCTTTGCTCTTGCCCTGTACGTATATCACGGTCCTTGTGCCCCTTCGTTTTACGTCCTCTAAGTTTGCTCTTATTATCTCGATCTCGCTCAGACCCGAGCGGGCCATCAGGTTTAGCATAGCGCTGTCCCTGACCCCGATGTCAGAGGACATATCTAATGCGCTGAAGAGTTTATGGACCTCAAGCCCGGTTAAGGGCTCGGTCAGATGTCTTTTGGGTCTTGAGCTCCCCTTTATTTTTTTAGCCGGGTTCTCGGATACCTTGCCACTGTCGAGTAGGTGCTCGTATAGTCTCCTTACCGCCGTGAGATATGCCGACATAGAAGTAGGTGAGAGGTTCTTTGAAATGATGAAATCCTTGTACCTCTCAATGTCCTTTGTGCAAAGACCAACGGGGGACGCGTCGCCGAGCCATTTAGAGAATTCTCTTAACGCTTTTCTGTACGTCTCCTTAGTTGTCTCACGTCTATTGAGTGAGTCGATGAAGTCGTCTATGTAATCTGCCATTAAGGAGAATTAAAGCATTATTAGGGTCTTTTTTCAAACAGGGAGGCTGTTGTACATAGTAATAAATATTTTTTTGCGAGGAAGTCTTGACAAGGTATTGAAGCACTGTAATATATACAACCTATCTGGGTAGCAATGCTGAAGAGGAAACACCCGGTCCCATACCGAACCCGGAAGTTAAGCTCTTCGAGGCCGATGATACTGCTCTTGTACGGGAGTGGGAAAGTAGGAAGCTGCCCTGGTTTTTTTTCTCTTCTGCTCGGAATCCCAAATACCTTCTTAATTTAAACACACGCAAGTTAATGTTTGTTTTATTATGCATGTTTGTGTACTATTTTTTCTCGTTTTAGGAATAAACTCCAAAGGCTCATTTATGGCAGCTAAAAAAAGATTGTGTGTGTTCGTTTCAGGGAGTGGGACTAACCTTCAGGCGATGCTCGATGCCGATATCGAGCCTGCCGAGATCGTGCTGGTATTCAGTAATAATCCTGAAGCCTACGCACTTGAGCGCGCCCGAAATCATAATATTCCGACCGAGGTAATCAGCCACAAAGGCTACGGGACAAGAGAGGAATATGAAGAGGATATTATAAGAGTGCTCGAGCCTCAAAATATCGACCTCATAGCTCTTGCGGGGTTTATGCGCATCCTTTCCCCTCTCTTTGTCAGGCACTACAAGAATAAGATATTGAATATTCACCCGGCGCTTCTGCCCTCATTCCCCGGTATTCACTCTGCGCGCCAGGCCCTTGAGTACGGAGTTAAGTTTACGGGCTGCACTGCCCATTTCGTGGATGAGGGAGTCGATACGGGCCCAATCATACAACAATCGGTAGTAAAGGTATTGGAAGATGATACCGAAGACTCTCTCCAGGAGAGGATTCAACAAGAGGAATACAGAATATATCCCGAAGCAGTCCGAATGGTGGCCGAAGGTAAGATCAGACTAAAGGACTAAAGCTCAAACAATAGCAATAACCTTTTGTTATATAAGCTGTAAGCCTATATTTCCCTTCCGACAGCTTT
>DEIM01000238.1:2769-3946 GCA_002352485.1 Candidatus Dadabacteria bacterium UBA2774
CCGTCACTCACGGCAATTTCAGGGTTATTGTGAACCTCGATGATTATTCCGTCCGCCCCTGCCGCGATTGAGGCAAGCGCCATTGGGGTTACGTACTGCCAGTATCCCGTGCCGTGGCTCGGGTCTGCGATTATAGGTAGGTGGGTTCTTTCTTTAAGCACCGGGATGGCGTTTAGGTCAAAGGTGTTTCTGGTTGCCGTCTCGAAAGTCCGTATACCCCTTTCGCACAGCATAACGTTTTCGTTCCCTTCAGCGAGAATGTATTCTGAGCACATCAAAAACTCTTTGATCGTGGTGGACATGCCGCGTTTTAGAAGTACGGGCATGCCGGATTTGCCAACTTGTTTTAATAGTGCGTAGTTCTGTGAGTTTCTGGCACCGATTTGAAGCACGTCAGCGTATTTTACTACAGCGTCAAGGTCGTGAGGGTCTAATATTTCGGTCACAATTGGAAGCCCTGTTTCCTCTCTTGCTGCTGCGAGGATCTTAAGCCCCTCGATACCCATACCCTGGAATGTGTAGGGTGAGCTTCTCGGCTTGTAGGCCCCGCCCCTGAACATGCTTGCGCCAGCTTCTTTTACGGCGCGCGCGATTTCCATAACCTGCTCTTCACTCTCTACCGAGCATGGACCTGCAATAACCGGGATTTTGTTGTTCCCTACTACCACATTTCCAACTTTTACCTGAGTGTCTTCGGGTCTGAATTCGCGGCTGGCAAGCTTGTGCGCGGGGAGAATGGGAATGACTTTTTCCACTCCGTGCAGGATGCTGAGCGTTTCGACGTCTTCTGGTTTCCCTCTTTCGTCTCCTACTGCACCGATGACGGTTCTGAGCACGCCCTCGATCGGGTGCGGCTGATAACCGAGCTCGATCATCGTGTCCTTTGCGTTTTGAATCTCCTCGGGCGTTGCGCTACTTTTCATTACAACAATCATTGCCGTAAAACCTCCGCGTCGTTAAAAATTTTTGGTTATTTCAGACCCATAGATAAAGGTGCTAGGATACATGAAGACCTAATGTTGTCAACACGCAAAAGCCTCTCTAAAAACCGCCTGAATCATTAATTTTATTAAGCTTTGAGAGAATGGGGACGTTTATTGTCCATAGGCTCTTGATTCTTAGCTTATTAGATAGAATAATATAGTCCCTACCCCAAGGGCGGGTGGTGAAATTGGCA
>DEIM01000202.1:0-3383 GCA_002352485.1 Candidatus Dadabacteria bacterium UBA2774
CTTATTTTTAACATATCTTTTGCCAGAATAAACTTGATGTTTTCTCTGTGGTCCTTGTTTTTAGTCAGGAAAAGGAACTCTTTAATCTCATCCTCAGACATTTTGTCTACGTCTTCCCATTTCTTGAGCTTGCCCAGAATAACCGGGTCCTCGGCATTCTCTGTGTAGAAAGACCACGCCTCATCGTTCATCCCGAGCGGTTCTAACTCCTTTTTGGCAAATTCATTCCCTTTTTCTTTGTCCTCTCTCCATATATTAAGGCCCTCTAGTATTTTAAGCCCCGTGAGCTGCATTCTGGAGAGAACTTCTTTTTTCTTTTCAGGTGTGGGAAAGAGGAGACGCCACTGCTGGTCTGCATAGGAGTTTATTTCTCTTGTGACAAGCTCATCTGAGGGGGAGATGGCTCTTTTCTGAATTTCCTGACGGAGTACTTCGTCCTTTATGCGTTTTCTGAGGAGTATAATCTGGCTGTCTATGTCACTTCCACCGGAAGCTCCTTTTGGATCCACAAATTTTATCTCCCCTTCCTGAGGGTCGTTAGGGCCTCCTATTTCGTCCAGGTAGATTGGGGAGGAGCCCACTGTCGCTACGACTGCTCGTTCCCGGGCCTGGGCGCCAATAGCTATGGCGGCGATTAAGATAAAGACCAGTGTGTGAAAATTCATTGGATAATTATACAGGAAAATGGATTTAGTCGGCCACGAATAAGCACGAATTGGCGCGAAAGAGTTAAGGAAGGATAAACAGTCCCCTTTGAGAAAGGGGGGAAGAAAAAGAAACCCGTTCATACTTCGACTGGGCTCAGCACGAACGGGTATGTCGTACCTCGTTTATGAAAGGGGGAGGTGAAATCGAAAGAACAAAGGATGAAATCCTTCTCTTTGTTCAGAATGACAATAAAAAATTCTTAAAGAAGATTCTAGAATAGGGGTGATTTTGAGAAACGCTTTACTTTAAGTCTTTTATGGTGAGCTTGAAATAATATAAGGTATATATAAGATATAACAGCTAAGTAGCTGTTAATACATAATATTACACTGAATGTAGATTATTAAATATTCTCTGTGAACTATTTTGTTTTTACTTTAACCAGGGTCCCGTGACCGGTAATAATCGACTTTAAGTATGTTAAAGCGCTTTATATTGTGCTTTTTTGATGGGAACAATCTTTTATGAGTCGGAAATAGGGTATATACGCGATATATATTTGAGGAAGGGCTAAAAATTTTAGGTGATTCAAAAAATAGTTGCAACATTGCGGTTTTATATCGAGTAAAATACTAATATATCCCAATATAAAGAGGGTGACTATATGGCGGAACTAAATATATCTTCACATATTTCTTCGAATAATACCGATTCGGCACCTATACCGCGCACGATGTTGAGAGCTTTCATGGTACTAACACTGATCTTAATACTGATGCCTGTCGTAGCCTGCGATGATACATCTAATAGTGATAACGGAGGCGGCGACGACGGGGGTGGAATGGACGGTGGTGATGACATGGGTGGTGATATGGGTGGTGGAGACGGTGGATCCGGCCTGGTTGAGAGCGGGGGTACATTGCCCGATGATCCAGAAACTTTTTCCTATGTCACGGGGGGCTCTGAGCGGCAAACTGTTGATTTTTACCGCATTGCCGGTGTTGATTTGCCGACAGAGGCATCGAGAGGGGTTATTGAAGCGGGCAAAAGACCGGTACTTGTATGGTTCCACGGTGGGGGTTGGGTCATTAACGATAAAACTAATATCGAGCCGATAGCTTTTGAGATTGCCGAGCTTGCGGGATTTCATCTCGTCTCGGTCGGTTACAGGCTGGCAGACCCTGCAGGTTCTCAGGACCCATGGCCCGGGATGATACACGAAGTGAAGTCCGCAATAAGATGGCTGAAGCTGAATTCAGAAATGCTCGACATAGACCCGAATTACATTATTACAACCGGTGAATCTGCCGGTGCGCACCTGGCTGCTATGATAGCATTATCAGCCGGTGTGCAGGAGCTCGAAGGTAGTGTTAACCCAGGAGCGAGTTCGGATGTGGCGGGAGCGGTACTTTTCTACGGTCCATATGAGTTTGATACTATTGTAGATCAGGGGCTAGATTTGGTGCTGGATGGGACTTGCAGCGTTGATACTCTTAATCCGCTTGCCGTGTGGGCATTGCTTGATTGCCCTGTGCCGGATAATGTGCTCGACCCTCTGAGTGGATGCAGCGCTATGGAGCTTATGGAGGCAAGCCCGGTAACGCATGTGGACGGGGCGGACCCGCCGGTATTTGCCGCAAGCGGGACAGATGATTGTTTCGTACCGTTCCGGCAGGTGTTTGATCTGCAGAACGCTCTAAATTCAGCAAATGTACCGAATGAGATTTCCGTTACGAACGGCGGAGAGCATGATGTTGAGACGCTAAATGTGAGTGCGCAGCAGGTTGTGGACTTTCTGGATGAGAATTTGGGGAAGTAATGACATCTAGGTATTAGCCACGAATTTACACTAATGAACACTAATTGATGCAGGATGAATTACACACCCCATCTAATCTTCCCTCCTTAGAGGGTAGGGGAATGAAAAAAGACAAAAGAGAATAATCCCCTCTAAACCCCCTTTTGCAAATGGGGGATTTAATTAGATTCTTGTACTTTGCACGCAAAGACTTGCCTAGTGATAAAAACCTATAAACAATGTGTTTGATGTTGTGTATAATATTATCCCTAGAGATTGTGTTCTCAGTCTGATTACAGCCGAGATTAAACTCATACTATTATGGAGATGTATTTGTAATGAAGAAACTGATACTATCGGTATTTTGCATGCTTGCTGTGTTTATTATAAGCTGCGGTTCTGAAACAGACGTGGCTAAGAAGACGGAAAACCAAAATGCTACTTATGTGAATAAAAAGTTCGGGTTTGAAGTCGAGTATCCTGAGAAGGTGCTGATCGCTCAGGGCGAGACGGCAAACGGGTACGGGCAGATATTTGAGTCGCAAGACGAAAGCGCGATACTTAAAACCTATGCGAAGTTCAACACTTCTGACGTCACATTGGAGCAATCGTTTGAGCAGGCGCAAAACGGCGAGGTTGCTGAAAATAATCTAGATGAAAAAGCCCAAATGTTCACAGTGACCGGAGTGCATGCGGGTACTGTGTACAATATTAAAAGATACCTTATCGACGACGTCTATATAATTTATGAATTCAGGTATCCTGAGGTCAAAAAGGATTATTACGGACCGATTAACGAGGTAATGTCTAAGTCGCTTAAGGTGTACTGAGAATATTAAAGATATAATAGTCAGTGAAGTAAGGTAGAATTTTTATATGATAAGATCGTTAAATTTTTTCACACTAGCGCTAATTATAATCCTGACCGGGATTCAGG
>DEIM01000202.1:3487-6841 GCA_002352485.1 Candidatus Dadabacteria bacterium UBA2774
GAGCTTTTGGATGTTAAGCTTGCAAAACCCGTGACGTATTCGTACGTTGAGGACGGCGACGAGAAACAAAAGCTCGATTTTTACAAATATCTGAGCTCACGCCCGGGGCTTCGTCCCGTGCTTATATGGTTTCACGGCGGGGGCTGGGTGAAGGGCTCGAGGGAGTGGATCGACCCGATTGCGTATGAGATTGCATCGGTTGGGGAATACAACCTGATTTCTGCGGGCTACAGGCTCGCGGACGATGAGAACGCCCCATGGCCGTTTATTGTCCACGACGTAAAGGCTGTCGTGAGGTGGGTCAGGTTAAACGCGAAGCAGCTCCGCGTGAATCCAAAGAAAATAATTGTCGGCGGAGAGTCCGCAGGGGCACACCTGGCGGCAATGGTGGCGCTTTCTTCCGGAGTGCCGGTGCTCGAGGGCTCTGAGAACCCCGGAGTTCCTTCAAACGTTGCGGCGGCAGTGCTTTTCTATGGGCCGTATAATATGAAAACTCTGGCCCAAAAAAAGCAAAAGTCGATTGACAAAGGCAGGTGCCCGAAACCCAATTACTCAAGCCCGGTGCTGTATCTCCTGGACTGCCAGAATGTGGATCCAACGACTTACAACGTGGACGGGTGTAAAGAAGAGGATGTGAAGCAGGCAAACCCCGCTACATATCTTGACAGCTCGGACCCGCCCGTATTTATTGCGCACGGTAAAGACGATTGTATCGTGCCGTGGACGCAGGCAAGGGAATTTGTGAGCGCGCTTGAGGAAGCTGGCGTGGACCATAAATTCGTTTCAGCAGAGGATGGGGAGCACAGGGTGTGGACGCTTGAAGTGGAAGCATCTGAAGTAGTAGAATTTCTTGATAAGCGTATGGCCGAGTGATATAGTCGGTATATGCTCCTTAATTTTCTGGCCCTGATTTACGTTTCCATTGCCTGGGGCTCAGCCTTCGTACTCATAAAATTCGCGGAAGAAACTATTGCGCCTTTAACCGTGCAGGCGGGGCGGTGTTTGGTGGGGTTTTTAGCCCTACTGATACTTTCGCTTGTGCTGAGGCGGGATATTGCCGGGCACGCGAAGCACTGGTTTGCGTTCCTAGTGTTTGCCCTATTAGGAATTGTGATTCTTTGGATTACGGTCGCATTTGGAGAGAAGTATATATCAGCCGGGCTTGCGACTGTGATGGTTACTGTGTCGCCCTTGGTAACATTCATAATAACTGTATTTATCACAAGAACTGAGAAATTCAGCATAGTCGGTGTTTTGGGGCTTGTTGTCGGTGTTGTCGGGCTCGTGTTGGTAGTTGGGGTTGATAACATCTTGGGCGGGAGCTCAATACTTATAGGCTCGCTTTTAATAATCTTGGGTTTCAGCGTGTTCGCGGTAAACGGCATCCTTGCACCCAGGCTTGCTAGCGGTACTGACCCGATTGTATCGAGCGCGTATTACACGGGGATGGCGACCGTGTTCTTATGGATATTTGCATTCATATTCGAGAGTCCGCTAAAGACAGAACTGACCCTGACCAATTCGGCGGCGGAGATAGTGATGGGTGTGTTCAGTTTTGCGAGCGGGTTTGTCGTTTATTACTGGTTGCTGAACAAAGCAGGGGCGTTTTTTTCCTCGATGACTTTTTACCTGATGCCGGTCGTAGGAATTGTTGGAGGGTTTCTTATGTTTAGGGAGAAGATAACCGTTACTCAAGTTGCCGGAATCCTGGTCGTTTTTGTCGGTGTGTATTTGATTAATAGAGAAAAGTTCAGGAAGGAGTGAAGCTTTGCTATTTCACGTCATTCTACTCTTATACATAGCCTGCGTCTGGGCGTTCACGTTCATATTCATAAAGGTCGAGGAAGTCGCGCACGTAGGGCCGTTAACTATAATCGCGGGGCGCGCTGTCATAGCTTTCATATGTATGTTAGTACCAGCGATAATCTTGAAAAAAGACTTGCTCGGGAACTTTAAGCATATAGGTAAGTTTTTGGTATTATCGCTTTTAAGCATTGTAAGCCTATGGGTGGCTCTGTCAGAAGGGCAGGAATATATAAACGCCGGGGTCGCCTCTGTGATGGTTACAACGGTGCCGCTGCTAACGTTCATAATCCTGGTGTTTGTACTCAGAGAGGAGAAATTTAGCTTCATCGGCCTAGGCGGGCTCTTGTTGGGCGTTATGGGTATAGTGCTTGTGGTCGAGCTAAAAACTATCCTGGCCGGCGGCACGACAGTCGGCGGGTTTTTATTGATCGGTAGCGGGTTTGTGATGTTCGCAGTAGGCGGGATACTGGTTAGCAGATGGGGAAAGGGGATTGACCCAGTCGTTACGACCGCATATTTGTTGGGTATCGGCGCGATTATATTAATCGTGCTTGCTTCCATTTTCGAAAGTCCTCTAAGGTTTCCTCTTACGAAAAAAAATGTGCTTAGCGAGCTCGGCCTGGGCGTATTGTCCACAGCTAGCGGGTATTTCGGCTACTACTACTTGGTAAATAAGACCGGAGTATATTTTTCCACTTTCATCTTCTATTTCATCCCCGTGTTCGGGCTGATTGCCGGTTATTTTGTGCTCGGTGAGATGGTGGCCATGACGCAGATACTGGGGGTGCTGCTAATCATCGCAGGGGTTTATGTTATTAATTGGGAGAAGAGGAGGGGGAAGTGAGGATGAGGTGCTGAAAAATTTCATTGTACTTCTATCTGTAGCCTTTGTTTGGGCGTTAGCAATCTTGTTCATAAAGACTAACGAGAGCACTATTCCGCCCATAACTGTCATGGCGGGGAGGGCGCTGACGGCGTTTCTGACACTTTTCATAGCCGCGCTGATAACCCGGAAGGACCTCGCAGGACACTTTAAATATATTGGCAGGTTTCTCGTGTTCGCGGTACTCGGAATTGCGCTTCTGTGGATCTTTCTTGGGTTCGGTCAAGAGCACATAAGTGTGGGCCTGGCGTCTGTGCTGGTGACTATGCAGCCGCTTTTCACTTTTATAATTCTCGTGCTGATCCTTAGAGTCGAAAAGTTTCGTGTTATCGGTCTGCTCGGACTGCTATTGAGTATCTATGGAATATCTCTGGTAATCGGATTCGATAGAATATTTGCCGACGGATCGACGGTATTGGGTGTGCTCTTTATAACTGCGGGGTTCGCGTTTTTAGCCGTAAACGCCATCTTGGCAGGGAAATGGGCAAAGGGGATTGATCCTGTCATAACCACAACTTATTTTCTGGGTCTTGGAGCGGTGATATTAACCGCAGTCGCGTTTATATTTGAAAGCCCGCTTCAGACGCCCTGGACTAAGGAAACTATATATGCCGAGCTTGCTCTTGGGGTGATATGCACGGCGAGCGGGTACTTTGGGTATTACT
>DEIM01000081.1 GCA_002352485.1 Candidatus Dadabacteria bacterium UBA2774
CAATAGTAAGGAGTGAAAATTGATCTATAGGTTTCGGAGTGATGATGACTGATAGAGTTTATAAAAATATTCATAGATTCGGTATATATAAAGCGCTGAATTTTTGCGTAATACTGCTTTTGTTAATTGTTTACGGCGCACAGGCTGATCCTATAACTAAGAACGAAGTTGAAGACCTTAACATAATAATATCACAGGTAGTGGGCGGACAGCCAAATGCGCTGTTCATTATGGATTTGTCTGGTTCCATGGCCAGGGCTTTCGGCGGCTCGCAAGTAGGAAACTGGGACATTGATGAGGGAACTTTGACAGAGTGCGAGAGTCTTCACTGTGGGAGAAGCTGTAATGGCTTCACAGAGTGGGCCTTAGCTGCTCACTGCGCTGAGAACGTATCAAACGTATCGGTCTGCGGCTCCAAAACGTGCATAAGGGGTTTTGGCACCTGCGATAACCAGGAGCAGTTTGATAATTTTATGCAGTGCATAGATGACTCGGGAGCATTAACCGACCCGGAAATAGAGGACGTGATCGATCTATGGTGCGGGGACAACGATGGCAACTATGAACCATTTTCCGATGACAGATGCGGTGTTAATGACGGCACTGCCCCCAACGGTAGTCAGGAATTCGAAGGGGCTGCGGCGGCGCTGGATGCGAGGGCGGGGCTGACGGAATGCTCTGCGGACTCTTGCACCGCAGATGATGACAGTAATTCTGCTAACGACTACGCATGCGATCTCTCAGATGAGTACACCGATTTCAGGGCATGTATGCTGAACTCGCAGGCAATAGATATAAATAAACTCGAAAACTGTACAGGCGGTACCGATAACCCGCCTTATTGCCAAGGGGAGCCTGCCTACGGAACAAGCCGTCTGGATATGACGCTTAGCGTTGTTTTTGATTTCCTCGACGCTGACGACTCGCTTGCGTCTAAGATGTGCAATGACCCGACTAAGCTCTTTGACGGAGTCAACAACTCTATTAGTTGTCAGGATTTTATGACCACACCGTTCAGAAACGTTCGGACGATTGCCAGAAGTCAAGATAGTCCAAAAAAGCTGCCTCTGACCGGGCAAAGCAATAAACCATTAATACGTGAGCTTACCGATGATGATGGTGATGCCTTGGGCGTGAGGCTTCGTCCGTTATCTTATTCCGGTGAAGGGAATTGGGACGGTTGCACAGACTCGAACACCTTTAGACTCGCGCAGGGAGGGTTTGCCGGCGCCAGTCAAAGTCATCTTAGAGACGTATGGAAGTTCTTCAGGAGACAAGAGGGCGACGGGGGTACTCCTCTTGCGTGGGTCCTAGGATTTGACGACAGCAACGGAAACGGCTCACAGGGCGGCAACGTGATTAACAACGACGCTTTAGGGGCTTACAAAGTGGAGCTCCAGTCAGACCCCGCTATCGATTGCAGACCGGAATTTGTAATTATACTGACTGACGGTGAGGACACCTGTTCGGGTGAGCCGAGTGGTCCCTCGGGAAGCAGTCAGACTTCAGGAGGCTTGACCACTAACGCAAACCGGAGGAGCTCCGTACAGGCGGTTAGCAACTTAAGGACCTACTATACCAGAAATCCCGTATCAAACCGTGGTCAAACATTTAAAAAAGAGGTTCTAACATTTGTAATAGGACTCGGAATACAGGACCCGGCTGCTAAAAGGACCCTTAATGCTATGGCCCTTGCCGGAGGTACTCACACACAGGGTATCATTGAGCATATAGGGCCTGACGGTTTCCCTGTACCGGGAAACGTAAGCATGGATAACGGAGCGATTATCCCTCAGAGCGCAGAATTTGATGTGTTCAAGGAATTGGCTGAGGTTAACGGTATAGATTCCGTTACCCCTGCGCTTGCCCATCTGCAAGATTGCAAATCCGCTGACAGAAGCGAATCCGGTCATTGCCATTTTCAAGGTGACGATATATTTGGTAATACCTTTTTCGAAACCGGAGCGCCCTTTAACGATAACGATAAGAAGCTTGAAGATTTCGCATTTTTCGTAAATAACGCTGAAGAATTGACAGTTGCACTTCAGGAAATAACCAACTTTATCAAAGTGTTCAGCACTTCGGGCGTTTCACCTGCAGCACCTCAATCCTCTACAGCCGTGGCGCTGAGGGATAGAATTTACCTTTCTATATTAACCCCCCTTACTACCGAGCGTTTTTGGCAGGGAAGACTGGGTGTATTTGGATTTGTAAACGTGCCGGATAACGTAGGGAGTAAGGAAGTTATTCGTAGGCCTCCTTCCGGTGCCGACCTCGATAATGTGTCGGTAGTGGAGAGCCTGGCCATCTTTTCAGATGACGGCACACTTAACGAAAATGCAAAGCAGTTTTTCTGGGATGGCGGCAGAGAGCTTGCTGAAAGAGACTTAGTAGCCTCGCCGAGAAATCTTTTTACGGTAGAGGCGCCTGATTTGAGCCTCTTTGACCCGGCCGTGCCGGAAGATCATCCGTTCGAGCCGCCTGATTTTGATACGTCTAATGGCGTAATCAGGTATATAGGAGATTTAGTGCCGTTTGCTCTTGAGGAAGATGAAGGCAATCAGCCTATAAAGCCGGGACAGTTTGGCATAAGAGATTCGGACGTAACCGATCCCATACCGGATTTTTGCATGCCTGAAGCCGGTCCGACAACCAGCTGTGAAAAGCTTGATAGTTCGGTTGTAGACTGTGCCGATACAACAAATACAGATTGTATAGCTTGCGTTAAGAATTGTATTAGAGACGAAATTCTAAATCTTTTTGTAGGTAATACGGGAATAGCTACTGTAGGTGACCCTATGGGAGAGCCTTCTCTCGAATCACAGTCAAGACAGGACGACGGTGAAGATCCATTTAGTTCAATGGGTTTTAACTGCCCCGACCCGGACGATGAAGACGGAAATGGGGATTTCGGTGATTTGGCCACATGCTCCGTCCGTTTAGGAGACATTTTCCATTCAAATCCGACAGTTGTTGGATCGCCCTCGCCGCTTTTCTTCGATGCCGGCTATCAGCAGTTTGCCGTCAATTTTAAGGACCGCTCGGCAGTCGTATATGTAGGGGCTAATGACGGAATTCTTCACGCGTTTCACGCGGGAGAGTTCAGAGACCCTAACGTAGAGGGCGCTCAGCAAGATGATAAAATCAACCCGTTTACATTAAAAGAAGAGGCATTTCCGTTCTTTGATGAAGGCACAGGGCATGAGCTTTTTGGGTTTGCTATACCTACGTATCTTCCGGATTCACTTGCCACTCCGATTGCTGATGCGGATTCACCTGCAGATATAGTATTCGGTACACCGCCTCCACCGGATTACAGGACCGGAGACTTCAAAACATTTGTGCTTGATAACATAACACAAAGGTCTTTTTCGGACGGCTCTCCAATAATCGGGGATGTTTTTATTGATGGATTTGCAAACGGTATACCGGAAACTGCCGAGATATGCAGCGGGTCCGTAAACACCCCTGACGGGGAAATAGATCTTTGCGGAAGAGAATGGCACACCGTTTTGCTTGCAGGCTCAAGAAACGGCGGTGGAGCCTTCACTGCACTTGATGTGACAAACCCGGCATGCGGTACCGACTGCGGAGATTCAGATGCGTTGCACGAGCATGTGGACAACGGTTCGGATGTGCTCGAATTTCCTACGCATTTATGGACTTTGTTCGATCCTGATTTCGGAAACTCCTGGTCAACGCCTTCAATGGGAAGGATCAGGTTGAAGGTAACGGACTCGGGGACGACAACTACAGTAGATAGGTGGGTAATGTTTGTCGGAGGGGGACTCGACCCGGTGGATGATGATCCTACAGACGGTGTGAATGTGGGCAACGCTTTTGCTGTGGTCGATATAGCTACGGGTAAGGAAATATTCAAGTTTCATCCTACCAATTCCATCCCTTCGGGAGCCTCGGCACCCGACAACGCAGATCAGATGGTTTGCGACGTTGCAAGTCGTGTGGGGGCTTTTGATATTAACGGAGATGGTTATATGGACCTTGCCTATGTAGGAGACACATGCGGAAGAATGTGGCGGTTTGATATCTCCGATCCCATAACGGTTACGGGGAGCCTAGCTCAGAGTGGACGGGATGGAACCCTGAATATCGTGGCTGATGATTGGACAGGAGAGATTGCATTTTGCGCGAATACCGATGCAGAGTGCGAGAACAATGAAGGGGGCGCTACTGTTCCGCAAAATAATCTCGAGCCTATATATTTTGCACCTACGATTGTGCTAGATGATCTAGGCAGGAGACATTTAATATTTCTGACCGGCGACAGAAGAGACCCGAGCAGTATCACAAAAGCCGGAAAACTTTATAATTTTATTGATGGTTATATACCGTCCTTTCTCGCGGGCGGCTCCGCTATTGGAGGTGGTACAACCAGGACTGCTAGTGATTTAATATCTGCGGGACAAGTTATAGAGCTTGAGGAGCAAAGCGGTATTGATGAGCAATTTGTTACTTCAACAAGCGGAAGTTTTGGTGCGGATCAGGGAGAATTTTTAGTTAAATTCCCGAGTAATCTGGCTGACCCTCAAGAGGGTGAGAAAGGTTTCGGAGTTCCGGTAGTAATAAACAGAGTGCTTATTTTTACAACATTTGCACCAGAAACAGATTCGACCGACCCTTGCTCGGGAGGCACCGGATTGGGACGAATTTTTGCGCTTGATTTTATCACCGGGGAACCTGCTTTTGTGCGTATTCCAGGTGTTAAAAACAGCGATTTATTGGAAGGAACGAGCGCTCAAAAAGCAGTAGCAGCAGGAGCGACAGTTGCTGAAGGAATGCCTACCCCTGCCCAGCTGACCTTTGGGACAAGGGGCTCTGTGTTGATGTCAGTTGCATTTACGGGTGGTCCTGTAGCCGGCGGATCGCAGTTTATAGTTTGGGAGCTCCCTCCATTGCCCACCAGAACACAAACTCTATTCTGGGAAGAGCTTCTATAGGGGCGGTAACGTTATGGATTATCTTAATCAAAAAAAAGGATTTAGCTTGATAGAGCTATTAGTAGTAGTTTCGGTGACTGGTCTTGTGCTGCTCATGGGTGCTACGTACTTTTCCGGGGATGTTGCTTTAAGGAGATCTGTGGATGAGATAACCAATAGTGTAGGCACAAGCCTTAACCTTGCAAAGATGCACTCTTCAAGACAAGGTGTGGAATATCGATTGGTATTTGCAAATTGTACGAGCGTTGATAGTACGGATCCCGATTGTGATAGATGCAATTCGTATACCGATTACACTTCAGGTGACGAGACGGTTAATTTGATTTTGGAAAGAGGAGATAGTAACGTTGGCTCGAGTAATTGGTGTATGCAGAATACGCAAACGAAAAAGTTAGGGTCTACTAATTCTAATATAGCTATGAGCGCAAACGTGGCTACAGGACCTTTAACAATATCTTTTTCACCCTCCGGTATGCGAAGTGATTTCAGGGCGGATGCTAATGTTGAAACTCTTACTATCTTTCCGGATGCCGGAGCTAAAGTAGATAAGTGCGGTGAGGTTGGAGTAACCGCTGCGGCGGGCCTGAGGGTTATTGTAGGCAGGTGGGACGGTACTAACTGTAATGCGATACTTGACCCCACGCCAACGCCTGGGCCATAATAAATTTCTTTAAATGGAGATCGAATTATGAGAAAAACGTTTAAAATCGCAATCTTCACATTAATGACATTATGTCTTTATTCCGGAGCTGCCTTAGCTGAACATAATACTAACAATACTGAGCCTATTATGGTGCAGGATGAAGGGAATCTGCCGTATGATGAATGGTACGGGCCAGACGATGCTGTTGATACAGATGAAGGTAGCCAATCGGATAGAGAAGACGTGCCCGAGCTTCCTGTCAACGATGCCAGAGAGGCCCCGGAAGAAGATCCAAGACCTCAAGCGCGTTGATATTTCCTGCTGATATAGTAGTAGTTTATCGGGTCGTGCGGTAGCTCCTTAATTTCAATTTCTCCAAAACCGGCTTCCCTGAGCATCTCCGAGGCAATCTCCTTTCCCCACATAGCGCCAAGTCCTTTTCCTTCCTGAGCGAGAGATACGCTCATACAGTGCATGCATGAAGTTGTGTATAGGAGAGTGCCAACTGGGTGGTCCATATTATTGTGTACGTGGCTTGAGCCCGCAATGTCCTGCATAAAGTAGACTCCATCGTCCTTGAGAGCTCTCTCGATGTTGGAAAGCACGCATGCGGGGTCTGCCTGGTCATGTATGGCGTCAAAGGTCATGACGAGATCAAACTTTTTTTCGTCATTAAACTCAGCCACATTTTTCGCTTCAAGATTAATGTTCTTAAGCCCAAGCTCCTTTGCCCTTTCTTTGCCCCGCTCTATGGCCTCGGGAGATAAGTCATAACCTGTAAAATGGCTATTTGGAAACTCCTTAGCCATCTCTGCCATGGCGTATCCGCTTCCGCAACCTACGTCCAGCACCTCGATCCCCGTCTCTAGCTTTTCCCTGATACCGGGAACCAATGGCAACAAATCGTCTATGAGCGGTACTATTACGGTTTGATGGCTTTCCTCGGACATCACTTCGTGGAAACGCTCATAGGCCTCATATGGCACACCGCCCCCTTTGTGAAAGCACTCGACTATTTTACTTTCAACACTGCCAAGCAGAGATATCCACTGACTTGTAACTGCCATGTTATTGGGAGCTGCGGCCCTGGTGAGCCAGACTGAGTATTCGTCAGGAATAGAGAAGGTATTGTTTTCGTGATCGTGCTCTACTATCTCGCCTGTGGTCATGGCGCCCAACCATTCCCTTACATAGCGCTCATTTAATCCTGCAGCCTCTGCAATCTCGTGACTTGTTGAAGGCGGAAGCCCGCTCATGGTATCGAATAGTCCCGTACGGTGACCGACTGAAATCATCAAGCTCAGTGCACCGTTGTTTAATACGGCCAATATTTTTACAGCGAACTGCTCAGAGCGGTTCTCGTTAAATGGTTTTTTGTTATTACCAGACATATTTAATTCCTCCTGTAAGTTAGATTCCTCTGGACAGACATGTCTGTCTGGAATTTGCTAAAAAATTATTCTACCAATTTCTCTACAGCAACTACGGCCCTTTCGATCGGCCATGTATCATTGTAAATCTTTCCCATGACTACTGCGCCTTCGACAATGAGGTTGTAGGAATCTACTAACTGATCGACATCAATCTTCTGGTACTTGGGACCTGAGTTCTTTAAGTCCGTAATTACATCTTTCAGAATAGAACGAAACCCGTCCTCGTGATGCTTTACTTCTTTTCGGATAGGGTTTGAGGACTCTGTAATCTCAGCCGCGATGTTTCCGAAGGCGCAGCCTCTGAAATCAGTCTCTACCATATAGCCCAGAATGCCTTTTATTATAGCCATATACCTTTCATAGGGGTCTTGAATTCCGTTAATCATATTTTTTGTCGCGTTTGTATCCATTCGGGCTCGTTCCCTTAAATACTCGATACAAAGCTCTTCCTTCGACTTAAAGTTGCTGTAGAAAGTAGCTTTAGCAACTCCTGATTCCTCGATTATCTGATTTATGCCGGTTTGGTGATAGCCCTGACGGTAAAACAGGTCATTGGCCGTGCTTATTATCCTTTCCCTGCTAGAGAGCTTTATTTGCTGCTGCATATTTCAAATTATAAAATAGACAGACCGGTCTGTCAAGTGGTTTTTTTAATTCTATAAAATTACCTCCGGTAATTGAATTTTAGCTTATTATGCCGATGGCCATAGATTTGAGAGCGATAATTGAAAGTATTGGAGGTTATGCTCCTATAACAATGTCAGTTACTATTTATCATATAGCTATATATCATAAGTAAGCATGGAGGAGAGCATGAGTGATAGAGCAAATATCGGTGTTTTGGACGACGGGCCATACATTGTAGACGGACTTAAAGAGCTTAGTAATTCAAAGGACGAAGACCTTGAGATAAGTTCTAAGGTAGCGCTTTGCAGGTGTGGAGCCTCTTCTAATAAGCCTTACTGCGACGGGACCCACAAGAAAATAGGGTTTACAGATAAAGTAGATAAAGATGCGGCTGAGCATCCGGTCACTGAGGGTGAGAGTCGTATCTGCGTGACCCAAAACGGACCGCTTGAGGTCTCTAGCGCAATTGAGCTTAAAGTGAAAGATGAAATGAAGCTTTCGGAAGATAACCCCTATTATCTCTGTAGGTGCGGGGCTTCGGAAAATAAGCCTTTCTGTGACGGCTCGCATAAGAGGATCGGATTTTCAGACGATAAGAATTGACGCTATGAATAAATATATAAGGAGAAAGAAATGGCGTTAACACCCTCGACCATGCTTCCGCTTGGAACTAAAGCGCCGGATTTTACGCTTTGGTGTGCTGTGAATGAACAAGAGTACAGCTTAGATGACCTGAAGTCCGAAAAAGCGACAGTAATCATGTTCATCTGTAATCACTGCCCTTATGTTAAGCACGTACAAACAGGGCTAGTGGAGTTGGCAAACGATTACACGCACAGGGGTGTCTCGTTCATCGCGATAAACTCAAACGATGTAGAGAACTACCCTGCTGACTCGCCCGAGAACATGAAGCTCGATGCCGAGCGACTCGGATACACGTTCCCTTATCTATTTGATAAAAGCCAGGAAGTTGCCAGGGCGTATGACGCGGCGTGCACCCCCGATTTCTACATATTCGACGGGGACCTGTTGTGTGTATACAGGGGACAGATGGACCATTCCAGACCCGGAAACGGAAAGCCGGTGACGGGGGAGCATCTGAGAGACGCCCTTGACCGGATACTGGAAGACGAGTCTGTAAGCGAGGAACAGATACCGAGCATCGGCTGTAATATTAAATGGAAGTAAAGCTTCTCAAACAAACTTGCCGTGGGGAGTATTTATTCTATAACATAGGTGCTGATAAGAAGGGTCAATGTTTCTCACCCTCGTCCTTTATATCCCCCTCTCTTATCTTTCTGAATTCTTCGCTTACCTCTTCCATGGTTTTAAACTCGTAGTCTCCGGCCTCTATGGCCGCTCTACCCAGTGTTAGTAACGCTTCGCCTGCATTATCGATTACATCTAACACTTGCCCGGGGCCTGAGTACTCTATTAGATCGGCAGTGCTCCCCTGGTCTAGGAGAACGGACCCGTCTTTCTCTAAGTAAAATTTAAATCCCATCTCGAATCCGAAGTACACGGATAAATAAACAATCCCGTCTTCCCTTGTGCCGATAACATAGCTTGATTCATCGAGTGAGAACCTGAGCTGGAGATTGTCGTCTCTGTAGTAAGCCTCTTTGTCGGCTAATCTTACCAGCTCTTCAATTGC
>DEIM01000227.1 GCA_002352485.1 Candidatus Dadabacteria bacterium UBA2774
AAACGAGCACATAGTCAGGGGGGGTGACGATAAACCCACCGGTTCTTTCTCATTAAAAGACAAGAGGCTAGTAGGTGCGCTTCTCATCAACCCCGGCGGAAAGGACATAAAGGCTGTTCGCGAGTTTGTCGCAATGAAAGACCTGGATTTCAGAAAGTATGTAGACAGATTGTCCGACCCGGACACAGATTTGAGCGCTTTAATGGAAGAGATGAAGGAATGACTGATAGCTTATGAGCGATGAATTTAAAGAAGAAATAAAAAGGCTGACTGAAAAATTTCAGGTAAGACCCAAGCAGACGGCGAAACCACATGGTCTAACTCGGGAAAAGGATGCTGATTTCAGGGCGGTTCTTGATGAGTTTCTTAGAATTTCTAAAGAAGGGGTGTGCATATACAACGAGTCGGCAAATGAAGAAGCGCTAGCGGTTTACGAGCTGTCGGCCGATTTTCTCGAAATATTTCTCAGCATTCCGGGCAGAAGAGGGGGGCTTGCAATCGTGGCTCCCGGCAGGCTTGCCGTATTCTTTGACGAGGACCCGGATTTAATAACTGTGATTGGTAAATTGCGAAGTAATGACAGTAACATACAAGCAAATACTAATAAATCACTTCAACTCATAAAAATAAGCTTTTCAAGAACTAATACAGGGTATGAGTATAAGGATAATACCGGCAAGACCCTTAGCTCAGAGGGCATAATAGCGGTAATAATGGGGTGGCTGGTGTCTACTTAGCCGCCTAAGGATGAAGCACGACGTGCGTGAGTGAAGCAAGTGTCGCAATAAGTGCGATCAGCACTACAACACCGATTATGTACCACATTCCTTCCTTCTCGTGTGGTTCAAGCTTAAATGGAGATTCGTTTTTCTTCTCTGTCATAGCGCCAACATTATAACGGCCTCTTTGGTTTTGTAAAGTCAGCGGAGCTTACTTGATAATATTTAGGGAGTCGTTACTTTATAAGTATGATAGATTACGTCCAGCCTTTTTTCAGGCCGCCCAGCGAAGGCAAAAGCTACATACTCCAGGCCACCATCGGCTGCTCCCACAATACCTGCACATACTGCGCTATGTACCGTAAGGACGAGCAGAAGTTCAGGGTGAGGCCGATGGACGAAATCAAGGCGATCATAGACGATGCGTCTGAGAAGGGTCTTATCGACGACAGAGTCTTTATAGCGGACGGAAACGCTCTCGTTTTATCCAAGAAAAAGCTTATAGAGATTATGGATTACTTAAAGGATAAGAATCCCGCTATAGAGAGAATCAGAATGTACGCAAATGTGGGCGACATACTGCGTCAGGGTGTGGAAAATCTAAAAGAGCTCCGCGAGCACGGCCTCGACATGGTCTACATAGGGTTTGAGAGCGGGGACGACGTAGTGCTAGAGCGAATTAAAAAAGGCGCCAATCACGAAGAGACTGTAAGGGCGTCGAAAATGTTAAAAGAAGCAGACATAAAGAACTCTGCCATGGTGCTTTTGGGTATGGGCGGTGTAGACCGTAGCCTTCAGCACGCAGAGGCCACGGGCAAGCTGCTAACTGGTGCAGACCCAGAATACGTAGGCGCTTTGTCCCTTCAGGTTCGTCCAGGGGCCCCTCTATTTGAAGAAATGCAAAGGGGTGAGTTCGAGCTCCCCGATAAATTCCAGATGATAAAAGAGCTTGAGGTTCTCGTAGAGAACACAGAGCTTACCGACGGCTATTTCTTTTCTAACCACATTTCCAACTATCTTGCGATTAAAGCCAAATTCCCCGAGGACAAGGAAAAGGTGCTCAGGGAAATAAAATCAGTAATTGAGAAAGGGGATGAGAATCTTCTACGTCCTGACTACTACCGGGACGTGATAAACCAGTATTGATATTACAGATTAAAGGAGAGCTCATATGCCTAGAATAGCAACCATATCCCCTGTCTGGGGATGCAGCGTTTCGGACCTTCGCGCCCTCGCGAACGAAGCCGAGGGAGGAGGGTTTGAGGCGATATTCTCACCCGAAGTGCCGCCTTTCAGCGCGCTTACCAACGCTCAGGTATTCGCCGAGGCCACATCAAGCATTAACGTCGGTACGTGGATTACTAATATTTATATGCGCCAGGCAGTCATGTGCGCGGCCACAGCGCTTACTATTCAGGAAATAACAAACGGCCGTATGGTCCTTGGGCTCGGCGTCAGCCACAAGCCCGTAAACGACCGCTACGAGATAGACATGGGCGACCCTGTCGATTCAATGCGCGACTACGTGGGCCAGGTGAAGGCCTTCATGGACGGCACGGCGGCCCAGCTCTCACTTAAAAGAGAGCTCCCGAAAGTTCCCGTATATATCGCGGGCCTCACAAAAGGCGCCGCCACTCTGGCGGGCGAAGTCGCCGACGGTCTTATGCCCTATATGTCTACACCCGAGTACATAAAAGAGCTAAAGGACTATGTAGCAGACGGCGCGGCGACAGCCGGGCGCGATCCCTCGGACATAGACATCACTCTGGGTATTCCCTCCGTTGTCTCTGAAGACCTAGATCTTGCCAGGGTCTCAGGCAAAAAAGGTTTCTCGCCTTATCTAAACTTCCCGTTCTATCAGAGGCTCATGATAAATAACGGCTTTGAAGGGGAAATCGCTAAAGTACGCGCGGGTGAAAAACCGGCTGACGTGTTCACAGACGAAATGCTAGACTCTGTCGCACTCATCGGCCCGCCCGAGCGCTGCCGCGAAAGACTAGAGGCCTTCAGGGAAGCAGGCGTTGACCTACCGATCATCGTGCCAAGCCCGGCAGGCAAGCAGGGTAACGTCGAAGTAATGCAAAACACTGTCGCCGCCTACTCGGGTTAATAAAATAGAATATTAAGTTTCCTACCTTAAGCAGTTTAATCTCCTCCCCCTTGAGGGGGAACGAATGCGAGCAAGTGAGCATTAGGTCTCATTAGATCAAGGGCAGAAGTGTTGCTAATTCCAGATACATAATTGCTGAACCCAAAATAATTAAAGGCGGGGGTGGTAATTTATCTTTGCAAGGCTCCAAAGGAGCCGCGGCAATTCTTTATCCTTTCATTCGCGCCTATTCGTGTTAATTCGTGGTTAAAAAATTCCTCATTTTTTCTGCTCCATGTGAAGCGTCCTCAGCCTGTTAATCGCTGCAGCCAGCTCAAGACTTCTGAACTCGGCATAGTCCCCGGCAACTTTCTTTTTCAGCACATCTAATCCGTTTCTGGCTATATCCATCATCACGAGGCTCGTAATTTCCCTAAGCGTCTTCACCCCGTCCATATAGCGCTTCGAATACACAATCGCATCTCCTATGGCGTTTGTCTGGCTCATGTCCACTAACTGCTCCAAAGCGCTGATATCTATCAGGTTCTTCCCGAATTTAATCGAATGCAGGCCCTTCTGGGAGATCTTCGCTTTCCTTTTTCCTTTCGCAGCGTCAACACTTTCTCTAATCGGGATTCTGTCTGTAAGCACTCCGAAATAATCCCCGCCCTCGACCACACGCTCTGTTTTAAACCTATCGGCAATTTCCTTTGCTTCTTCGGTCACTTCCTCCGGCTTGTATTCTGTCATCCTTATCACCCTGTCGGCTACGTCGAAATAATCTCCCGAGCCTCCAATCACAAGCACGGTCGATACCCTATGCTCCCTGAACAGACTTTTTACCTTGTCAATAAAAGGATTTATAGGCTCGTTATTCTTTGCTACCAGCTCCTGCATCCTGTGGTCCCTTATCATAAAATTCGTAGCGGTCGTATCCTCGTCTATCAGCAGCGCGTCCGCTCCTACCTCGAGCGCTTCCAGTATGTTCGCTGCCTGGCTAGTGCTTCCGCTCGCGTCGTCGGTGGAAAAACTCTCGGTCTCTTTACCGAAAGGGAGCTTTGATATAAAGGGCTTAATGTTTACATTCTCGACCCTTCTCCCGTCCTCGGCCCTTATCTTCACAGCGTTTGGGTTCGTTACCACAAACTCCCTTCCGTCCCCTGGTATGTGGTTATAAATCCCGCGCTCTATTGCCCTCAGAAGAGTCGATTTCCCGTGGAACCCGCCGCCGGTTATAAGCGTCACACCCTTTGGTATACCCATCCCGCTTATCATGCCCAGGTTCGGCAGGAACAAATCTTCCCTAAGCTCAACAGGGCTTTCGAACAATATTGCGTCTTCCTCGGGCAGCGGTCTATCGTCCACTCCGCTTACTCTGGGCAGCAGGCTCTTCTCCGCGATGAAAGCGACAAGCCCAAGGTTCTCTAGCTCGCCCCGTATGAAGTCGGCGTCCTCGGCGCAGTGCAAATGCTCATACAACTGAGCTTCGTCTAAATTCTCAAACTTGAGCGATAGGTTTACAATCTTCGGAAGCTCTTCGAATAACATCGCCTCTGCGTGTTTTGCGGCTACGGATCTCCCTATAGCAGGCATGCCCGCCGTAAACCTTACCTCGATATACAGGTGCGTTATTACGACAGAAGAGCGCTCCAGTATCTCCTGCCCCGGAGCGTCTATACTAATTCTGCCGCTCCCGCCGCTCCCTCGGTTACCGAGAGAGAAGAGCTTTATGTTTTCATTGAACTTTCTCGCTAAGTAATCCCTTAGCGCTATCTCACGGCTTCTGCTGGTATATGTGTCGCTCGGGAATCCGGCCTTGTCGTTATAGACACGCACGCGAAGCCTGCTCGGCGAGGCAAAGGGGTCTCGCTGCACGCTGTCTATAAAAAGCGCGTAATCCCCAAAATCATATTCGCCCAAAAGGCTCTTATAGCTCTTATATCCTGCCCCTTCTATTTTGTTTAAATTTTCTCTTAGCTCTTTTTCTGTAAGCATTAATCAAATCCTAATTGGTGTGACTCTGAATCCTAATTTGTTAGAGCGTCCTATGATGTTAACCGCAAATATTATTTAAATAAGATCGGTATGTCTACACATATTGGCGCATAATTCATTTAGCCGTATGTCCGAGGTCAATAGGTATTGTCGCTCCGGTAATATTTTTTGCCGATTCGGACATGAGATATACGCATAGGTCGGCCACTTCCTCAGGCTCTAGCAGCCTTTTCACAGGTGTGTCGGCCAGTATCACTTTTTCTATAACCTCTTCCCTGTCGATACCGTGCACGCGCGCCTGCTCGTCCAGCTGTTTCTCTACCAGTGGGGTTCTCACAAAGCTCGGGCATACTGCGTTTACTGTTATGTTGTGCTCAGCGCACTCAAGCGCCGCAGCCTTTGTAAGACCTATAAGACCGTGCTTAGCGGTTACGTACGCGGCCTTGTATTTAACCCCTGTGAGACCGTAGATGGATGACATGTTTATGATCTTGCCTCCGCCCCGGCTTATCATTTGCGCAATTGCGTACTTCGTGCAGTAAAAAGCGCCCGACAGCATAACACCCAGTAAATGCTCCCATCTTTCCTCAGGGAACTCAGTAAGCGGAGCAACATGCTGGAGCCCCGCGTTGTTAACGAGTATGTCAACTCCCCCGAATTCCCCGGCGGCTGCCTCAATGAGGCTCTTGCAATCCGCGGCATCGGATACGTCCCCTTTTATAAATACAAAGTCGCCCTGGGTATCACTAAGTGTGGATAATCCCTCACGCGCGCTGTCCTCGTTCACGTCGTTTACGGCCACACTGGCCCCTTCTTCTAGAAGCCTCTTCACCACCGAAAGCCCAATTCCACTACCGCCCCCCGTTACCACCGCGACCTTATTTTTCAGACTCATTTTCAATCTCTCCTCCTAATTTATGCATAGTTTCGGACTTCCCAAGCCTGCCGGCCGTCTTGAGTTATTATAAAGAGTTTTATATTAAAAGGTGGCATTAAGGCCGTAAATATTGTAAAGTGCTTGTGTAGAGAGGGAATTATAAATCTCTCATTATTATAAACACGTTAGAGGAGGTATAGGTTATATGTCGATATTAGGTAGATTTTTCATGTTCTTATTCGTAGGAGCTTTCGCTCTTGCGCTCGTTGCATGCCCCCCTGCGCAGCAGGAGCCGGCAGGTGATGAAGAGGTTGTTGTCGAAGAGGTAGAGGAAGCACCAGCAGAGGTTGTAGAAGAAGTAGAAGAAGTGGTTGAGGAAGCCCCGATGGCTGATGATGCGGCCGATGCGGCAGGCGATGACGGCGGAGATGCGGCAGCTACTGACGACTCAGGCGACGACGCTGGAGACAGCGGTGACGATGCCGGAGACGATTCAGACACTCATTAATTTTGAGTACGGGTTCGCAGTAACGGAACCACATTCAGTAAGATAAACTGAAAATAAACTAAGAGCGGGCAAGCTAGTATACGTCCGCTCTTTTTTTATTCCTTTCGAGCGAAGCGCCGCACTCTCAGTCTAGGGAGCAACAAAGCCCGCGACATGCATTACTACCCAGAAAGAAATCCATATCTTTCCAGCCCGCAAAAGTTCCCCGGCTATAATTTTAATCCCGGGCTTGTTACAAAATTGCTAATACCAAATCACGGAAGTATTTCTATAGCATGTGACATTTACTCATCTTCATGCTAAATAATTATAAGAGACTATAGTAATCATTTCTTCATAAACAGGGGGATAGTGATGAAAGATCGTTTAAATGGTTCAGGTTATATTAAGAGATTCCTTCTAATACCTCTAATTGTATTAATAGCGCTTTCAACATACGGGGGGTGCAAATCCTCAAACGGCAATAACGAGCCCGATACGACGACTCCTATTAAGCACCTTGTGGTTATCTATATGGAGAATTCGTCCTTCGACCTTATCTTCGGTTCATATCCTAATGCGCTTAACCCTGCCGGTGAGCCAGAGTTTATTCCCCGCCCGGGAACGCCGAGCGTAAATAATTTAAACGGTGTTTTGCTAACGGATAACCCTAACGAGACAAACCCGTTTAGAATCAAAAGGACAGAATCCTTTACTTGCGATCAAGACCATAACTACCTCCGCGAGCAGCAGGCCCGAAACGGCGGGCTCATGAACCAGTTCGTAAGGTTCGACGCTGAGCCTCCCGAAATCTCAAGGCAGTTCTGCAGCCAAAACGAAGCCGGACACTGGGATACGGTAATGGGCTACTTTGACGGCAACACCGTGACGGCGCTATGGAACTACGCACAGTACTACGCGATGAGCGATAACTTCTTCGGCACTACTTCAGGCCAGTCCACCAGGGGGCACATTAACCTCGTAGCCGCCGATGTCTATGGAGTCATATGCTCGTATCAGAAGGCGGTTATAGGCCCCGATATACCGCTTTGCGGAGAGCCTGCCGACAGCACGGAGATTGCCGCCCCCACTAACGGCAGCCTGGCCACATATAACGAAGATACAGACCCCTTCTGGGATACATGTTCGGACGATAACCCAAAGGCCACATCCGCTTTTGACGACAGGCCTACTATCGGCAATCTTCTAAACGAAGCCGGCATTGCCTGGGGTTGGTTTCAGGGAGGGTTCACTACGGACTCTGAAGGCAACTGCACTTCGAGCAGCCCTCTTGTGGCTTTCGATCTTGCCACAGGGGTAGACCCCGAGACCGATCCGCTCAGGATACCTGACTATATTCCTCACCATAACCCGTTTCAGTACTTCCGCTCAACGGCAAACCCGATGCACCTGCCCCCGACTTCCGTAAGCATGATCGGGCGCACCGATCAGGCAAACCACCTCTACGACACATCACACCTCTGGCAGGCAGCCGAGGCCGAAAACCTTCCCTCCGTTGTTTTCATAAAACCTCCCGGATATCAAGACGGACACCCGGGGAACTCGGACCCACTCGACGCGCAGGTCTTTATCGTGGAGACTGTCAACAAGCTCATGGCTCTTCCCGAATGGGAAGATATGGCCATATTCATCGCCTGGGATGACTCGGACGGCTGGTATGATCATGTAATGCCGCCGATAATAAACAAGTCCGCAACAGTGTATGACTTTCTTTGCGGCGAGACCTCGGACGGCCCGGGGGGGCGATGCGGCTATGGACCCAGGCTTCCTTTCATTGTCATATCCCCATACGCTAAGGAAAACTTCGTCTCAAGCGCGATTAAAGACCAGACCTCCATAACGCGTTTCATAGAAGACAACTGGCTCGGCGGGCAGCGTCTGACGGACATTTCTTTTGACAATAAAGCAAACTCGCTACTTGATATGTTCGATTTCTCAGAGCGCAGGACCGATAAGCTCTTTCTCGACCCCATGACCGGACAGCCTGAATAATCATATGGTAGTACTGCACAACTGCATCTTGTGCGAGGGCTTCATCAAAGATACAATACTTCCCTGTGAAATCATTTGAGAAAGCAACGACAGAGCTTCGGGAAATTATAGATAAACTCGAGGGCGGAAACCTCCCTCTAGAGGACTCTATTAAGCTCTTTCAGAAAGGCACCAAGCTTATCGCCTACTCCCACAAAAAGCTTAACGAAATCGAGAAAAAGGTTGAAATACTCATTAAAGACTCAGAGGATGATTTGAAGCTTGAGGATTTCGAGCCTGAAGAAGAGTGACATGTCCTTTGATCTAGATACTTACCTTAGCGATAAAAAGAAGCTCGTAGAGGATAGGCTGAACTCTCTTCTCAGAAATCCCGGCGCTCCGCTCGGCAAACTCGAAGAGTCCATACGCTACAGCGCGCTTGCGGGAGGGAAGAGGCTAAGGCCCATACTCGCCATAGCCGCATGCGAAGCACTCGGCGGCAGTGCCGACAATGTGCTTCCGATAGCGTGCGCCATAGAGATGATCCACACCTATTCACTGGTTCACGACGACCTGCCCTCGATGGACGACGACGCGCTCCGCCGGGGCGTCCCAACCAATCACACTATTTTCGGTGAGGCAGCCGCAATACTCACAGGCGACGCTCTTCTTACAGACGCGTTTTATGTAATGGTGAATGAAGGCCTTTCTTCGGGCATAGAACCGGAACTACTGTGTGAGGTTATCAGTGATATATCTCACGCCGCGGGCTCGCACGGCATGATAAGGGGCCAGGCTATCGATCTTCAGATCGAGACGTTTACTGAAGACAATGGCGACGTTTCTCTCCAAGATATAGAGCTTATGCATTCTCTTAAAACAGGCGCGCTCATAGAAGTGTCTATAACGACAGGGGCCAAAATCGGGGGCGCAGATACAAAGCAACTCAAGCAGCTTGCCCTTTATGGCCGCTCCATTGGGCTTGCGTTTCAGATTGTCGATGATGTTCTGGATGTTGTGGGAGGGGGCGATATGGGCAAAGAGAGCGGGAACGACGCACGCAACGATAAATCTACATATGCACAGCTTGCTGGGATCGAAGCGTCAAAAAAAAGGGCATCTGAGCTTACGGAATCCGCAGTGGGAGCGCTTTCTAATTTCGGCGAATCGGCAGAGCCCCTAAAGGAAATCGCCCTATATCTGGGCTGCAGAAAATTCTAACTTAAAACCCATGTCGGCACAAAAATCCAAAACCAGACTGGACACGCTGCTTGTTGAAAAGGAGCTTGTGTCTTCAAGAGCTCAAGCACGCTCGCTTATTATGCAAGGGGCCGTGTTCGTTGACGGTGAGCGCGTAGATAAGGCAGGCACGCTGATTAAGGAAAGCTCCGACATTACTATAAAGGACTCTTCTCAAAAGTACGTAGGCCGCGGTGGCCATAAGCTTGAAGGAGCGCTTAGCGAATTTGGTATTAATGTCTCAGGCTCTATTGCTCTTGATATCGGAGCGTCTACCGGAGGGTTTACGGACTGCCTGCTCCAGCATGGGGCGCAGAAGGTATACGCTGTAGATGTCGGATACGGCCAGCTCGATTGGAAGCTCAGAAACGACGAGCGTGTGATAGTTGTAGAAAAGCTAAACGCCCGCTATTTAAAGCCTGAAAATATTGGAGAGAAGGTAGATATTGCTGTGATAGACGTCTCCTTTATCTCCCTAACAATGGTTATCCCTCCTCTAAAAGATGTACTCAAACCCGAAGGACTGCTGGTTGCGCTCATTAAACCTCAGTTCGAAGTCGGGAAAGGTCAGGTAGGGAAGGGCGGTATAGTCAGGGACGAGGCCAAGCATCAAGAGGTTGTCGATAAAATAAGGTCTTTTCTTGACGGTCTGGGGTTCACCGTCTCGGGCGTTATACCCTCTCCCATTCTAGGCGCCCAGGGCAACAAAGAATTCCTCATCTCAGCTGTGTTAAAGGGAAAATAAAGCCTGTCATTGCGAAGTATCGAAGCGACTGCGGCAATCCCTGCATAATTTTTATCTTAACCATTTGTGTCAATTCGTGGTTAATTGCCGGTTTTTATTTGACAAACCCTGTAATTTCAGCACAATATTTCGGATAATTTCAGGAGGCAACACAATATATGGCTTTAAGAATAAAATCAGGTCTAAAAAGAAAACGCCAGAACGAAAAGAGGCGTGTGCGCAACATGGACATCAAGTCAGATCTCAAGACTCAGCTCAAGAAGTTTGATGCGGCTCTAGAATCAAGCGATCCGGCTCAGACAGCGCAGGCTCTTAAAGAAACGGAGTCAAAGATCAAAAAGGCAAGCTCAAAAGGGGTACTAAACAAAAAGACAGCTTCAAGAAAAGTCTCCCGCCTTGCTAAAAGGGCTTCACAGGCTTCTAAGTAACGACTGACCCTTCTAGTTTTTACTGCATAGTTCCAGCACAAGCTTTGTGAGCGTATGGTTTTTGGGGACGTAGCTTATCTTAAGTTTCTTATCGCACTCGCCGAGCGCGTTCATTATCCTCACTATATCACCGTAAGAAAACTTTTTCTGGTCCTCACTCAGGTAATAAAACGCCCCTGAGGACATCTTCATCAATTTCAGTACTTCTGTTTTCGGAACCTTTTTATCTATGAGCTCTTTGCATTTCCAAATCTGGCGGAACCGCCAGCTTATTCGGCTGAGCACCGAAAGAGGTTCCTCGCCCCGGGCTTCAAGCTCCGTGAGCACGCCCAGCGCCTGCCGCTTATTTCTTTTAGATATCGCGTTTATAAGAGAAAATACGTCCTCAAAATTACTCTTTTTTGTGAGCGATTTTATGTCCGCCTCGTCAATTCTCTTCTTCCCTGCGCTATAGAGTGAGAGCTTCGTAAGCTCGTTCTGTATATCCTGTAGGTCTTCTCCCACAAGCGATATGAGAGTCTCAGCCCCCCGTCTCGTAAGCTCATACCCTAGTGAGCCTGCAAGCGCCATTGTGGAGCTGAGCGTGTTTCCCTTATCCAAAGAGAAGTCAAAACTAAGAGCGCTCTTTATATTCTTAAGCTTGGGTTTTTTCCCGTCCGAGAACACGAGCGCAAGGCAGGTGGATGTAGAAGGCGAGGCGATGTAAGAGTCGAGAATCTCAAGGTCGCCCGTTTTTAATTTTTCAGCGTTTTTCACTACAACTAGCTTCATCTTTGAGAACATAGGATAAGTGCTCGCAGTGTCGGCTATCTCTTTTCCCGTTGCTGTGTCTCCGTGAAAAACTACATAGTTAATGTCCTCGGAAGCCCCGACAGTTTTTTCCTTCAGAGTAGACACCGCTTTTTCTACCAGATAAATCTGATCACCCGTAAATACATAAACAGGGCTTATCGTGCGCTCTTTTATATGGTCTTCAAATTTACTGCCGGTATTTTTTGTAGCTCTTCTTTGCACCATGTTTTTTCTGCAGTTACATCATATTCTAGGTGGATTATATGCAAGCGGGTGGCTTAAGACAAGGGGCATGGAGAAAGAAGCCCGAAGGAAGACTCGAAATGCTACATGCGCCCGGTTAAAATAATCACTATATGGGAAAAATGCCTTCTGAGATTGAAGTAATAAGCCTGGGTACAGTGCGCTACAGCGAGGGTCTAAAGCTCCAGGAAAGCTATAGAGAGAAAGTTAAGGGCGGCGCACCGGGCTATCTCATTATGCTTGAGCATCACCCCGTAATTACAAACGGCAGGTTTGCCGGAGACGACAATTTTGCAGCAGCACTGAACCTCATAGAAGAAAGGGGAGTAGAGGTGCACAGAACAGACAGGGGAGGTGACCTCACTTACCACGGTCCGGGGCAGCTCGTGGCCTATCCCATAATTCCCCTCAGGCAGTTCAAGCTTCGCCCGAGGTACTATATTCACTTACTTGAAGAAACTATTATTAAAACCCTCAATGCATACGGTCTCGATGCACAAAGGAATCCCGGTTATCCGGGAGTGTGGGTTTGTGAGAACACCGACAAAGCTTCTGAGCGCCCCGCTAAAATTGCCTCAATCGGGGTGAGTGTTAAAAACGGAATTACCTCACACGGATGCGCTCTGAATGTAAACACGGACCTGTCCTATTTTTCGCTCATTGTCCCCTGCGGCATTCCAGGTGTCGAAATTACTTCCATGAACAAGCTTCTCGGCAAAGATGTCGAGTTAGGTGAAGTCGCCGACACATTCGCACGTGTCTTCGCCACTCTTCTGAGCGCAAAGGCCGAGCCTCTGAACTGCCTAGAAAAGCGGAGCGCCAGAGCCTAGGAAGCCCCGTTTAATTCAAGAGCGTTAAAGAAGTAATTTATCTCGTACTCTGCGGATTCGGGTGAATCTGAGCCATGAACAGTGTTCTCTTCGATGTTACTTGCAAAGTCTTTTCTGATAGTGCCCTCTGCTGCTTCTTCGGGGTTTGTAGCGCCCATGATCTCTCTTACTTTGGCTATTGCGTTCTCACCCTCAAGCGCCATTACAACAATCGGTCCCCTGCTCATAAAGTCGGTAAGGCTCCCGAAAAAGGGCCTTTCTCTATGCACTGCGTAAAACCCTTCAGCGTCCTCTTTTGTAAGCTTAACCATCTTAAGGGCGATTACATTAATTCCGTTCTTTTCAAACCTTCCGAGTACTTCCCCTATCACGTTCTTTTCTGTGCCGTCCGGTTTTACTATTGATAAAGTGCGTTCCAAAGCTCTACCTCCGTCTTATTTTTCCCATTATTCTTTCAGCATTTCACGCTTTGTCAAATCACTATTCACATTAAGGCTATTTCAATTCCATTATTGACAAATTTCTTTGCCGGATTTGTGTAGACGGCACTACAAATATATTTATATACTCTATCCAGAGTGGTTTATTCCTGGTAAATTGTTATGAATTTGTGAGTCGGCATTTTATTCGAAATTACAATAGAAGGGATAATTGATTATGAGTCAGAAGAAAAACGGGAAAGGTGATTTAGAGGCTAAACCCCAAAGCGCTCCCAGAAGGCTCTGGGAATGGTGGAAGAGGGTCGCGAGGAAAATAGGCGACTTCAATGCAAGGGTCATACTCACTATATTTTACTGCATACTCCTAATGCCATTTGCCCTGATGGTGAGGCTTTTCACAGACCCGCTCAGGATTAAACCCAAAACTGAGAAAAGATGGCTTCAGAGGGAAGCCGAAAAGGATGGAGACCCTTTGGAAAAGGCGGCCAGACAGTCATAAGTTATCACCTTACCGCTTAACGGATTACATTTATGATAAAGATTAGGAGCATTATTTAATGTATATACTTGGTATATCTTGTTACTTTCACGATGCCGCGGCAGCTCTGTTAAAAGACGGTGTTCTTGTAGCGGCAGCAGAGGAAGAGCGGTTCACGCGCATAAAGCACGACTACGAATTCCCGGAGAAGGCGATTGAGTTTTGTCTTGAGACCGAAGGGATAGAGGCTCAGGACGTGGATTATGTAATGTTCTTTGAGAAACCTTTCGTAAAGTTCGAGAGGCTTCTCCTGTGCACCATGCAGACCTTCCCGCGCTCCATGAAACTCTTTAGGGAAGCAATGGTCACGTGGCTTGGGGATAAGCTCTGGGTTAAACACCTTGTTCAGAATAAGCTCGGCATACCAGCCGAAAAAATCCTTTTCAGCGAGCATCATCTCTCTCACGCCGCAAGCTCCTTTTACTGCTCGCCTTTTGAGGAATCCGCCATACTCACAGTTGACGGTGTCGGTGAGTGGACCACAGCCGCGCTTGGAGTTGGCAAGGGGACCGATCTTAAGCTAATTAAAGAGATAAAGTTCCCTCATTCGCTTGGGCTTCTATACAGCGCTTTTACTGCGTTTTTGGGGTTTGAGGTAAACGAGGGTGAGTACAAGGTCATGGGTATGGCCCCATTCGGGGTTCCTAAATACGTAGACAAAGTGTACGAGACCGTAAGAGTAGACGACGAAGGCGGGTTTGAGCTAGATATGGACCTCTTCTCGTTTCATTATTCTTCTGAAAAAACTTTTAATAAAAATTTCGAAAAAATATTCGGCGACCCAAGAGAGCCGGGACTTAATTTCTTCACCGCCGAGAGCGGTTTTCCTTCATACTTCGGCGAAAAGCCTGCCAACTTCGACGAGATTGCGCGCCAAAACCAGTACTACGCGGACCTTGCTGCCAGCATTCAGGTGGTAACTGAGGAAATAATGGTCAAGATGGCCAATTACGCGCACCGCGAGACAGGGCTCACTAATCTCTGTATGGCGGGGGGCTGCGCTCTGAATAGTGTGGCCAACAGACGCATACTTAAAGAAACCCCTTTTGAAGAGATATACATTCACCCCGCTGCGGGAGACGGCGGAGCCGCTGTAGGCGCCGCGCTCTACGGCTACCACGCGCTTCTGGGCAAACCAAGAAATTTTGTCATGGAGCACGCCTACTGGGGTCAGGAGCACTCAGACGAAGACACGCTCGCATTCCTAAAAGAGAACGATTTGCCTTATGAGTATATTGAGGACGACGATAAGCTCATTGCCAGGGTCACAGAGGGCCTGCTAGAAGGCAAGGTCGTTGGCTGGCACCAGGGCCGTTTCGAATGGGGCCCAAGGGCGCTTGGCAACAGGAGCATCATAGCAGACCCCGGACGCAGTGATATGAAAGACATAGTGAACGTAAAGATAAAGTT
>DEIM01000004.1:0-3363 GCA_002352485.1 Candidatus Dadabacteria bacterium UBA2774
CCGTCCTCGAGCCGGCTGCAGACGGATTCCGCAACTACTTGAAGAAAGAGTACGCTGTATCGGCAGAGGAAATGTTGGTTGACCGGGCGCAGCTTTTGACGCTGACTGCTCCTGAGATGACGGTTCTCCTTGGCGGCATGCGTGTACTTAACACTAACTTTGCTCAGTCTGGGCATGGCGTCTTCACTAAACGTCCGGAGGCGCTGACCAATGACTTCTTCGTCAACCTGCTCGATTTGGGCACAACATGGAAGGCGACTTCGGAGTCAGAAGAAGTGTTCGAAGGTCGTGATCGCAGGGCAGGCGAGCTCAGGTGGACCGCTACCCGTATCGATCTCATCTTCGGTTCGAACTCAGAGCTCCGGGCTCTTGCTGAAGTCTACGGCTCTGAGGATTCTCAACAGCGGTTTACGCAGGACTTTGTGGCGGCGTGGGCTAAGGTGATGAATCTTGACCGCTTCGACCTGGCCTGACTCTCAAACTGCGGTAAGCGGCAGGTGATTCAGCTAAAAATAAAAACAAATTAAATACAAATGCGGTGATATCTGGTAATATACCGGCTTCACCGCATTTTTTTAAATCTCCACAGATTGAAGATTGAGCCGTACTACTCGAAATTAATCGCTTAAAACGGTATTGACCCCAATCTAAGAATATGTAATTATTAACTTTTACGTCGGGAGTAACCATGATATTCACACTAAGCTGGCTAAAAGAATACGTAGAGTTCGACATGTCCCCCGAGGAGCTTGCCCATAGACTTACTATGGGAGGGCTCGAAGTGGAGGCGGTCGAGTACCAGGGGAAAGGACTCGACAGCATAGTTGTAGTTGAGATACTCGAAATGAAGCCCCATCCGGGCGCAGACAAGCTTATGCTCTGCGTCGTAACAGACGGAGAGAAAAATTACGACATTGTCTGCGGCGCTACGAATATGAAAACAGGCGACAAGGTAGCTCTAGCTAAAATAGGCGCTCATCTACCCCCGGGACCCAAGTTTCCCGAGGGCCTAAAGATAAAAAAAGCAAAAATAAGAGGCGAACTATCAGAAGGCATGCTGTGCGCCGAAAACGAAATAGGAATCGGCCAGGAATCAGACGGCATCTTAATTCTGCCGCAAGCTACTAAGGTCGGAGAGAGCTTAATTGAGGAGCTTGAGCTCGACGACGTCATTTTCGAGATAGGCATAACCCCAAACAGGCCCGACTGTCTTAGCCTTACGGGAGTTGCAAGAGAAGTAGCCGCACTTTCAGAAACCACGGTGAAATACCCGGACTTAAGCGTTCAGGAATCTGGGGATGAAATAACAGGTCTTGCGAATGTAGAACTATTAGATTCAGAAAAATGCCCCCGGTACTCATGCCGCGTGATTAAGGGCGTTACAATTGCCCCCTCACCTCAGTGGTTAAAAACAAGACTCGAATCCTCAGACATCAGGTCCATAAATAACGTAGTAGACGTTACGAACTACCTTCTATTGGAGCTTGGCCAGCCGCTTCACGCTTTTGACTACAATTTACTTTCAGACCATAAAATCATAGTAAGAGCCGCAAAACAAAACGAAACTATAGAGACACTTGACGGTGTTGAGAGGAAGCTCACAGAGGACGACCTTCTAATCTGTGACGCCGAAAAGCCCGTAGCGCTTGCCGGCGTAATGGGAGGCGCAACGACTGAAGTATCCGACAGCACTACGGACATACTCCTTGAAAGCGCCTACTTTGACCCTGTAACCGTAAGAAAAACTTCAAAATCCACCGGGCTAAGATCGGAATCCTCATATAGGTTCGAGCGCGGCGTCGATCCAAACGGAATAGTAAACGCCCTAGACAGAGCGTCCGAGCTTATAAGAGAGCTTGCCGGAGGTGAGGTGGCCAAAGGGAGCATAGACGAATACCCAAGTGTTATTGAGCCCGGGCAAGCAAGACTATCACTTGAGCGCTGCAATAAAATGCTTGGTACCGATCTAGACGAAAAAGATATAACGCGCTTACTGAAGGCGCTTGGAATAGAGCATATTGAGACTAAAGCAGGCGAGATGCTCTTTCAGGTACCAACCTACAGGGTCGATATAACAAGAGAGATCGATTTAATCGAAGAGATTGGCAGGCTCCATGGATACAATAATATTCCCACTACACTCCCGTCTGTCACAATGAAAACCGAAATAAAACCGGTAAACGATAGAATAAAGCAAAGATTTAAGAGCATACTTGTATCAAGAGGCTATTATGAGGTAATCAATTATAGCTTTGATGACCCACAAGTCCTCTCACTTTTTGAAAAAAGCGGCACACTGAACATACTGAACCCGCTTACAACTGAAAGCTCGGCGATGAGAACGAGCCTTCTGCCGGGACTGATACGAAACGCTGTATTAAACCTTAACCACCAGGCTCAGGATATAAAATTATTCGAAATCGGAAAGTCCTATTACCCACAAGACGAGAACAGCCTCCCGAAAGAGATAAATAAAATCGCCGGAGCAGCTGCAGGGAGAAGGAGCACTGAGTATTGGGAAAAGGACGAAGTTGATTTCTTTGACCTCAAATCGGTTCTTGAAAGTACTTTTGAGTCCTTGTCGATTCAAAAGGCTACAAAGTTTGAAAACGGCCATAACTACGGGTTCTTACACCCCGGAATATCGGCAGGAATTGCAGTTGACGGCAAGGATGCGGGCTATATTGGGGAAATACACCCCGATCTCCGAGACAAGCTTGATATTCCAAAGAGGCTATATGTATTTGAAATAGATATTGATATTATATCGTCCTCTTGCGAAGCTCATAAACCCGGATTCACACTGCTTCCGAAGTTCCCCTCCGTAAGAAGGGACTTAGCTCTCATAGTGGATGCACAAACTCCTGTAAGCGGTATACTTGAGGAAATTGAAAAAACAGGGTCTAATTTGATAGAGGACGCGCAGGTTTTCGACGTATTTACCGGAAGCCCCGTAGAGGAAGGTAAAAAAAGCGTAGCCGTATCCCTTCAGATGAGGGCGGCTGATAAAACATTAACCGAAGAAGAAATAAATATGGCGCAAGAAAAAACAGTTCGAAATCTCGAATCGGCTCTCGGAGCCCAATTGCGTACAATATAGGAAGAGGTAAGGATAATGACGAAGAAAGAGCTGGCAGATGTTATTCATACTAAAATAGGGCTTTCAAAAAGGGAGTCGGCTGAGATAGTCGAATTCTTTTTTGATGTTGCCAAGGAAAAACTCAGTAACGGAGAAGGGATCAAACTCCCTAGATTCGGAAGCTTCAGGGTTCAGAACCGAAAAGCAAGGAAGGGAAGAAACCCCGCGACCGGAGATACTATTGAAATCGCAGAGAGAAAGGCTGTCGTATTTAAACCGAGCCG
>DEIM01000004.1:3373-13735 GCA_002352485.1 Candidatus Dadabacteria bacterium UBA2774
TGACGGGTATTTTAGTCACAGTACCCTTCATACTCACTTTATTCATCCTTTTCGCAATCGGCAGATGGATTATAGCGTTTGTCAATTCCAAAGCACAGATATTCACGGGCGGGCTGCTCGATCAGCTTCACCCCTTAGTCTCACAGACAATCACATTTATTATAGGCGTGCTTGCTACACTCCTGATAGTTCTCATAGTTGGAGCTGTGGCGAGAAACTTTTTGGGCAGAAAATTGGTTGCTTTCGGCGAGTTGCTTATAACCAAGATACCGCTTGCGAGAACCATATACATAGCGATTAAGCAGATCATAGAAACCCTTTTCATGGGAACGGGTATGAAAAACCTGAAGAGGGTAGCCTTGTTCGAATACCCGAGAAAGGGTATTTACTCTATCGGATTTATCACAGGTACGCTCGAGCCCGGAATGCAGCATAATCAAACGGACAAAACGCTTGTCAGCATTTTCGTCCCCACCACACCCAACCCAACCAGCGGGTATTATATCATGATCCCGCAAGAAGACGTGAAGGAGCTCTCGATATCGGTAGAGGACGCTTTTAGGATCATAATGTCTGCCGGTCTCGCAGCAAGCCAGATTGATAATGGTGGAAAGGGTACTAAAAACAATTGAGCAATATAAAATGCTCTCGTCCGGAGAGAAAGTTGTAGTTGGCGTCTCCGGTGGGGCAGATTCCATCGCGCTTCTTCACATACTAAGCGAGCTTAAAGACCTAAACCTTGATATTACCGCAGCACATCTGAACCACGGTATCAGGGCGGAGGCGGCGGAAAGGGACTCAGAATTCGTTGAACGAGCCGCAACCGACCTTGGACTTAGGTACGAGCACAAAAAAGTCGATACGTTAGCCTATAAAGAAGAGAAGAAACTCTCACTTGAAGACGCGGCGCGTGAGCTCAGGTATGAGTTTTTTGACGAAGTGCGGGAGAAGCTGGGCGCATCCAAAGTAGCGACCGCCCACACAAAGGACGATCAAGCGGAGACCGTGCTGATGAGACTACTCAGGGGAAGCGGGCTCAGGGGACTCTCGGGAATCCCGCCTGTCTCAAGAGGCTATTTGATAAGACCGCTTCTTTACTTCAACCGGAGCGAAATAGAAGAGTACCTCCAATCAAAAGGCGTAGAGTGGGTGGAAGACTCCACAAATACCTCTTTAGAGTTTCTGAGAAACAGGGTGAGACAAGAGCTGATCCCCGTACTAACGGAGTATAACCCTCAGCTTACGGATACACTTACAAGAACAGCGGATATACTACGCTCTTATGAGGAGTTTATAAGCGCGGAAGTAGAGAAGCTTTTTAAGGAGATTTTCGACGAAAACAGTAAAAGAGAATTCCTGGGCAGTCTGGATGCATTCAGAAACAGCCCAAGATCACTCAGGCTGTCTTGTCTCAGACTCGCGATTGAACGTATGAGCAAAAATCTAAACGCGGTTTCCTATACCCATGTTACAGCGGCGGACGATTTTTTACTTTCAGACTCAACTTCTGGTGAGATAGAGTTTCCAGGCGGGACGGTAATAGCAAAGGGCTACGATAAATTCTTAGTAACAGAGAAATCCCGTTTGAGTGATGAGTTTTCATACGTGATCGATTCCCCAGGAAAATTAAGCTTCCCCGAGTTTGAGGTTGAGATAGAGCCTATAATCTCGGATACTCCGGCAAGCAGAGACGAAAAAACGGTTTATTTCTCGGCTCATTCTATCGAATTTCCAATTCAAGTTAGAAGCTTCAAGCCCGGAGACAAATTCATGCCCCTAGGCATGAATAAATTTAAAAAAGTGCAGGATTACTTTACGGATGTGAAGCTGCCCAGGTTCCTTCGATGCAGGGTGCCTATATTTATTACTAAAGGAGAGATTTTCTGGATAGGAGGCATGAGAATCGACGAGCGGGTCAAAGTAAAGGAACCTCGTCAAAATACATTAATATTCAAGCTCGTCATGAAAAACTCTTTCTAATAGCCTCCATTATTTTTGCAGCGCTAAATAACCCGCACCCAAAATACCGGCATCGTCCCCGAGCACGCTTTTTTCTATTTTCAGCTTTTCCATAGGCGCATCGAATCCTCTGATGGCTGCTTCATCTTCAGCCGTTCGAATGAAAAGATCCCAGGCGTTTGCAATTCCCCCGCCCAGCACCACCATATCCACATCAAGCAGATTTTGAAGAGAAGCAATCGCTATTCCAAGCGCCTTTCCGACCTCCTGCCATATGCCTAATGCAGTCTCATCCCCACTGAGAGCTGCCTCCATTACAAGCTCTGGTATTTCCCCTGGTCGCGCGGCCTTCGCCCTATCTCCAAGAGCAGTCGAGATACTCCCGTTCGAAATCGCTTCTGAAACCATGCGTCTTATAGCGTTAGCAGATGCATAGGTTTCTAAACATCCGTAATTGCCGCATTTACACCTGGGCCCCTCGGAATTTATGGTCATATGCCCGATCTCGCCCCCCATGCCGTGGGCTCCACTCCAAAGCTGCCCGTTCAGGATCAGCCCTCCTCCGAGCCCTGTCCCAATCGTCATCATAATCATTGAATTCACATCCTTTCCCGCTCCTTTGCGCCATTCTCCAAGCCCCACCATATTGGCGTCGTTTTCTATAACGAGCTTAATATCCCCGTCCAACTTTTCTCTTAATACATCCCTGATCGGATAGTTGTGAACACCTTTAATGTTTGGGGCCGCTGTTATCACCCCTCTTGTCGAGTCTATTATTCCGGGTATACCCAGACCGACTCCGTAAATTTTCTTGTCCCCGCGTATCTTGTCGATGAAATCAGCCAGATTATCTATTAGCCTCTCTATCCCAAGATTTGCTTCTGAAGGAATCTTCAGCTCATCGACCTGCTCTTCGTCTCCGTCAAGTAACGCTCCCCTCATGTTCGTCCCACCTATATCTAGTCCGACCACATATTTATCCATATCTTTTCCTTTAGTCTTGAAATTATTTCCTTTCCAGTAAAATATCATGTTCTGTGATAATTTCTAAAACGCAAAGTATTTACTGTATATTAGAAGAACCGGTTAAATGACATGAGCGCCCACAAGACACTATGCTATGAAAGTTCGATTGAATCGAAAGAGGAGATGTACGGAACAGCTCCAAGGGCAGGTGTGTGGTTTTTACTTGAGTACAGGGGGCATTGGTCTGGTAAAGCTTATAAAGACGGTAAGATACCCAAGAGCGTAAAATCCTTTCTGAATAAAGAGCTCAAAGCCATATCCAATTCGCGTCTTCAGCTTATAAAAAAACACAAGAACCCGGACAAACAGCTCAAATTTTACTTAGCTGTATCTGATGAATCCGATCCCAGACTATACGAGTTTAGTCTTAACAGCTATGAAGACCTACTGTCGCTTAATATCAAGAAAATTCTAAAATCCAAAAAACATATCTCGAATGAAAAAATATTTATCATTTGTACAAACGGCGAGTACGACAGATGCTGCGGCAAATTCGGAATGCCGGTATATCTGGATATTGCTGGTGGGAAATATGGCCCGCAGACTTGGGAAGCAAACCACATAGGCGGACATAGGTTCGCGTCTACTTTTGTATGCCTGCCACACGGACTGGTTTACGGGCGCGTCAGAGACGGCAAAAACGCCGAGCAGCTGATGAAACAGTATGAAGAGGGCAAAGTTAAAATAGAGAGCTACCGAGGCCGCTCATGCCAGACAAGTGAAGTGCAGGCAGCGGAATACTATCTGAGAAAAGAGACAGGTATACCGGGAATTTCAGAACTTATCTTCAAGAGCTCCAAAAAAAGCGATAAGAAATTCAATATCAAATTTCTATCACAGTCCGACAACAAAACCCATCGAGTCAAAATCAAGCAGGACAAGAACGCTGTAAAAGTAATTAAAAGCTGCGGCGAGAAAGATTCATCTATACCACAGTACGTACTACTTGATTATAAAGTGGATTAAACACAGCCCTTAACTCATGCTGCCGCTTTTTCTCATCCAATAAACCTGCCTGGTTAATCAGAATTGTCAGCAGGTGCAGGATCCGGGCCTGAATTCCCCTGCGACTTAAATTCGCGCAGAAAACGTTTTAAGATGTGCTGCTCCCTTACCCACTTTTTTGCAAAAGGTGTCGGGAAACGGAGTATTAGATTTACTCTATTGGGTTCATACATCTCAATTGTCACACGGGGCTCGACTGAGGAAAGACCGATATTCAGCTTATACCTGAGGGAATCAAAATGCCTCCTTGCGCTTTCGAGGTAACCCTCACACTCTTCATTTGCCGCTTCCAGTAATATTTCCTCTGCCCTTTCTATGTCGTCGTCAATCGACATGGGTATAGTCAGCGTGTGGAGAACATAATCTCTCATATAAGACTCGTTAATCAAAGGAGCCGTGAGAAATATATTGTTGGGAATCGTTATTGAGCGGCCCGAGATTTGGTTTGACCTCTTACCCGGTCCCAATTCCTGTATAGTCGTTGATAAAAAGTTATGATCGAGAACCACGCCCCTCATCCCGTTAATCTCTATATAGTCACCTACCGAATAAGCATCTGTAGTGGCTCTGAATATCTCCCAGTTTGCGCTTGATATCACTTCTTTAAAAGCAAGAACTATGGCAAATGCCAAAGCAACAAAAGAGAGTGCTAATGCATGAAGCTCTTTTGACCAGATGAAAATTACACCTGTAATAAATATGAATATCATCAGGTTCCGGATATGGATTGCCCTTCTTTTCCTTTTATCGAAGGGAAGGCGCGTTTCAGATGAAAACCCGCGAATCAATAGTGCCTTGAGCAATATTACTCCAAGGAACAGTAGTATTGTCGAGGTTACATCGATTACAATCGGGTCCGTTAATTTGGGTAAGAAATTAATAATCTTTTCTAGTATCTGATCCATTTACTCTTTCCTATAACTAAGCTTATAACCATTCAAATAGATATAATAATCACGATTGAGCATAAAACACCCCCGGCACTGAAAATTAAGGAAGGTATGGAATTCTCGTTGTGATACCTGATTTTTAATATCGGGAATCTGGTGGGACTTATATCCTTTCACCAAACCTATTTAGATGAAACACCTCTTCAGGGCTCCTCCTGAATTTGCCTCCTCCCCCGAGGCGCTCGTCGAAATAGCCGAAAGGAAGAACAGTGAGTACGTTCAGATGTGATGGAATTCCAAGATAATTCATAAGCCCCTCTCTGTCGAGCCTACCGATCCAGCAAGAGCCGAGCTTACGGCTCCAGGCAGTGAGCACCATATTTTGAACAGCGCGCGTGCTGTCAATCTCGTGCCATTTAGAGGAAGGATCAGTCACGACCACGACTGCGAAACTTACCTTTGACACGAACTTGCCACTCAAACAGAACCTTTCCAAACCCTTAAGCACAGACTTATCGCGAATAAGGACAAACTCCCAAGGCTGATCGTTATGAGCGCTCGGGGCTAGTCTGCCTGCTTCGAGTACTTCCATTACAACATCTTCAGGCGCCTCTTTTTGGATGTAGCTTCTAATAGAGCTTAACGTGCTCACGCACTCAAATACTTCCATAATAGTCTCCTTTTTCCTATATATAATTCGTTGCTGGAATTACGAAATTGTTTGAAAAATTGTTCACGATGATTAATCTTTAATTAAAATGCTTAAACTGACTAATCACAGGCTAATCCGCCAATAAGGTTATCCAATATGACCGAAGAATTTAAATTTGAATTGTTGGAGAATGGACTTGATTTCATCCTCTCTGGTTTAAACTATGTTTCAAGACAAGATAGTAAAAGTGACCTCAAATATGGAATACTACATATTTGCTCTGGTATAGAATTAATCATAAAAGAAAGATTAAAAAGAGAACATTGGTCACTTATATTCCATAACATCGAAAATGCAAATGAAGAGTTATTAATATCATGTGAGTTCAAAAGTGTTGATTTGAGAAATTGCTTACAAAGATTAAAAAATATATGCAATATATCGATCAATGAGAATGATGAAAAACATCTAATTGATTTTAGAAATAAGCGAAATAAATTAGAACATTTTGGAATAAATGACAGTTGGGAGGGAATTTTAAGCTCTTCAGCTAGGGTGGTATCTATAATATTAGATTTTATTTCTAACGAACTAGAGCCAGAATATTTCGATCCGATTGAGGAAGAGCATTTTAAGGAGTTGAGGGAAAAAATTAGTTACTTTGATGAATTAGTTGAACTTAGAATGGATAGTCTTAAAGAAGACTTAGAAAGTGCTGAAAAAGATGGTCTCTTCACTACTGAATGTCCAATTTGCTACCAAGATACCCTAATTCTTGGTGATTCACAGACAAGTTGTTTATTTTGTAATTATAAGGCTGAGCCGGAAGATGCAGCAAGACTATGGATCAGCACACATATGAAAATCAACGAATATATGATTGTAAAAGATGGCGGAGACTATCCATTATATCTGTGTCCAGAGTGCGATAATAACACATTAGTTGATTCTGAAAAATATATATGCTTTGCTTGTGGCAACCATTGGGATATATCAACTCTCGATAATTGTTTAGATTGTAACAGGTTATATATACTAAGGGATGATGAACCTCCATTTTGTTATGACTGCATTGAATACAAATCAACTAAAGACTAAAAGTTTATTTTACAAAATAGAAACTGCTACTCAATATTTAGTTTTATTATCAATTTGGGAAGGATATTCAATAATATTCCGGAAACTGTAAAAGTAGGCGATAAAGCCCCGCTATTCAGTCTCCTGTCAGAAGAAGGAGAAACTGTTAACCTCTGCGATCTTATAGGGCTCAGCACCATTGTACTTTACTTTTATCCGAAAGATAATACGGTCATATGTACCAAAGAGGCATGCGCGTTCAGGGACAATTTTGATGAATTTAGAAATATTCAAGACGCTCGCGTAATAGGAATAAGCTCTGATTCTGTAGAATCACATAAGCAGTTCTCCTCAGAATATGAACTCCCGTTCACGCTACTGAGCGATACCGAAGGACGAATCAGAGAACTGTACGGAGTCCCTAAAACCTTGGGTCTACTTCCGGGCAGAGTAACATATGTAATAGATAAAACTGGAGTAGTTAGTCATATATTCTCCTCACAGCTAAACTACCAAAAACATATAGAAGAAGCCCTGTCCGCACTTAAATCTTTAAAAAATGAGCAATCTTAGTATCTATCCATTCTGAGCCTGCCTTTGCAGAGTCATTGCGAGGCTCCAAAGGAACCGTGGCAATCTCCATACTAAACGCTCTGGCGTGCACATAACCACGAAAAATGATAAAGTTCTAAACATTACAATTCAATGATATGAAATTTCTTGGTAATATATTGTGATATTCGGGATAGACCGGGAGACAGCAATTGATTAAGAAACCTTGGGCAGGACGTTTTAAAAAAGGCACTCATAAAGTCGCAGAAAGCTTTTCGGCCTCGATAGACTTTGACAAAAGGCTATACAAAGAAGACATCGAGGGGAGCATCGCTCATGCCGAAATGCTTGCCGAGACGGGGATCATCGACAAGAAAGAAGCCGATAAAATTGTAAAAGGGCTCGGCAGCATTAGAAAAGAAATAGAGTCGGGCAAGTTCCCGTTCAAGGAAGAGCTTGAGGATATACACCTTAATATCGAAAAGCGTCTTATAGAAAAAATAGGCGACGTAGGCGGGAAAATTCACACAGCAAGAAGCAGAAATGACCAGGTAGCGCTCGATATGAGGCTTTATCTGCGAGGCGAGATAAACGAAATAGTCACCCTATTAAAATCGCTGTCTGAGTGCCTGACTTATCAGGCTGAGGAAAATATCGACGCTATGATTCCGCTCTACACCCACCTCCAGAGGGGTCAGCCTATACTTCTCTCTCATCACCTGTTGGCTCTCTACGAGATGCTAAAGAGGGACAGAGAGAGGTATCTGGATTGCCTTGACCGAGTAAACGTGATGCCGCTCGGCGCGGGCGCGGGGGCTGGCACTACTTTTCCGATAGACAGAGAGCATGTCGCTAAGACTCTCGATTTTCCGAAGATTACACAGAACAGCATAGACACCGTAAGCGACAGGGACTTTATTGTGGAGTTCGTTTCGGTATCCGCAAACCTTATGAACCACATGAGCCGTATTTCAGAGGAGCTTGTGCTCTGGAGTACGAAGGAATTTGATTTTGCTGACTTGGGAGACGAGTTTACGACTGGCTCAAGCATTATGCCGCAGAAGAGAAACCCCGACATGGCGGAGCTCATTAGGGGCAAAACAGGACGCGTCTACGGGAACCTCATGACCATACTCACCGTAATGAAAGGGCTTCCGTTTTCATACAACCGCGATATGCAGGAAGATAAGGAGCCGATGTTCGACACCGTAGACACCGTGAAAGCATCTCTTGAAGTGCTTCTTGAGATGATGGGCAATATAGAGTTTAAGCACGGTAATATGAAAAAAGCTCTCAACGACGGGTTTATTACTGCAACAGACGTAGCGGACTATCTGGCACGGAAAGGTGTGCCTTTCAGACAGTCTCATGAGATCACGGGCAAGATTGTCAGTTACGCTGAAGAAAAGGGCAGGGAGCTCTTGAACCTTCATATCTCGGAGTATCAGATGTTCTCAAAGGAGTTTGGTGATGATCTGTTTGAGTATATTACGCTTGAGGGCTCAATCGAAAGTAGAAAGTCCTACGGGGGCACCGCAAGAGAAAACGTACTTGCCATGATAGCAAAAGCAAAAAAAGAATCAGAGGGGTGGTAAAGAGCATCACAAAAATTATTAGATGCATGTAAGGAATTACGACATCGAGTAAGGGAAGCAAAATTGAAGGAAATGACTAAAGAAGAAATCTCCGAGTTTCTACAAGATGGAACAAAAACGGGCAAGCTTGCAACCGTGAGAGCAGACGGCAGACCGCACGTCGTCCCGATATGGTTTGTGCTCGACGGAGATAAGATAGTATTCAACACCGGGCCACAATCGATAAAAGCCAGGAACATGCTCAGGGACCCGAGGGTATCGATAAGTGTTGACGATCAGGCTCCCCCATACTCTTTTGTCACAGTCGAAGGGACTGCTGAGATGTCAGATGACTTCGAGGTGGCGCTTCACTGGGCCACTCGTATCGGCGGAAGGTACATGGGCGAAGACCGTGCGGAGGAATTCGGTAAAAGAAACTCATCAGATGGGGAGCTAACTGTAAAAATCTCACCTACAAATGTGCTGGCTTATAAAAATATCACTGACTATTAAGCCTCGATAACAACTTATGGGTCTACTAGTAGAAGGCAAATGGCAAGATAAATGGTACGATACAAAGTCCTCAGGCGGGCGCTTTGAACGGCAGGAGACCACTTTCAGAGACCGAATAACGGCAGATGGCTCTTCGGGGTTTAAAGCCGAGCCCGGACGCTACCACCTGTATGTAAGCTACGCCTGCCCCTGGGCACACCGGACTTTGATATTCAGAAAGCTTAAGAAACTTGAGGATATAATCTCCGTCTCAATAGTAAACCCGATCTTGGGTGCTCAAGGATGGGAATTCTCAGACTATCCGGGTTCAGTGCCAGATACCGTAAACGGCGCGCGTTATCTTCACCAGATATATACTGCGGTCGAGCCCGATTATACTGGAAGAGTAACAGTGCCGGTGTTATGGGATAAGCAGACTGAAAAAATTCTGAATAACGAATCCGCAGAAATTATCCGTATACTCAACTCTGAGTTCAACGAGTTTGGTGATACAGAAAAGGACTTTTGTCCCGTTGAGTTAAGAGACGAGATAGACGAGATTAACGAGCTTGTTTACGCAAACGTAAATAACGGCGTATACCGCTGCGGCTTCGCAACCACCCAAGAGGCATACGAAGAGGCATTCTATGCATTATTTAACACATTAGACACTCTCGAAGATAGGCTTTCAAGCAGGAGATATCTCTTGGGAGAAACGCTGACAGAGGCCGACTGGCGGTTATTTACCACCCTTATAAGGTTTGATCCCGTTTACCACACCCACTTTAAATGCAACCTGCGCCATATTAAGGATTACCCGAACCTCTCACACTACCTCCGAGAGCTTTTTCAGATACCGGGCGTAGAGAAAACAGTAAACTTCACACATATCAAAGAGCATTATTTTAAGAGTCACAAGTCAATAAACCCGATGGGCATAGTCCCTCTTGGCCCCGAGATCGATCTATCCACCCCCCACAACCGCAGTGAGCTTTAATAATACCTAAGCAGACATTGATATTAAGATGATTATAGATTATAAAGATACTACTCTTATAGCGTATCTGTAAGCATAAGGATTTTTTATTGTAAGATTATTTTAGCGGCATAGTTGGGGACAGAGGCGAGCGCTTCA
>DEIM01000103.1 GCA_002352485.1 Candidatus Dadabacteria bacterium UBA2774
GGCGTCAAACCTGAGGAATATAAAAATAAATTAAACGAGCTCCTTACGATGAAGCCGTATAGGAAGATCGAGCGCGTGGAGCAGGATATGTATAAGATAGGAGGCTGATTTTTAATGGCAGGGATCTCGATGACATGGCAGATATTAGATATATTACGGAGATTATGAATATGAATCTGAATTCAAGCGACCAGAGTGCGGTCATTCAGGACGGGTATATATTTCATCCCTTCGAAATCTCAATCTGCGGTTATTCGAACACGGGGAAGACGACTCTAATTACCCGTCTTATCGAGAGCTTAAGTCCGGAATTTGATATCGGCTATATAAAATACGGCGTCCATGAATTTGAGATAGATAAAGAGGGGAAGGATACACAAATGGCCTGGTCTAGCGGAGCTTCCCGCGTCTCTATTTCAGATTCCCGCCACACGGCCCATATTCATAAGGGTGCTCCGACACAAATGGAGATGCGGTCCGCATTTAACTCCTGTGATTTTGTGTTTCTCGAAGGTCTAAAGACAGCGAAGGTAAATAAGATCGTTTTGATCGACGATAAGAAGGAGATTCTCGATTCCGTCTCCTGCGGCGATATAGAAAATGTAATTGGGTTTATAGGACAAGGGGATACAGTAGAAGGCCTTCCTGTAAGCGCGCCTTATTTTCATCGAGACAACATACACGGAATCTCTGAATTTATAAGAGAGTATCTCTTCACATCAGCCTCAGAGACGCCGCTTTACGGTCTTGTGCTGACCGGGGGCGACAGCAGGCGCATGAATATGGACAAAGCCTTACTTGATTATCACGGACGGCCCCAGGCAGAGGTAGTTTATGAGCTTTTGTCGGAGGTTTGCAGTAAAGTATGCATATCATCCAAAAAGGACCAGTGGAGCGATAACAGCTTGGATAAACTTCCTCAGATACATGACATATTCCTCGGGCTGGGCCCGCTTTCAGGAATACTCTCCGCAATGCATGCCCACACTCGAGCAGCCTGGCTTGTGGTTGCCTGCGATCTCCCTTATGTGAGCCGCGGGACTATTGAGACGCTCATAAAAAATCGAAACCCCTTAAAAATGGCCACATGTTTTAATAGTGTTAAGGGTAATCTCCCAGAGCCTCTTTGCTCTGTCTATGAGCCTAAAATAAGACTCAGGCTCCTAGAGAATTTGGCGATTGGAAACCTGTCGCCCAGGGATATTTTTATGACTTCACCGGTGAAAACGGTCGATCAGTCAGAGCGTGAGAATCTCGAAAATGTTAACAGTGAAGAGGAATATAAAATAGCAAAATCAAAATTAGGCAAAGGAGAAGGGTAATGGAAAAACCCAAAGTCTTAAATATTCATTACTATGCAATGTTGAGAGAGAAAGCTGGCAAGAGAGAGGAAGACATAGAATCTTTCGCCGCCACTCCGCTAGAGCTGTATAAAGACCTTGCGGGGGAATACGGTTTCCCTTCCGATTCCAGGAGTATTAGAGTGTCGATTAACGAGGAGTTTCAAAGTATGGACACCGCTCTTTGCTCCGGGGACTGCGTCATATTTATCCCACCGGTGGCAGGAGGTTAATTGAATGTTCACGATTTCCGACGTGTCTATAGATACTGATTTACTTACTAAGGAGCTGATAAATTCAAGGGCCGGTGCATTTGTGTGTTTTGAGGGTAGGGTAAGGAATCATAACGACGGGGAAGAAGTCACCTCGCTTGAATACGAAGTTTATGAGGAGCTTGCACTAAAAGAAGCTCTCCGCATAGTAGAGGAAGCAAAGGAGAAGTTCAGCGTATTAGAGCTCGCAGGGGTGCACCGTCAGGGGCATCTGGTCATTGGGGACATAGCGGTATGGATCGGGGTTATTGCCGAGCACCGCGGGAGCGCGTTTGATGCTTGCCGGTATATGATTGATGAAATAAAGCACAGGCTCCCGATATGGAAAAAGGAGCATTATATAAATAAAGAGCCCAAATGGGTTCAGTGCAGTGAGCACCATGGAACCTAATAATATAAGTGTAAAGGGAAGAATAGTATGCCGATAGTATTCTTCATAATCGCTCTTGTGTACTCATCCGTAGGATTTGGGGGAGGGTCCTCTTACATCGCGGCTCTCGCGCTTTTCGATTACCCCTACGAGTCGATCCCGGTGATTGCTCTTATGTGTAATATTATTGTAGTCTCAGGCGGGATATACCATTTTCGAAGTAAAGGGCATTTTAAATGGTCCCTATTCTGGCCCTTCGCTGTAAGCTCCATTCCTATGGCCTTTATCGGGGGAAGTATTCCCATAAGCAGGGAGATTTTCTTGCTGCTTTTAGGGGCGTGCCTCTTCTTAGTAGCACTTAGGCTCCTTCTCTTTAACCGGGGAGAGAAGGAATACTCGGATTACAGGATGCCCGGGACTCCTCTTGCTCTCGGGCTTGGAGGCGTGCTCGGTCTTATTTCCGGCATGGTTGGGATCGGAGGGGGCATATTCCTTGCTCCTCTGCTATTACATCTTAAGTGGGGGCTCCCGAAACAGATCGCCGCAACAGCTGCGCTTTTCATCCTTCTTAACTCTATTTCCGGACTGGCCGGGCAGTTCGCAAAGGGCACGGGTGTGAGTGGCTTACTGGACTATTGGCCGATTTTTCTGTCCGTTCTTATCGGCGGGCAGATCGGCAGCCGTCTAGGGTCTGGGAGCGTATTGTCACAGAGGATTGTTAAGGATTTAACGGCACTCCTGGTGCTGTTTGTATCACTAAGGATTTTTTATATGTTCGTGTAATCACGTGGCTAATTAACAGATATTAAGCATGCAGGGTTAAGAGCAAAATTAGGAAAGTTTTCATAGGAGATCGAGTCAATGATCAATGTAAGTCATAAAACAACTACGCTGAGAACAGCAAAAGCGCGGGCTATTGTGGAGATGACACCAGAAACCGCTCAAAAAATACTAAACCGTGAAGTGCCAAAAGGTGATGTGCTTGAATTTACAAAGGCTGCTGCAATGGTTGGAGCTAAAAAGACCCCCGAGCTTCTGCTCTTCTGCCACAATATTCCCGTTGAGTGGGTGCAAACGGAGACAGAAATACAGGACGGAAAGAGGATAATAATTGACGTTACCGTACAGTCCACTGCAAAGACCGGCTGCGAGATGGAGGCTCTAACGGCCGCCAGTGCAGCAGCGCTCACTGTATATGACATGTGTAAGCCTATAGATAAGGATATGGAGATTAAATCCGTCAAGCTCCTTGAGAAATCGGGCGGGAAGTCACAGTTTAAAGAGAAAATCCCCGAAGGTATGAAAGCAGGCGTTCTTGTGATCTCGGATTCCGTTTTTGCCGAAAAGAAGCAGGACACCGCAGGTAAAAATATTCTCTCTAAACTACGAGAGGTTGGAATAGAAAACGCCGAGTACAGGATTGTTCCCGATGAGCCCGAGGATATAAGGAGCACCGTTAGCGAGTGGTGTGAGAGCGGGTACAAGCTGGTAATTACAACAGGGGGCACCGGGCTTTCACCAAGGGATAATACTCCCGAAGCTGTCCGCCCGCTGATTGAAAAGGAGATACAGGGAATCATGGAGGCGGCACGCAACTACGGCCAGAACAGGACCCCTTACTCCATGCTTTCAAGAGGCGTTTCGGGGCTTAGGGGAGACACTTTAATATTAACACTCCCGGGTTCATCAAAAGGCGCCAAGGAATCAATGGACGCACTCTTTCCCTATGTTATCCACCTCTACCGGATGATGGATGGAGGAAAACACTGACAGCAACATTCCAGATTTTACCGACTCAGAATTGGATGAGTATTTAATATTCTCCTCACATACAGGTGGTCACAGGATAGACAATGAAGCGAATAAACAGAGGCGACAATCAAACATTTTCGGTTTTCGAAGTGGCTTTTAGACCGTTTTTTTTACTGGCGGGAATTTCCTCTTTGTATTATATGATAATCTGGACAGCTTATTATAGCTTTCAGCTCAACCTCAATTTCCAGAGTATATCGCCTACTATGTGGCACGCCCACGAAATGCTGTTTGGCTACACAGCGGCAGTCATAGCGGGCTTTCTGCTAACCGTCGAGAAGTATTGGTTGGGGGTGGAAATAAACAAAAAATTCCTGCTCGTATCTTTGTTAACTCTTTGGGTCCTTGCAAGGGTATTTCTCTCTGTTCCCTTGTTTAGCGGCTTTTCCTATATATTTGGAGCTGTAATTGACTGCTTGTTCTTTATCGTTCTTGCCATAAGAGTTTTGTATCCGATATTAAGCGCCAAAGCTTGGGACAAGACAGTCTTGGCCGCGCATCTGGCTATAATCGCGGCGAGTAATGTCATATTCTATCTGGGGCTGTTCGGGATAATACCAAACGGTCAGCGCCTGGGAGTGTACGCAGCCTTATACGTTGTAATATCGATTATTTTACTCATGGGACGGAGAATGACGCCTATATTTATCCGCAATGCTCTCATGGAGTTTAAATTTGAACCCAAGAACCACCGAGTTGTAGATATACTCAGCATACTGTTTTTTATCTTATTTTTCATATTAGAGCTGTTTTTTAATAGCGGTAAATTTGTTCTGATAATTGCGGGCATACTTGCTGTGCTCTATTCACTCAGATTGTACGGATGGTACTCAAACAAAATATTGGATAAACCGCTTCTCTGGGTTATGTTTGCCGCTTATTCCTGGATCGTGGTAGGGTTTGCACTCATATTCCTCTCCCAGTTCTTTAATATCCCGGCTGTCCTCTCCGTTCACAGCTTTACCTACGGCGGTATTGGGCTAATGACAATCGGATTCATGTCCCGTGTGATTTTGGGGCATACCGGAAGAAACGTCTTCGACCCTCCGAATATAGTATTTTGGATATTTGCTATTTTACTTACGGGCGCGGTTGTGAGAGTATTCTTGCCGCTAATAGATATGAGTAATTACCGGGTTTGGATCGGTGCTTCTCAACTGCTGTGGATTGTATCGTTTCTCATATTCGCGGCCTTGTTTTTCCCGATGCTGCTTAGACCCGCATTAGAGAAAAAGTCCTGATTACTCAGTCCTGTCATGAGGAGGCTGATAGACGCAAAAGGGCTCGGGCGCCATTAAGTCGCCCGACATAGCGTATGCCCGCGAGCGAGAGCCTGCACAGATGGTTTTGTACTCACATATTCCACACTTACCCAACAGACGGTCCGTGTCTCTTAGAAGCTTAAAGACCTCGTGATCTGCGTAAACCTCGGCCAGAGAATCACTGCGCATATCCCCGGTCTTTAGAGGGAGAAACCCACTAGGGTATATTTCTCCCGTATGGGAGATGAAAACATAGCCGTTCCCTGCATTTACACCCTTAGGCGCGTGCCCAATGCTGCCGCCGGGTCCGAAATCACGCGTCATACGGTCCGGCAATTTCACTTCGGATGTGCTTTTCCGTGAAGACCCGTTATTCCTTTCCTGCTCGACCACGTATCTTCTGTAGTGCTGCGCTTCTGTAATTTTTACTATAAAATCAACGTCTTTTGAAAATTTGTAGAGCTTTTCAAATAGTTTTTCATACTCTCGGGCGCTCATCTGCTTTAGTAGTTTGCCCCTGCCCATAGGTACAAGGAAAAATACCTCCCAGAAAACAACTCCGAGGGATTTTACAAGCTCTGCTATCTCGTCGAAATAATCAAAATTATATTTACTGAATGTGGTATTAATCTGAAAAGGCATTCCGGCATCACGGGCATATTCCGCCCCCTTCATGGTTATATCAAATGCCCCCGGCACGCCGCGAAATGTGTCATGGACCTCTGCGTTATGACCGTCCAGGCTGAGAGCCATCTGAGAGAGCCCCGCAGCTTTTAGCTCCGTAACCAGCTCCGGAGTAAGCATTTTAGTAGCAGCCGGTATAGTAGCCATTCTTAGGCCCAGCTCGGAGCCGTGGCGGATTAAATCAAATATATCTTCCCTCTTTACCGGGTCTCCGCCGGTCAATACCATTATTTGCGCTCCCATAGAGCTCACATCTGAAATCAGATCAAGCCCCTCTTGGGTTGAAAGCTCTCTGGGGTCGCGCCAGTCAATGGCTTCCGCCCTACAGTGGCTGCATGCAAGGTCGCAAGCCCGTGTAATTTCCCATATAACAATAAATGGGGACTTAGCAAAATCGATATCATGGAGCTTTTTCATCATGCTGCTATGGGCGTGCTTTCCGGTCTTTTTCATAATATGGAATATAACGGTGCAATCCCTATGCCAATCGGCGCCGTTTCCGTGAACCGGGCAGCTTTTTAGTGAGTTTTGGCAATAATACCGCACTCAATGGTAGGTAAATTCTGTTCAACGTATGAACCGGACTCCCGGTTCTTAAATGATATGTAAGGGGAATTTTGTAGCAGTTTCTGACAACCGACACAATTTAGAAACCAAAATCCCGCCAGGTAAGCATATTCCACTGGCACTGCATTTGCATAATCTAATATTTGAGCCTCAAATCACATTGTGAACGGGAGTAAATGCGAAAGTAAACGGTTTTTGGCTATTCATTGTAATCCCGGAATTATCAGAATTGATGCGAACACCTAAACATAGAGCTGCTAGGGTAGTTGTCATAGGCGGAGGTATAAGCGGTCTAAGCGCAGCCCACCGTTTAATCGAATTAAGCTCAAAAAACGCTATTAACACAGAAGTTCTCCTGCTTGAAGGGAGCGGTAGGCTGGGCGGCGTGATTTCTACAAAGGTAAAGGACGAATTGATACTTGAGGAAGGACCGGACTCGTTTATTACTACAAAGCCCAGGGCTCTCGATCTTTGCCTCAGAGTGGGCCTGGAATCAAATATTTTAGAAACCAATGACGAGACCAGGCGCATATTCGTAGCCCGCCGCGATAAGCTGGTTCCTATCCCCGAAGGGTTTTCATTCGCTCCGACCCGTATAAGGCCTTTTGTCATGTCTCCTCTATTTTCACTGCTGGGCAAGCTGAGGATGTCGCTTGATATCGTACTTCCGCGCCGAAATTCAAAAGAGGACGAGAGCGTGGAGTCTTTTTTCACTCGCCGCTTGGGGAGGGAAGCGTTCAATCTACTCGTACAGCCCTTATTAAGCGGAATTTACGGCGCTGATCCAGGAAAACTCAGTATCCGGGCCACACTGCCCCATCTTGCCGAAATGGAAGAAAAACATGGAAGCATAATAAGAGCGGTAAGAGAATTCGCTCGGTCTAAAAATGGAGCTAGTAATGGAAGTGCTACACGTCGCTACAACCAGTTCATCTCTTTGCAAAATGGGATGAATGAGTTTGTGGAAGTCCTGGCTTCTCGGCTTCCCGAGGGTGGTATTAGGCTCTATAAATCGGTTAGAAAACTAGCGCGTAATGAAAAAGGTTGGAGCGTATTAACAAAAGATAACGAGTCTATAAATGCGGACGGTGTAATTGTCGCTGTCCCTGCCATTCACGCGTCTGCCTTGGTAAGGGGTTTCGACCCTCAACTGGGTGATTATTTATCTGATATAAAATATTCTTCATCGATTGTCATAAACCTTATATATAATAGGAAAGACTTTTCCTATCCTCTTGACGGAGTCGGCTTCGTCGTTCCGAAAACCGAAAACACGCCGATTACGGCGTGTACGTTTAGCAGCGTGAAATTCCCCGGGCGTACACCGCCTGAAACCGTTCATCTCCGCTGTGTTATTGGAGGGGCGGCAACTTCAGAGGCCCATGATAGAGACGACGCCTGGCTGACCGATATTGCGCACAACACTTTGTCCCCTCTTTTGGGAATTACTTCCGAGCCGCTATTTGGGGTAGTGAGCAGGAACCCCGAGTCACTTCCGCAATATGCAGTAGGGCATCCGGAACATATAGCGCGCATTGATACCAGGGTGCAGCATTATTCGGGATTAGAGCTTGCTGGTAACGCTTACAGTGGGGTCGGTATTCCCGATTGCGTACGCTCGGGCGAGGAAGCGGCAGAAAGATTATTGAACAGAACGTGAGTAAAGTTAACCACTCTCCTCAAACCCTTTCACAGCCTGTTTCCACTTCTCAACAGTTTCTTGAAACAGCTCTTTCTCGTCCTTATCTGCTCCCGTGGGCTCAATCGGGTCAAGCACGGTAAGGGTCACTTTAGGAAAGCTCAATCCCGGATGCACAGGGGAGAGCGTTTTTGTCGCCCCGTCAATATAAATCGGCACGATCGTAGTCCCTGTTTCAACACTCAGTACTCCCGTCCCTATCCTTGGTTCCATGATCTTACCCGTATCGGTTCGCTGGCCTTCAGGAAAGATGCATAACGACATGCCGAGCCTAAGCCCCTGGGAAGCAAGCCTTAGGGACTCGGTATTCGTCCTGCTAGTTCCGGTCAGTATTATCCTCATAGGCTGCACAATCCACGAAAGCGGGGGCTTACTGAAATATTCACCGAAACCGGTAAACAAGATTCTATTTAGCATATGCCCCGGAAG
>DEIM01000031.1 GCA_002352485.1 Candidatus Dadabacteria bacterium UBA2774
TCGCGATCCCACTTCTTAATCTGGCCGAGCCATTGCTTTCTGTCCTTTTTAATTTTAGCCGGCAGAAGCTCAAGCATCTGCTTCAACACTGCTTTGGCATCGCCTATTATCGGGCAGTGTACGACTATGTTTTTATCAATTGTCGAGGGGTCGATATCTATGTGGATGATCTTTGCATGCGGGGCGAATTTCTCGAAGTTTCCACCTGTAGCCCTGTCGTCAAAACGGGCGCCTATGGAAATAACGAGGTCGGACTCATGAACCGCCATATTAGCGGCATACGAGCCGTGCATCCCGAGCATGTTGACGAAAAGCGGGTCATCTGAGGGGTAAGAGCCAAGGCCCATGAGCGTTGAAGTAACCGGTATTTCAAGTCGGTGCGCAAACTTCTTAAGCTCCTCCGTGGCATCAGACCAAAGGATGCCGCCGCCGCCGAAAATCAGCGGGCGCTTTGCTTTAAGGATCATATTAACAGCTTTTTTAACCTGCGCGGCGTTACCTTTAGTTGGCGGCTTGTAGCCCCTGAGACTAACGCTCTCCGGTATTACCAGCTCGTCTTCACCGAGAATAACGTCCTTAGGCATGTCGACGAGCACGGGGCTCGGTCTTCCGGTACCTGCGATGTAAAATGCCTCTTTCATTGCCAAAGGAAGGTCTTTGGCCCTTCTTACAAGATAGTTATGCTTAGTACAGGGCCTCGTTATCCCTATATGATCGGCTTCCTGAAACGCGTCGCTTCCAAGATACGGCAAAGGAACCTGTCCTGTAAATACGACTATAGGGGAAGAATCCATTTGTGCTGTCGCGATCCCGGTAACGGTGTTCGTAGCAGCCGGGCCGGATGTGCAAAGCACAACGCCGGGTTTCCCCGAAGCCCTTGCATAACCGTCAGCCATATGGGTCGCTCCCTGCTCGTGTCTGGCAAGAACGTGTTTTATCCTATCTTCGTAACTCGTCATGACGTCGTACACTTTGAGCACGTAGCCGCCCGGAATCCCGAATATCACGTCTATGCCCTCGTGTATCAAAGTCTCAAAAAACATTTCGGCGCCAATCATTCTTGCCATTATAAAAACCCCCTAAATAGTAAATCTCGTTTTAATATTAGTGTACACGATATCTATAACTATCAGTATCTTGGCTTATGAAACCTCTGTTTCGGCCTGTTAAACAAGCACCTTGGCTCAATAACACCGAGTATTTGGGCTTAACTAGCTTCGTGGATTTTGGCTTCCATTCTGTCCTTAAGGGAAAGTTTTATCTTCTTAAGTCTTTTTACTTCAACCTCATCTTCCTCTGATAGATATTCCTTTTCCTCAAGGTTCCTCACGACTTCGTCAAGCTCTCTGTGCTCGGAATAAATCTTCTGAAATTCCTCATCATCCTCTAAAAGCTTTTCTATTATCTCAGCTTCACTCATTTCTACCTCTCACTTTGTTAATTCTTGTATGCATATTTATTTTTTTCAACCTCTTTTACTCTCATCTTTCTTACTGCTCTCTTTTACTAATTCGGCCTCTGACTTCCTCATGTAATGAGGCGAAAGCGTATGCGGGTCGTCCCCGCCGCCGTCCCTAATTATCAAGTAACCCATAGAGGATAAAACCCCCGCCCTTGGGTAACTTAACGGTTCCGGACACAATACTGCGTACCCGTCCGCACCCATGATATCTTCCAGAAAATCCGAGTAAAGTAAAGCACCTTCGCCGATTAAAATAGTTCTATCTTTAATTTTCCCGGCCAAATTCTCTGCAGATAATACCATATCCTCAGAAATCCTCACTACCCTGCCCTCTTGCGACTCAAAAAAAGCCGTAAACACCTCTCCTCTCCTTGCATCAATCAAGGGGCAAATCGTAAAAGGTGCTAACGGAAGGTTATTGGCCATAAGCTCAAGAGTACAGACGCCGGCAATTGGGATACCTAGTGCATAAGAGAGCCCTTTTGCCGCCGCCAATCCTATCCTGAGCGAGGTAAAAGAACCCGGCCCAAGCGACACAGCTATCCCCTCAAGCTCGGTTTTGTCGATTGAAAGCTCTTTAAGCAGCCAATCTATCGAGGGCAGAAGCTTTTCCGAGTGAGAAGGCCCGGTATTGAAATAATATTCTCCGAGAATCTTCTCATCCTCAGAGACCGCAATGCTCCCCGCATACATAGACGTTTCTATTCCAAGTATTTTCATCTTTAAGACTGGAATTGTACACATCTACGATATATCTATCAATTTATCTAGAATTTTGAAACTGTAAGTAGGTAAATTTCAGGGCCCGGTACCGCTTTGAGTAATCAAATTCCGGAGTCTCAAACTTTTAATTTAAATAAGAGAAAATTACGTCCCATAGTTCTCTTCACGAATAAGTGAAGAGGAGCCTGAAGTGACACCCTCGATCCTGAGCGCAAGGTCGTTCTTGTTTGTGGCCTGACGCATGGCCTCGTCGTAGGAAATAATCTTGTCTACATAAAGATTATACAGGCACTGATCGAAGGTCTGCATACCGTAGTGAAGGTTTCCCTCTTCAATCGCCTGCCGGATCTCCCAGGTCCTCTCAGGCTCAGACACCAGGTCTTTTATCCTTTCTGTCGCAATAAGCACCTCTGCGGCAGGCACCCTGGACTTTCCGTCTGCAGTGGGCACAAGCCTTTGCGAGATAACGGCTTTTAACACCTGCGCCAGCTGATACCGCACCTGGTTGTGCTGGTGGGGCGGGAATATCGTGAGCATACGGTTTATGGATTCCATCGCGTCGAGCGTATGTAGAGTTGTCAGCACCAGGTGCCCTGTCTCGGCAGCCGACAGACATATCTCCATGGTCTCAAGGTCCCTCATCTCTCCCACTAGGATTACATCCGGATCCTCTCTGAGCGCGGCCCTCATAGCGTTTGCGAATGTCTCGGTGTCTATACCAATTTCGCGCTGGTTTATATAACTCTTTTTATCCCGGTGGACATACTCAATCGGGTCTTCGACAGTAATTACATGGCGAGCTTTAACCTGATTAATGTAATCAACAATTGAAGCAAGCGTGGTCGATTTACCACTACCCGTAGTACCTGTAAGAATTACAAGCCCGCGTTCCTCATTAGCGATCTTTTCAAGCACTTCAGGCAGATTCAGTGTTTTAAAGTCTCTTATATCAAAGGGGATAGCTCTTATGGCAATAGACGTCGTACCCCTTTGTAAAAACACATTTACCCTGAACCTGGACAAGCCGGATATACTGTAAGCAAAGTCCATTTCATGTAAATCTTGAAATGCATTCCACTGCTTTTCATTCATCATCGATTGAACGAGACCCCTGACATCCTCATTTGACAGTACAGGGGCTTCTTGTACGGAAAGGAGCCTTCCCTCTACCCTGAAATAAGGCTTTCTGCCCGTACCTATGTGTATGTCGGAGGCACTTATATTTAGCGCAGCTTTTAGAATGTCGTCTATGTGTAGTGCGGCCATCTACTTCTCCTCTTGCTCTTTCCCTTTAATAATACCGCTTTTTATTAGAATCTGTTCCTTTAATTTTTCTCTTATCTCAGGGTTCTCCTTAAGGAACTCTCTTGAGTTCTCACGCCCCTGACCAAGTCGCTCGCCCTGATACGAATACCAGGTCCCGCTCTTCTCAACTTCTTTAAATTGGACACCGAGGTCAATCATCTCCCCTGTCTGAGAGATACCGCTGCCGAACATGATATCAAACTCGGCGTTCCTAAACGGCGGTGCCACCTTATTTTTCACGACCTTAGCCCTTACACGGTTACCTTTAACCTCGTCTCCGTCCTTGATGGAGCCTATGCGCCTTACGTCTATCCTGACAGAGGAATAGAACCTGAGCGCCGTGCCTCCGCTTGTAGTTTCGGGGTTCATATAGGGGAGAGTGCCGATCTTCATCCTCGTCTGGTTAACGAAAATTACAAGGGTGTTCGATCTTCCGACGGTCGCCGTAAGCTTCCTCAGAGCCTGGGACATGAGCCTTGCCTGAAGCCCGACGTGTACGTCTCCCATCTCACCCTCTATCTCCGCCCTGGGCACGAGCGCCGCTACAGAATCGAGCACTACTACGTCCACGGCCCCGCTCCTTACGAGCGTGTCCACTATCTCAAGCGCCTGCTCACCGAAGTCGGGCTGTGATATAAGGAGGTCATCTACTTTAACTCCGAGATTATTTGCGTAATTCGGGTCAAGAGCGTGCTCTGCGTCCACAAATGCGGCGATACCGCCCTGCTTGTGGGCCTCTGCAATCACGTGGAGCGCAAGCGTTGTTTTACCCGAGGCCTCAGGGCCGTATATCTCGATCACCCTGCCCTTGGGGAACCCGCCCACACCGAGCGCCACATCAAGCCCGATAGAGCCTGAGGATATTACGGAAAGCTGAGGTATTGGCGTACCCGCTCCGAGCCTCATAATGGAGCCTTTCCCGAACTGCTTTTCTATTGAAGATATTGCAAGATCAATAGTTTTTTCTTTCTCACTGCTTTGCTTTGTTTGTGTTTCTTCCTTCATGATATCTCCCAATTATATTTTTGTTATTAAAAACTTCATAATTATATCCAATGCTGTCTCGGAACTCATGTTTTTAATCTGATCACGGCTGCCGCCAAATAGGTACTTCTTTGAGATCGTATCCGACCCTTCGGCGTCAAAACCAATATACACGGTTCCCACAGGTTTTTCAGCAGTCCCGCCCCCCGGGCCCGCAACACCTGAGATTCCTATGCCGATATCAGAGCCGGAAAGCTCGCGTACGCCTCTTGCCATCGCCTCTACCACAGGGGCGCTGACAGCTCCATGAGCTTCGAGGAGCGAGGCCGACACACCGAGCATATTTTCCTTTGCCTCGTTTGAGTAAGTGATAACACCCTCCAGGAAATAAGCCGAGCTACCTGGGACGTCCGTGATCCTGCTCGCCAAAAGCCCCCCGGTACACGACTCCGCCGTCGCGAGCATCAAAGACTTTTCGGTAAGAAGCCTGCCAACCACTTCTTCAAGCAGTTCCCCTTGTGAGGTGAAGACATAATCGCCTATCCTGGCATTTATCTCATCGATATAATTTTGGGTCAAGCTCTTTGCTTGAGAGTCCGTATCCGCAAAGGCGCACACACGTAGGTGTATTTCGGGTCTATGCGAGCGGTACCCTAGCGTAACCCCTTCCATCTGAAGCCCCTTTAGCCTCTCCGCCACCTCAGATTCCGGAAGTCCGAATATTTTAACTAGACGCATGTCCCTCTTCATCCTGTCCTGAGCGCGGTTATGAAGCTCGGGGACGACATAGTGACGCATCATCTCGTGAAATTCTCTTGGTACTCCAGGGAGGAAGAAAAAGATTACGCCCTTAGACTCGATACTGAAACCGGGGGCGGTGCCCCATTTATTATCTAGCATAGTCGAGCAAGCGGGCAGGTAAGCCTGTTTTTTATTCGATTCGTTCAGCGTCCTTCCACGCTCTTTCATCCAGTTTTCCAACTTAGCGTACGCTTCTTGGTTCAATTCGAGCGTAGAGCCAAAATACTCCGCCGCAACCTCAGCAGTCAGATCATCGTCCGTAGGGCCGAGACCTCCGGTGACTATGACGGCCCGGGCTCTATTCAGAGCAATATCGAATACTTCGGTAATCCGCTCCTTTATGTCACCCACCGTAGTATGGTAGGCGAGGTCAAAACCTAGATTGGAAAGCAGGTCTCCGGCCCAGTTGAAATTACTGTCCAGAGTAAGACCGCTCATCAGCTCATCACCTGTTGTAATTATTTCTATTTTCATTTATCTGTCATTGCGAGGGAGCGTAGCGACTGCGGCAATCCCTAACAGCCAGCACCTTATTCACAATTCATAATACAAATCTTTCCAAGCCTCATTCATACTGTTAATCAAGTCAATCTTCTTCTGTCTCGAACCAGCTTTAATCTGTTTTTCCCTCGAAATAGCATTATAACTGTCCGAATGAACCTCATAAAAAACCAATTTATCTAGATTATATTTATGAGTAAATCCTTTCACGATTTTCTCTTTATGTTCATAAACTCTTTTCTGTAAATTGCTTGTAACACCCGTATATAAAACTGTGTTGTTCTTATTGGCCATTATGTAAACTGAAAATAATTTACCGCTCATTTCTAATTTATTCGGTGCCAAGTCCCTTAGAGATTGCTTCGCTTTGCTCGCAATGACATATTATGGAAAACCCATTATAAATACCTCAGTATCAAATGCATACACACGCACGCGTATACCCCGGCTGCTACATCATCAATGACTACTCCCCACCCACGGGGCAGCTTCTCTAAACTCCTTACCGGCGGGGGTTTTACGATATCGAAAACCCTGAAGAGGATAAACCCGATTGCGATATTAGTCGCAGTAGGCGGTATCAGTATCATTGTCACCAGATAGCCTGCCACCTCGTCAGCCACAATCAGCCCCGGGTCTCGCTTGCTGTATATCTTCTCAGTTTCGGTAGCAGCCCAGACAGAGACGCCGATCACGATAAGCGTTATCAGGAGATAAATATATATGGTCTGTCCCGAGATAATCCAAAATAGAGGAATAGCTGCAAGCGTGCCGAAAGTACCCGGCGCGACAGGAATGAGCCCCACATAAAAGAAGGTAGCGATTAGCTTTGCGGCTGTCTCTTTCACCTAACTAATTACCCCTTCCAGCCTGAGCAGGTTTTTCTTTATTTCGATTCCGCACGAGTACCCCCCGAGTCCGTTTGCGGCAAGCACCCTGTGGCAGGGAACAACAATCGGCAGGGGGTTTTTACCTACGGCATTGCCCACTGCGCGCGCGGCCTTCGGGCTCCCTACCGCACATGCAAGCTCTTTATAGGTTACCACTTCACCGTAGGGTACTTCTAGGAGCTTTTTCCATACCGCTTGTTGAAACCTTGTCCCAGAGCTTAAATCAAGAGTCGATTTAAACCCTGAGCGCTTGCCCCTTAGATATTGGCGGAGCTCCCGGGCGAAGCTCTCAGCCGCCCCGCCCTCTTTAATGTCCTTTACACCCAGTGACTTAAGGTATTCCCTATACTCCTTACGGCTGAAAAAGACGTTCGAGACCCCGTTTTCATTTGAGATCACAAAAATCTTACCCACATCGGAATCAATAGTTGAGAATCTGAAGTCATCCATATCTAAGCTACACCTCAACTTGAGTTTGCATACGGGGAAATCCTTGTCAAGGCAGACCGGTAGAGAGTATTATAAGAGTATGAAAGAGAAGCTAGACTATTACCGCCGTAAAGGCTATAAAAAAGTAGAAGGCTTTATTTACCCATATACGATCGAGTGTGTTTGCGACCTGTCTGATGTTCAAAAATCACATGGGATAAAAGGCAGTATGTGCGAGATCGGCGTCCATCAGGGAAGGTTCTTTATACTTCTCCACCTTTTGGCCGACAGTGATGAATATAGCATCGCCTGTGACCTCTTCGAGAGACAGGAAGAGAACATAGGCAAGTCCGGGCACGGCAACAAGGAAATATTTCTTGAGAATATAGAAAAATCTGGCGGGGACTTAAGCAGAGTTAAGATAATCACCCGGAATTCATTAAACATAGCCCCCGATGATCTTTTGACTCACGGCGGCATCAGGATGATCTCTGTAGACGGAGGGCATGAGGCCGGCACTGCTTACAACGACATTAAGCTCGCGGCCGATACTATGGTTGACGGCGGCATAATATGGCTCGATGATTTCCCTCACGAAAGCTGGCTTGGAGTTATGGAGGGCACATACCGTTTTTTTTTCGACGCGGAAAAAGAGCTATGGCCCATAGCCATATTAGAGAGAAAACTAATACTTACCAACAATGAAAGAATGGCTCAAGTTTATATGAGTAAAATGTTTGAGAGCTTAAGCCTATATTACGACATCGGCCATTCTATATTTGTAGGGAAAAGGGTTTTAGTGATGTGGGAAAAGAGTCCGAGAAGAAAGCTAAAGAAATACTTACAACAAATCAGGTTCTGGAAATCGATCCAAAAATACAGGCTTGTGGATGAATTCGGAAAGATACTGAATAAGCATTTCTGAAATATTCTACAGGTCATCTAACTGAATCTAATCTTTATATACGTCCTTGCGAGCCGAAGGCGAAGCAATCTCCTGCATCGTGAATCATGCATCCAACACCCTACCATCTTGCATTTCGGTCTAATCTGCGTAGAATCTTTTTCGCACGCGGGTATTGGGTTGTCATGAGTTATTGACAATCGCTTGCCTCGTAACTATTATCGCAATTCATAGGCAACAGGAGAGAAATATTGAGCACTTTAACCGGTTTGGAAAATAGCTGGGCATTAATATTAGGAGCGTCTAGCGGATTCGGCGAGGCTATTGCGCTTGAGCTCGCGGGGCATGGGATGAACATATTCGGCGTTCACCTGGACCGTAAGGGCACCATGCCCAAGGTCGAGGAGATTCAACATAATATCAAAGAGCTCGGACGTGAAGCCGTATTTTTCAACATTAACGCCTCAGACCCCGAGAAAAGGACTGGGACGCTTGATGAGATGGAGCAGGTACTGGACGAGCACAAAAACCCCGGGAGTGTAAAGGTCATGGTCCATTCACTGGCTTTCGGGACTCTTAAACCATACATAGCAGAAAATGAGAAAGAGCGGGTGTCCATTAAAAACATGGACATGACGCTTGACGTGATGGCCCACAGCATGGTCTATTGGGCTCAGGAGCTTGTGGCCCGCCAGCTTATGAAAGCGGGCGGCAGAATCTACGCAATGACCAGCGCCGGCGGACACCGAGTTTGGCCCACCTACGGCCCCGTGTCGGCGTCAAAAGCCGCAATCGAGTCCCACACGCGCCAGCTTGCGGTTGAGCTTGCGCCTCATGACATCACAGCGAACGCTATTCAGGCAGGAGTCACAATGACCCCGGCGCTGAGCAAGATCCCCGGAAACGAGGAAATAGTTAAGAACGCTCTTGCCGTAAACCCGGCCAACAGGCTCACGACCACAGAGGACGTGGCCCGCGCCATAGCAGCGCTTGCAGTGGCTGGCACATACTGGCTCACCGGAAACGTAATTAGAGTGGACGGAGGCGAGGACCTGATTTAGCCTGTATAATGCCCCTTTATTAGGCAATCGTTATTATGCACCCGGTTTCCAAATACTAAAGAGAGCACAATACCCACGTTTGAAAATATGAAAAAAAT
>DEIM01000248.1:0-2380 GCA_002352485.1 Candidatus Dadabacteria bacterium UBA2774
GATTATCTGGTCCGTATCGACGTTCATCCTGTCTAGCGGGGCTACAATACCTGTGACTTTCTCTAACGGTTCCATATCTCTTTCCTCTCTATATTTCTTTATCTAGGTCTAAATTTCTTACGTCTACGAAGTGTCCTTCGATCGCAGCCGCTGCGGCCATGGCCGGGCTTACAAGGTGGGTCCTGCCGCCTTTACCCTGGCGTCCCTCGAAGTTGCGGTTAGAAGTGCTCGCACAGCGCTCTCCGGGCATCAGTATATCGGGATTCATCCCAAGGCACATGCTGCATCCGGACTCTCTCCATTCAAACCCTGCTTCTTTGAAAATTCTATCAAGTCCGAGCTTCTCTGCCTGAAGCTTTATGATCTGAGAGCCCGGCACTACCATCGCGCTTACGTTTGGCGAAACCTTTTTACCTTTTACGACCTTTGCAGCCTCGGTCAGATCGCGCACACGTGAGTTGGTGCATGAGCCTATGAATACCCTGTCGATTTTAATATCCTCAATAGGTGTTCCGGGTTTGAGTCCCATATATTCAAGCGCGCTTGCCGTGGCTTTTCTGTTGTTCTCGTCTTCAATATCCGCTGGGTTGGGAACTTTATCCGTTATACCCGTTACCATGCCGGGGTTTGTACCCCAGCTTACCTGTGGCACTATCTTTGCTGCATCTAGAGTTATGGATTTATCGAAGTGAGCCCCGGGGTCGGTCTTTAGCTCTCTCCAATCTGAGAGCGCGGCTTCAAACTCTGCTCCCACAGGGGCGTATCTCCTGCCCTTCACATACTCAAATGTGGTTTCATCAGGGGCTATCATACCGGCTCTTGCGCCCGCTTCAATGGACATATTACACACAGTCATACGCTCTTCCATTGTGAGGGCTTCTATTGCAGAACCCCTATATTCGACAACGTTACCCGTGGCGCCTGCGGTGCCGATATGGCCTATTATATTTAGAATTATATCTTTTGCCGTTACCCCGTATCCTCTCTCTCCCTCAACGCGGATTTCAAATTCTTTAGGACGGGTTTGTCTGAGACACTGTGTCGCCATTACGTGCTCGACCTCGCTTGTGCCGATGCCGAATGCAAGTGAGCCGAACGCGCCGTGGGTGGAAGTGTGTGAGTCGCCGCAGACTATTGTCATACCGGGCTTTGTGAGTCCCAAGTCTGGGCCTATTACATGCACGATGCCCTGCATGTCGGCGTTTATGCTTAGACCGAATAATGTAATGCCGAACTCTTCACAGTTTTTCCTAAGAACCTCCATCTGCTGTGCGGATATTGGGTCTTCAACCGGTATCGAGCGGTCTGTCGTGGGTACGTTGTGGTCCTTCGTAGCAAACGTTAGGTCGGGTCTTCTGACCAAACGGTCTGAGAGCCTTAAACCTTCAAACGCCTGGGGTGAAGTAACTTCGTGGACAAGATGAAGGTCTATGTAGAGTAGGGTAGGCTGCCCCTCTTCTTCAAATACCACATGGGACTGCCATATCTTATCGAATAGTGTTCTAGCTGACATATTTTTTCCTTTTACCTTAACCTTATTAGCAATTTGTACTTAAACCTTAACTATAAATTATACCAGGCCTATCGGTCTCTTACAGTCTATTTCGGCAAGCAAACTGCCGATCGCTCATTAATAAGCGAGTTAAATCTTAAAAGCAGATTTACCCGGATAGACGGCTTTTTTGCCGAGCTCTTCCTCTATCCTCAGGAGCTGGTTGTACTTGGCAATGCGGTCGCTCCTTGAGGCTGAGCCTGTTTTAATCTGACCAGAATTGGTGGCGACTGCAATGTCGGCAATGGTGGAGTCTTCCGTTTCACCTGAGCGGTGGGATATTATATATGTGTATCCCGCTTCCTGTGCCATCTTAATGGCTTCAAGCGTCTCGGTAAGTGAGCCGATCTGGTTTACTTTAACGAGTATGGAGTTGCCGATACCTTCTTTTATTCCCCTTTCGAGCCTCACCGTATTCGTAACGAATAGATCGTCTCCGACTAGCTGCACTTTATCACCGAGCTCATCCGTGAGCTCTTTCCATCCACTCCAGTCGTCTTCTGCGAGCGGGTCTTCAATTGATATAATCGGGTAGTTCTTTATCCACTCGGAATATATGTCGATAAGCTTCTGTCTTCCAATTCGTTTGCCTTCGACTTTGTAGCGGCCGTTACTAAAGAACTCACTTGACGCTACGTCGAGCGCAAGTGAAATATGGCGGCCTACTTTATAGCCTGCTTTCGTGATGGCCTCGAGTATGCACTCAATGGCCTCTTCATTTGATTTAAGGTTGGGAGCGAAGCCGCCTTCGTCGCCGACTGCGGTTGAGTAACCCTTTTTTGAAAGTGTCGCTTTCAAATTGTGGAAAACCTCAACCCCGGCTCTTAT
>DEIM01000248.1:2492-5193 GCA_002352485.1 Candidatus Dadabacteria bacterium UBA2774
CCTTTTGAGGCGGCTCCCGCTTTCGCTGCGGCCAGTGACACACCCAAAATTGCATTTGCTCCAAGTTTAGATTTATTAGGGGTACCGTCTAGTTTTATCATTATTTCGTCTATTTTTCTCTGAGATGTAACATCAATTCTTTTAAGCTTAGGAGCGATTTTTTCGTTAATATTTTTTATCGCTTTTTGAACGCCTTTGCCTAGGTATCTTTTTTTCGAGCCGTCGCGGAGCTCGATTGCTTCGTGCTCCCCGGTGGAAGCCCCAGAGGGCACTGCCGCCCTGCCAAATGAGCCGTCGCTTGCGCGCAGGTCTACTTCGACTGTGGGATTGCCACGGGAATCGATTATTTCCCTAGCTTTTACAGAAGTTATTTTAGCCATACCTAATTACCTCCCTATGAATCAAATAAGGATTAGGAAATTACCATAACACTAAGTACCTATCAAATCTGATAGGGTTCGAACTATTAAGCAAATTATATATAGAGCGATTCAAGCGCCGTAGTTTGTGCGCTCTAGGTAGGCCGAAATTTACCATCTATATATTACTTATTGGAAAAGTACTATTAGTTCGGTACAATCTTAAATTCGAAAAATACGGAAAAGGGTGCTTTATATGAAATTTAATATCGTCTCTAATACGCTTCTCGCAATAATACCGCTGTTTTTAATTGTATCGTTAATCTCCTGCAGCCTCGGAGACAGCAGTCCTCCAGCCCAAATAACCGACTTATCGGCACAGGAGGTGTCCAGGAACTTGAACTGGACCGCGCCCGGTGACAGCGGAAACTCCGGTAGAGCTACAATATACTTCCCCAGGTTTCTCGATAACACACAGATAGCTGAAATACTTGGAGTACCTAATCTGGACGGTGTGCCGTTTGCAGTCATACAGGAGACTGTACAGAATAACTTCAATGACGCGACCCAGGTACCTGATTTCGATCAGCCTGAGCCCGCAGGAAACCCGGAGAGTTTCCTCACCCCAAGACTCGATCTTATGGGGGACCTTACGTATTTCTATGCGATAGTTACTAACGATGAGGTAGGGGATTCCTCCAAGCCATCGAATGTGGCGCAGTTAACCACACCATTACAATCGGTTATATATACGAGCAGCGAAGCTGAGACTTGTCTTGGAGAGGCTGTTGTTGCAGGAAATTTTAACGGTGACCTGAGTGATCAGAACATACGAATTAACGACATAGCCATAGGTGACCCTTGTGCCGGGAAAGTATATATATTCTTCGGACAAAATAATCTAACCGATAACGGTAGTACAGACATCAACGTATCGGCGGCCGATGTAACCGTAATAGGCAGTGCCTCCGACGGATTTGGATCCTCTCTTGCATCGCTGCCTGATTTTGATGGTGATTCAAGGGCGGAAGAGCTTGTGATTGGGGCGCCCGATTTTGACGGCGGGAGAGGGAAAGTATTTGTTATATTCGGGAGCAGAGAGCTTCCGAGCGTAATCGAAATAAGCGACCCCGAAGTTGACCGTATTGAAGTGATAGGAGAAAACGCAGGGGACGAATTCGGTTTTGAAGTATCTGTTGCAGACGACGTGACTGACGGCGGTGGGCTCTTTTTAGTAGGATCTCCGTTTTTTGACGGAGACACAGGTAGGGTCTATTTATTCAGAGGCGGTAAACTAAAACAGAACACCGAGCTTTCGGCGACTGAAGCCGAGGCTGACTTTACTGGCCCGGCGGCGGGTAGTTTGTTTGGATCCGACATAGCGCTGCTAGGGCGTATAAACAGAAATAGTCATGATGAATTCGGTGTGGGAGCGCCCGGATTGAGCAGGGCATATATCATATTCGGGCAAGACAGTCTTAGCAGCAAAGACCTGGCAGTCGATACCACCGATATAGTAGTACTCGAAGTCGACGGTGTTCCCAGTTTTGGGACTTCGATCTCAGGTGACGGAGATATTGATGAAGACGGAGAGGGGACTCCTGACGTAATTATCGGCGCGCCTGAAGCCGATTCGGATACGGGTTCTGTGTTTTTATACTCGGGGCAAGATCTTCTTACGGCTTTTCAAGACGGAACCACTACGACATTTGAAACAGAATTTATGGGCATTAGCTCGGGTGACAGGTTCGGAGAGTCGGTCAGCGTTTTAGACGGTTTTACTCCTATAATCGAAATGAAGCAGAGAGATACCGCAATCGTGCTCGAGTTTGATATAAGTAACGCGGACGTAGCCGCAGGCGCACCCGGTACAGACCCCGGGACAGTTTATATATTCTTCGGGCAGGAAGGTATGCCGGCAGAAATATCGGCGGCTGATTCCGATATAAATGTAGTGGGAGAGGGCGGTGACACGGATTTTGCTCAGAGAGTATTGACTATGGGAGACGTTAACGGGGATGAGGTAACGGATTTCTCTGTGGGCGGAGAAGGCTTTATCCAAATCGTCTACTGATTGAAAAGGTGTAGACAGGGCTATTTACAGAGCAGTTTCTTATAACTTCTAATTTCTAATCTCTTTGACTACAAGACCATCTTTAAATACTAAGATTCTTTGGGCGTTCTCGGCAATTTCCCGCTCATGCGTAATCATAACAATTGTCTTTCCCTGAGAGTTCAGTGTTTTGAATATCTCCATGATTTCAGCGCTTATGGCGCTATCGAGGTTGCCGGTAGGCTCATCGGCTAATATTATGCTCGGATCATTGACTATGGCCCTTGCG
>DEIM01000249.1 GCA_002352485.1 Candidatus Dadabacteria bacterium UBA2774
GCAGATCTGATAGATTCTAAACGGATGAAAGATTTACTCGACAATTTGGTAAAGAAATACGATCACGTCATTTTAGACAGTATCCCGGTTATGGAATTGGCCGACACGCGTCTTCTTTCCAGACAGGTCGACAGTGTTCTGCTTGTTGCAAGTGTGGGGATTGCGCGTAGGGAAGTGCTGCAAAACAGCGTGGAAGAACTTGTAAAAGTAGGGGCCAGGATTATCGGGGTTGTGATTAACAGACTCGACTATGGCAGCAGATATGGAAATGCATATGATTACTATTATCTGTCGGAAGAAACAGGAAAGACAAAATTAGATCGTGATAGGTTATTTGATCAGTCTTAGGAGTTATTTATTACTACAAAGCTACCATCTTAGATGTATACCTATTTTACCTTTCTTGAAGACCATCTTCTAGAAATAGAGCAATAGGTCAATACCTGATTTAACTCATTTAAAAAAATTAGAGGAGGTATGGACAATTAATATCAACGATATTAAAAGAGTTCCAAAACCCTGGGGACATGAAATATGGTGGGCTCAGACTGATAATTATGTAGGAAAGATCCTGCATGTTAAAAAAGGTCAGGCATTAAGTTATCAGTACCATGAGGTTAAGGATGAGACTATTTATCTTTACAGTGGTGAATTATCGTTGCAAATAGAGGAAGTGGGCAAAACGAAAGAGGAAATTACGCTATCTCCTGGTGAGTCGGTAAGAATCAAACCGCTCACTAAACACCGTATGATAGCGAAAGAGGATTGTGATTTATTAGAGGTATCTACACCTGAAGTCGAGGACGTAGTAAGATTGGAAGATAGATACGGCAGAGTATGAACAACGGCTGAAGTCACTTACTATTCAAGTGTTTCTTGAATTCTTCACTTAGTAATCACCTAACCATAAGGAAAATCCCGATCAAAACTTAGATTGGGTTTTGGAGTCATGAATAATCATGAACCTTCTTAATTTAAAAACACAAGAGCGTTATTCAAAAGTGGTGTTTTACAATCGTACCGAGGAAAGTTGGCGATGGGCGAATACCGCCAACTTGTTAATTGATATCTTATTTATTCTGATCAGCACTACACTGGTTTTCTACGTGCGATTTTCGCACGAGCTATATGTCTACGGTGGTAACGGGAAGTTTGACGGTGTTATTAATAACGGCGTTTTCTCAATAACTAATTATGAATTATTTTCTAGTTATATAGGGTTTCTTGTTCTATATATTGCTTTCATAGTCCTGCTCTTTAAGAACTATGAGCTCTATTCCACAAGTTTGGCTAGGTCATGGGTAGATGAAGCGCTGTTAGTGTTCAAAAGTGTCTCTATAGCAACGCTCATAATGATGGTGGTCATGTATTTAGCAAAGCAGCAGGTTTCCCGGTTTGTTGTGCTATTTAGCTGGGCAATCAATATATTTTTGCTGGCGGGATGGAGGTACGTTGGGCACATAATGCTTCAAAGACGTGTAGAGAATGGCGAAGGGTTGAGAAGAGTTCTTATTGTCGGTGCCGGTAGAGTGGGGCAAAAGCTCGCTGAGATGCTTGAAAACAATAAGCATTTGGGGTTGGAGGTAAAGGGTTTTGTTGATGATTTTAAATTGGGCAAGGGGATTCTGGGCCGGATAAGTGATATGCCTCAGATACTACGGGGTCAGTTTATTGACGAGGTGTATGTCACAATACTTTCCGAGAGGGAACTGGTTAAAACTGTTACCAAAGAGGCATTGATACATAAAGCCGACGTAAAGGTCATACCGGACCTTCTTGACGGTATTGTACCACAGAGCCGCCCTCTGTCGCTCGGATTCCTCGGCGATTTGCCTGTAATGGAAATATACCGAAAGCCTATACCGGAACTGGGCCTTTTCATTAAAAGGGCGATAGATCTCGTATGTGGTTTTTGTCTGTTTCTCGTGTCGCTGCCGGTTCTTATAGTTGTTTCCATTGTAATTAAAATAGACTCTCCGGACGGGCCTGTTATTTATCGTTCCAAGCGAGTGGGCAAGAAGGGGGAATTCTTTTATTGCTACAAGTTCCGGACGATGTCGGCGAACGCGGACGACCTTAAGGACAAGCTCAGAGAGCTCAATGAGAGAAGCGGTCCTTTTTTCAAGATCAGTGATGATCCGCGTATTACGAGGGTCGGAAGGTTTTTGAGAAAATACAGCCTGGATGAACTTCCCCAGATGTTCAACCTAATTAAAGGGGATATGAGCCTTGTCGGGCCGAGACCGCACCCTCTCGATGATTTTAAACTCTATGATCTTGAGGATTATCGAAGACTCGATGTAAAACCGGGGATAACGAGTCTTTGGGCAGTGGAAGCGAGAAATGATCCTTCTTTTGAACGGAATATGGAGCTTGATCTGTTTTACATTGAGAACTGGAGTATATGGCTTGATTTAAGAATTCTTCTTAAAACTGTACCTACAGTACTAAAAGGTTCCGGTATCTAAACGGCTATTGATTACACGACCTAAAAATTGTATGGGCATCACAAAAGTAAATAACTGACAACTCAAATGCGCAATCTGCTAAAAAATTTCCGTTTTGGAATAAATAGTACTATAGGTAAGAACATAATATCCCTTTATTTGCTGCAAATTTCCTACTATGTTCTACCGCTTATTACTGTTCCGTATCTTGTTCGTGTGTTAGGGCCGGAGAAGTTCGGTCTCGTAGCCTTCGGACAAAGCTTGATAACCTTTTTCGTATTATTTGTTAACTACGGCTTCGATCTCACGGCCACAAGAGAAATTTCAGTAAAGCGCAAAAGCAATAAAGATGTGAGCGGTATTTCATGCAGCGTGTGGATTGCGAAAGTCCTTTTAGGCATCATTGGTCTGTCTGTGCTTTTATTGCTAATACAGTTTGTGCCTAAAATGAATCAGAATTCTCTCCTCTTACTAATTCTATTCGGAATTGCCGTTGGTAATATGTTATTTCCGAATTGGCTTTTCCTTGGACTGGAGAGGATGAAGGCTATATCGGTAATTAATATGTCGATGCGTGCCGTAACTACTGCGGGGGTTTTTATTCTTATTCGAAACCCCGATGATTACTTGATTTATGCCGGGCTTCTTTCGTTTCAATGGGTATTTGCTGGAATATTAGGCATCGTTTTCGCA
>DEIM01000089.1 GCA_002352485.1 Candidatus Dadabacteria bacterium UBA2774
ATCCTGCCTACGCTGTTTTCCCTGAAATTGGCCACTACCCACCAGTTATCGTCGTCTACCAGCGTTAACACAGCGTCCCCTACGTCTATATAGGAGCCGCTTACAAGCTGAAGGTTCGTAACGAACCCGTCTACTGACGCATACACCGTGGTCTGCTCCAGCTGGTAGCGGTAATATGCAAGCTGCGATTCCATCTGTCTGATCAGAGCGAATTCTCCGTCTATTGTATATTCGAGCGCCTGCTTTGTTCGCTCATACTCAGCAATGGATTGATTCAGGACCGCCTTTTGAGAGTTTAGCTGATCAATTGCCTGATCAAGCTCAATACGTGCTACGTAATTCTTCTCTGCAAGCGGCAGGAGGTCATCGTAGAGCTTTTGAGCATAGGTAAGATCTGCCTGAGACTGCTTCACAACCTGCTCTGCCGCCCTTATATCACTCTCATACTGATTGACTTCTTGTCTGGACTGTACAAGCTCGGCGCGCTGCTGCTCTACCTGATACTCAAAGGGGCGTGGGTCAAGGCTAAAGAGCTTCTCACCCTCCTGGACGAACTGGTTATTCTCCACATAGACGCCTATCACCCTGCCCTCTACCTGCGGGGCCACCTGCACAACGTAGGCCTGTATATACGCGTCGCTCGTGTAAGGCGTATAGCGGTCCAGAAGCGCGTAATAAATAATCAGAACTACCACAATGCAAACAATCAGAATTATCCAAAACCTTGTGGTGTATTCAGGCCCTTTAATACCTAATTTGGTTAAGAAATCGTTGAGGTTCATTTGAGGTCCGGGTCACTAAATTGCCCAATCTCAAAAAGCACAATTCTTAAGTAGTATTACCAGCCCCAGGGACCGCCGAGCCATCCCCACATGTTGGCGTCGGCTGCGGCCTGCTCGTTCATAAGAGCCGCGTCCTGTTCCTCGTCAGCGATATTCTGCTCGACATTAAATTTCTGATAACGCTCATACGCAGCCTGGTCGCCGGTGTAGACGCATTTACAGTTATACGGGTCAGCATACCAGTAAAGAGGTTTATTGTCCTTAACACTGAATTCGACTTTAAGCGGTGTTAAGGTGTTTAGGTTTGCAACTTCTTCAGGTGTCTCAGCAGGAATCATAACAAATCCCGCAGCGCTCAAGAGCTCCTCAGTGGACTGAGCATCCTGCGATTTTATAGCAGCACAGCTCATAAGGAAAAACACGCCGAGCACAGCTAAAACACAAATTCCTGGTGTTGTTCTTAGTTTCATCATTTCCTCCGTAATACTAATTAATGGCCGAACTAATTGATAGACTGAATACAATTGTACGACGTTGATTAAAACCTAACATCTATTTAATTATAAGCCAATAAAAGGATTATTTTGTTCGGTGCTCTTTTGACTTCACCCAGTTTATAACTCTCCCAAGTGTAAGCCCCTGTACGAAAACGGAAAATACAACTACGACGTATGTAAGAACGATCACAACATCCCTCTCTTGCGAATTTGGCAGCGAAAGGGCAAGCGCAATAGAGACTCCGCCCCTGAGCCCGCACCACGTCATTACAAAGCCTTTTAAAGAAGGAAGCTTTCTAAAGAATCTAAGGAATATTAGCGGCACCTCGACACTTACATACCTTGCTATAATAGTCACCGGTATGACCAGTATACAGCCTGCTAAGAATGTTTTTTGAAAATTCAATACCAGCACCTCAAGCCCGATTAGAACAAAAAGGAGCGCGTTAAGCACTTCGTCAATAACATCCCAGAAATCATGCACATACCGCACGTGCGTAGCCGCTTCATCATCGGGTCTATGACTCCTGCTCTTGGCCAGAAACAGTCCCGCGACAACGCTCGTTAGCGGGCCCGACACATCCAGAAGCTCTGCCACCGTGTATGCGCCCGATACAAGCGCAAGCGTAATGAGTACGATCACAATATGGTTGTTAGAGCCCTCTTTAAATATTTTTAATATCATCCTGTGAGCCAAATATCCGAAGAATAGCCCCAGGAATAAACCTCCTAATGCCTCTTTGATAAAAAATCTAACTATATCTGCACCGGCAAATTGAGCGTCACCGCCTGCTACCGCGACTAAAAAGACAAAAAGCACTACGGCAACCGCATCATTAAAGAGCGACTCCCCTGTAATTGTGGTTTCCAAAGATTGGCTGGCATTGACCTGTTTTAACAATTTCAGCACAACCACGGCGTCAATAGGAGATATTATGGCTCCGAAAATAATCGCATATATAAGAGGAAAATCCTTTCCGAAAAGTGAGAATAACCAGTGAAGTGTAAACCCGATTAATATTGTAGAGATGATAATCCCCACAGTTGCCAGATAAGCGATTGTCCACTTGTATTCTTTTAAATCAGAAATATTTACCCTGGAGGCAGCGGCAAAAAGTAAGAAGCTTAGAAGTCCGTTCATTACGAGATGGTTAAAATCAGCGGCTTCTACGAGCTTTATAGCCCAGTCTATACCCCCGAAGCCCAGATAACCGGAGGTGATAATCACAAGTGAGGAAATAAGCGACGCAAGCATTACCCCCACCGTCGAGGGAAGCTTTATGTAGACCACATTTAGAAAGCTGAATACAGCAGTAAGTGTAATCAGTATCGCGAATACGTTAAATAAATCCATATTTTTAGAGGTCGAAAGCTCCGCCACTGAGCCTGCAATTCAATTATAGTCAGTGTTTTTAGAATTAAAAGCAGAAATTGTACAACAAGTTAAAGTACCTGCAATATCCTGCGCTATGTCTCGGAAGTCTGAAGCGATAACTCATGCTCAGGCTCAATGCCGTTTATCGTATTCAAATGTTGAGAGATTTTATAAAGAGAATCTAACAGATTGTCTACGCTTGTGGACAAAAGAACATTCATTTCAACATCCAGTGGCTCATATTTACGCCAGACATCCGAGTCTCTGAATGCCCTCCTGTCATCTTCAATCTTAACTTTTAAGTCTGAGATTTTAGTGGACATATCCGTTCTCGAAGATCCGAGAAGTAAAGACACCTCATCGAAGTAGCCGGTGAGCATCTTATAGTCCTCAGACATATGACTCAGATATAGATGAAAGAGCTCGCTGTCGATATGACTGTAAACTGTTCTCTTTACGGTTGAGAGGTCGGCGAACATCTCCTCCAGGGATTCTATAATATGGATGTATTCGTCTGAGTGAAGCTTTTCATCGCGCATAACGTACTCGGCATCGTGAAGAAGCGCACTGCTCGTAGGCAGAGACGCCGCCAATGGTACTACCTTTGCGTCTATCTTCTCCATGTCCTTTATATCGAGCATCAAGAGCCTACTCAGTATGCCGCCGCTTACACGAAGGGATTTTGATATGTTTTGTTGCAGCTGCGTATAAGGGTTTACAGGCCATACAAGATGAAGCACTATCAGCCCGATAAAAGCTGCCGAAAGAAGAGCTAAGAATCGAGTTACAGCAGCGTCCAGATCGACCTGGGGTCCGGTCGAGTAAAGGAGCGCGTAAGGAATTACGAGCCCTGCCTGAAGACCCGCTGCTGATATATCACGCGGGCTGGTAGTCACAAATGACGCCAGGAAGAAACCTATACAGAATAGGAGTATTAATATTGTAAAATGAGTCGCGATCGAGATAACCACAAGGGCGACTAATCCATAAAGGATGCCGGATATTATTCCGGCTATACCGTACCAGCTTTTCATAAACGCCTGACCCAGGTTAGGGATGATACCGAACAAAATTGCGTAAAAGGAGACAAGCGCACCGCCCGGAAGGCCTATAGTCACCTGTCCGAGCAGGAGAAGCCAGAATATTATCACGGTTCTGATAGCGACTTTAATAGTTTCATCATTAAATTGAAAAAAGGGTTTCGTTTTCAACTCTTCAACTTCGGGCGTGTGTGTCACGCGGAGCTCGATAATGTCACGGTACTGATTTTTCTCAATTATGTTATAGAACTTCTCGATTTTACTTAGCTTTAACGAAACTTCGTCCAGTACAGGAAGCATCGCGCCGAAAGCCAGGAGATCCTCATAATACTGAGCCTCCTCCCCTTTTACCTCATGCTTTCTCCTATAGCGCTCGTGTAAAGAGTTAATCGAGCTCTCGATGTCCTCACCTTTAAGCCGCGCTGCCCGGTTTTCGGAAACAGCCTCCGAGAGCTCTTTTAAGCGCTCTGAGAAATTGAGCAAGATTGTATTAAGCTCTGAATAAACCTGCTCATCGCTCAGAAACGCATGCTTTTTGAGCACATATTCCTCTAAGACCTCGGTCTTAATAAATACACCCCTGGCGAAAGTTATTATCTTAATATAGGCGCCGATGGGAAAGGAATTATTTTCCCCCTCCTCACTCTCTACCCTCTTAAGTATGTTCATAAGCCCTGAGAAAGTAACAAAAGCTGTAGATATGGAATGGTGGTTATACCTTGTGTTTAAATCCTCTGAAGTATAGTTTTCATAGAGATTCCCGAGCTCGGAAAATATTGTGGACAGTGTCAGATCAAAAGTTTTTCGGCTCCTGTGCGGCCATATATAGTCGTCCACTATCCAGCAAACAATAACAGCCAAAACCATCTGCAATACAAAATTTTTAGCCGTAACTGTAGCTACGATTAAGGATTCATTTATACCCATATACGTTGTTATTGCAATCAGCACACCGGTTAGTAACACGGCGAGAAAATATTTTTTAATAAACGTCATACACAAAAAGAGCACGAGGCTCATAAGGATCAAATACAATACTTTTGACTCAAGAAAGAGATATGTAATCCCAAGACTTAGGGCACCGAAGACAATTGCCGCAACTAGCGCCTCGACACCGACCTTGAAAGCCTGGCCGTGGAACAAGGTTAATATCAAAAACGTATAGAGCTCAGCCAGGTATATTGCATCGAGGTGAAAGATGTTATTTATCAGAACGCAAATTACAGCGGCCAGCACGACCTTAAGGGCGGATCTAACTCGAAATTCTTTTAAGTAAGCAGGCAGGTTCATTTTCATTAGTATGAAGCATTTCTAGATATATTTCGATACACCACGAAAGTTTAGTAATCGCGGGCATTGTTGACAATCAGATCACTTTCGTGAGATAATGGCAATTAAGTCTACGGTGTGGGGATTATTAAATTATATAAGTGAAACATGGAAGCGATAATACCTAATTCAATCGCAGGCGGAGTACTTCTCCTTTGGTTCATCCTAACCGGGTTGTCACTCATATTCCTGGTATACGATCTTCATACTAACACCCCGTCTATGGGCATTATGAAGCTCGCCTGGTTCCTGATTGTATTATATACCGGCCCTTTCGGGCTATTTATATTTTTGCTCACCTGCCGCCAGCCCTTAGATGAGTCTCATGACGAGTTCATAAAGGACCACTGGAAACAGTCCATAGGCTCCATGATCCACTGCATCGCGGGAGACGCAACCGGTATTATCCTCGCTGCCATAGTAACTTTCCAGTTAGGATTTCCTAACGGCCTCGATCTGATTATTGAGTACTCTACAGCCTACTTGTTCGGTCTTTTGGTATTCCAAGCCCTATTTATGAAGTCGATGCTCGGAGGCAACTATTTCGTAGCCATTAAAAAAACCATTTTCTCAGAGACCGTATCCATGAACATGGTTATGGTGGGAATGATCCCGGTCATGGCAATTATGCGCGGTCTTATTCCCGGTGGGGACGACCCCAAGGGGCTGATGTTCTGGGGTATCGCATCCGTTGCCACTATTGCGGGTGGTCTAACTGCCTATCCTATGAACTCATGGCTTGTCGGTAGCGGCCTCAAGCACGGCATGATGACCGCAGCCTCGAGTAAACCAATCGGTCACGGAGACATGGGAGGCATGAAGATGGACATGTCTAAAAAACCTGATGTATCCCTTGGCAAAAAGCTCGGTTTAGTAGTGCTTACGTTCGGATTCCTTGCTCTTGCAGTCTGGATCACCTCATTCTTTATAGAGCTTAAGCTCTAAGCAGGGTTAGTAATCAATAACAGGCACCATCTATAGGCCGCTTTGCCCCCTCAACTGTAAATGCTAGACTTAGCCTATGCCCAGTCCTGAAGTTATTGAAGAGCTAAAAGCTCTTTATGCTGAAAAAGAAGATGAGATAAAAGAGCGGCTCGGAGAGTTTGAATATGCGCGCGAGAGCGCCGATGACACACGTATTCTGGAAGAGCTTTGCTTCTGTATACTCACCTCAGCCGTAGGACCTAAAATAGG
>DEIM01000064.1:0-1703 GCA_002352485.1 Candidatus Dadabacteria bacterium UBA2774
ATAGTCTCTCATGGCTTGGCAGACTAGGGTATATATTGTTCATGCTTCGACAGTCTCAGCATGCACGGAACTTTTTTCACCCCCACATTTAATCCTCCCCCGTCTAGGGGGATGGAGTAAAATGTTAGGGATTAGTGTCTGTATTTACAGATAAATTTATACCCAATCATTAGTATTAAATGAAATGGGAGATAGAAATAGTTAGAGATTGCTCACCATGGTTCAGATGCCCAAATCAATGAGATTGCTTCACTTCGCACAAAATAACAGAAAAACAGTTATTCACTGTACAGCTGAACTGGGAGCGGCACGTGCCACTCTAGCGGGTCTATGCCGAGCGGGTGTACGAGTACATTCTCAAAGCGCTTGTTTACTGCCACGGTGGATTTATTACAGAACATAAATGTATAGGGCTGCTCCTCGTGCACAATCTCGGAGAAGCGGCGGTACATCTCTATACGCTTATCACGGTCAAACTCTTTTCTGGCAGCTTCTATCAGGCTGTCGGCCTCCTCGTTTATAAACCCTACGAAGTTTGAGCCTTTCTCCGCCTGGGTGGAGCTCCATATCTGATATGGGTCTGACTCAACGCCCATAGACCAGGCGAGCGTGACGGCATCGAATTTTCTCTCCATAAGCCTTGTCGTGAAAACGGCCCATTCGGTCTTTCTTATGTCCATGCTTATTCCGGTCTTGTCGAGCTCTTCCTTTAATATTGTCGCAATCTTCTCACCTGTTTCAGAGCCCGCGGGTATCAAAAACTCAAACTTAAATTCAACCCCGTCTTTGTCCCTTATGCCGTTATTATTCGTATCTGTCCACCCTGCCTGTTCTAAAAGCTCAGAGGCTTTTTTAGGGTCGTAGGGAAAAGGGGTTATAGACTTATCGTACTCGGGGCTGTTTATATAAAAGGGGTTTGTCACTACAGCGCCCAGATCAAAAAGTATTTGCTGGAGTATAAGCTCGCGGTTTACCAGGTGTGTGAGCGCCTGACGTACGAGCTTGTCAGAGAAATAAGGCCTCCTCAAATTCCAGCCTATGTAGCTGTAATTGGGCCTGAAGTAGCTTAGCTTATCGAAGTTCTCCTCAAATGATTTTGAGCTTGTCTGACGCGCCCACTGAATTGGCGTGAGACCCGATACGTCAAGCTCCTCACGTTTTAGTACCTGTAGTGAAACTGAGGAGTCTGTAATAATTCTGAACACTATTCTATTGAGCTTTGGTTTTTCTCCCCAATAGTCGGGGTTTTTTTCGATCACAATCTCGCGCCCTGTGGTCCATCTGAGAAATTTGTATGGACCTGTTCCCACTGGGCTTCTGCCAGCGGGGTTCGTGTTAAAATCTCCTTGTGCAAATACGTGCTTTGGCACGATGGGCATTCCTCCGCAGAACTCGAGCGCCAGAAAATAAGGCCGCGCATATGTGAACTTTACGGTGTAGTCATCTATCGCCTCGACGTCTCGTATCTCCTGGAAGTAGGCCCTTAGCTGCGGGGCGTCCACCTTAGGGTTCATAATTGTTTTGTATGAGAACACTACGTCTTCTGATGTGAAAGGCTCTCCGTCCTGCCACTTTACGTCTTTTCTCAGTTTAAAGGTATAAGTCAGCTTGTCCTCTGATATTTCCCAGGACTCAGCGAGTACGGGGTTAAGCTCAAGTGTTTCGTTGTTTCTTTCCACCAGAGTCTCGTAAATATTTCTTGA
>DEIM01000064.1:1773-9956 GCA_002352485.1 Candidatus Dadabacteria bacterium UBA2774
CGGCGCCTGAGCAGAGTTGTCTTCAGATTTGCAGGATACAATCGAGGGTATAAAAATCACGCTCAGTATAATAGTAAGAAAAAATCTCATTAATATATCTCCTTATTCAGGTGCTGAATTATTCGTCGCCGGACTCTTTCTCCAGCTTGGCAAGCCATGGCTTTATCAGATCGATCGGAAGCGGGAAGACTATTATCGAGCTTTTCTCAGTTGATATATCTGCCAGGGTCTGCATGTAGCGAAGCTGAAGGGACATGGGGTTTTTGGAGAGTACATCAGAGGCTTCGGCCAGCTTCGCGGAGGCCTGGAATTCGCCCTCTGCGCTTATGACTTTGGCTCTTCTCTCTCTTTCGGCTTCGGCCTGCTTGGCCATGGAGCGCTGCATATCCTGTGGCAAGTCAACGTACTTGATTTCCACCAATGTTACTTTAATACCCCATGGATCGGTCTGTTTATCGAGCACTTCCTGTAGATTTAAATTTAGCTTTTCCCTCTCTGCCAGCAGATCGTCAAGCTCTACCTGGCCAAGCACGCTGCGAAGAGTGGTCTGCGCAAGCTGCGAGGTGGCATAGAGGTAATTCTCGACCTGTATGACTGCATTTACAGGGTCGATTACGCGGAAATAGACGACCGCGTTTACTTTAACGGATACGTTGTCCTTGGTGATGATATCCTGTGGGGGAACGTCCATTGTAATGACCCGGAGCGATATCTTTATCATCTTATCGACGACAGGGATGATCCACTTAAAACCGGGCCCTTTAGGCTCTACTATTCTCCCAAGTCTGAACACAACTCCCCTCTCGTATTCGTTTAGTATCCTTACGCCCGAAAGTAACAAAAGTACTATTACCGCTATAAATATGAAGATTGGTGAGAACATTATCTTGCCTCCTCTGAAACTCAGCTTTCAGTTTTTTTTACCTTGAGTATAAATCCCTTCTTGTACTCTATAACTTCAATCTTATCTCCCTTGCTTATTGGGCTTTCGCTCTCAGCGTTCCAGTATTCCCCTAGTAGATATACCTTACCTGTACCGTGAATATCCGATACAGCTTCGCCTTGCTCGCCCACGAGCCCTTCAGATCCCATCTGCGGGGTTAACTTCTGAGCCTTTATAAGATAGTAGGCTACGTAGAAGAAAAATAGGCCGATTGCGAGAGTCGTAGCTATGACCATTTCAAACCCTACCCTTACGTCAGACTCAGGAGTGTCGAATAGCAATAGCGCCCCGAGCGCGAAGCTTATAACTCCCCCGAGACTCAGGAGTCCAAAGCTCGTGACGTAGACCTCAGTAACGAATAGCCCTATTGCGAGAAGGAGGAGTACAACACCTGCATAATTGAATGGGAGAATCTGAAAGGAAACAAATCCCATAAGAAGGCATACCACGCCTGCAACTCCAGGGAAAATGAGTCCCGGATTATAGAATTCAAGGAGTATTCCAAGACTGCCAAGAGACAGGAGCATAAACGCTATATCCGGAGTGCTGAGGATATCTATAAGCTTTTGCTTAGCGCTCATTGCTATTCTGATAATGTTAGCGCCTTTAGTAAGGAGTTTTCTCTCCCCCTGGGGTAGTTTTACTTCCATGCCGTCTACGTCATTTAATAGTTCCGTTAAGTTTGGTGAGATAATATCAATTACGTTTATCTCAAGGGCCTCAGTAGCTGTGATAGCGTCACTTTCCCTAACAGCGTCTATCGCCCACTCTACATTACGACCCCTTTGCTCGGCGATGCTCTCGACAAACGATGAGGCAAAGTTAATCAATTTCTCTCCCATAATATCTTCTTGGGATCTGCCGACGGCTTCATCGTCCTCTGTTTTCTCATCCTCTTTGTCGCTTTTATCCTTTTTTTCGTCTTTTTTATCCGGCTGTGTTCCTCCGGGAGCGAGTGATACGGGGTGTGCGGCCCCTATGCTGGTGCCGGGAGCCATGGCTGCCACGTTAGCCGCAAGCGTAATGAACACTCCTGCTGAAGTCGCCGTGGCACCGCTCGGGGATACGTATACAATTACGGGAATCGGGGAGTTAAGAAGGAGTTTTACAATTTCTTTTGTTGAGCTCAGGAGCCCGCCCGGAGTATCCAGCTGTATTACAAAAGCCTCTGCTGAAATCTCTCTCGCTTCGTCCAGCCCCGACCTGATGTAGTCAAGCGTGGCAGGGTTGATAGTACCGTTTATTTCTATAACCACGACTTCCCCGGGTGCTCTGTCCTCAGCCTCAGAGCCATTTGTACTCTGGGCTTCTTTCAATTCCTGCTTTGCAGGCTCATTGTCTGAAGTCTTCTGTGCTCCCGCATAACTCATGTAAAATGCGGTCATAGAAAGTATTATTAGCGCTATGGATATAGCTCTGAACATGCAATCACCCCTTGAACTAGTTTAGCCTTAGAGGGCATAAACCGCAAGGAATATTAGCGTCTGCTATTGAACCGAGCCCCCCTCGCCTACCCGTTACAAGGGGCTTCGTACATAAGCAATATAGTCCGTTTTTATGAAACTTGAATTTCCCGAACCTCTGATTATAATTTTGCGCATGGCAGAAAAGATTAAATACACAGAAAAAGAGTTAAAACAGCCCGACCGGTTCGTCGGAGCGATTGAAAGAGCAGTCGATTTCGCAGCCGATCACGGCAGGCTATTGTTAGCGGTAGTAGGCTCGGCAATTGTAATACTTATAGGGGCATACTTCATAAATGTAAGCGCTGAAAACAAGGCATTTGAAGCGAATATAATGTTTGACGAAGCGCTTGATCTTTACAACTCAGGCAATGGAGAAGAGGCTCTGCCTATATTCCTTGAGACAGCGGAAAAGTACAGTAATGAAAACATTTCTAATATTGCTGTTTACTACGCAGGACTCATTAACTACAACATGGGAAATTACGATCAGTCACGCGAGCTTTTGTCTAAGTTCCTTTCATCGGATGTTAATGAAAGGATGCTCAGGGACTCCGCCATTCTCACCCAAGGGCTCGCAAGCTACAGTGAAGGCAACTGGACTCAGGCCATTGAGTATTTAACTAAGCTTGAAACAGGTGCCGGAAGTCCATACGAAACTATGGGTAGGCTGCATCTCGCTTTCTCTTATCAGCGCTCGGGTCAGCCTCAGAAAGCAACCGAAGTATATGAAGATATGTATAAGAGCGTGCCCGGGTTTAACCCTGCTTCAGTTGCCAACCGGCAGGCACAGCCTAATTAAAGTTTCAGGTTTTTATACTTGGAGTTTGTACTCTGAGCAGAATGTTTAGACGCAGGTATTTATTTGCCTAATTTATTTGCTTAACGACTTTTTTAGAGATCCATCCCTCTGTGCCGTCGGGCGTCATAACCTTAATCCATACACCACGCCTCTCACCAAGCGCTGCGAACTCGTCTCCTTCGAGCACTACAGTTGCAACCGAGTGGTTCATGCCGGGTCCGCTTCTAACATTAGCTCCCACGCCCTGAACTGTGTAGATGTCTAATCCGGTAGCCGTTTCAGGTGAAACATTCGTATCCAGTGAGGTAGTATCTGCCGTCTCATCCATCAGGTATTTAAAGAATTTATCATTTGCGGTTGTGTTGGTTGCTGTAGGAGTTTCTTCATCAACGGCTGCAAATTCGTTTTGCGGGGTATTCTCTTTCTCAGCTATTTCCGTTTCAGATTGAGTTAAAGACTCTACGTTTGATGTTATTGGGGAACTGTCTTCTTTCTTCGGACTTATAGAATCGTCTGAATATATTTCTTCCCTTAACCCCTGAGGAGTATTGTCTTCGCCGATATAATCCAAAAGGTAGTAGCTCGTTACCCCCACAAGCGCGCCAAAGAACAGAAATATTATGCCTACAATAATGCCGTTTGAAGTAGAGATAGAGTGTCTCATATCTCTCGGAGGATAGTGAGAAAGGTTAATATTTCTTTTGGGTAGATCCTCGGCACTCTGTCTTTGAAACTCGCTTTGCGGGATCTCCGGAGCTTCACTTACCGGAGGCGGCTCGGGCATGGGCTGCTCGTCAGATCCGTTACCCTGCACCTGTGCAGGCTCCGGGGCGGCAGGAATTTCAGGTGCCGGTGTTTCTTGTACAACAGGCTCAGGTATAGCTTCAGCTAAGAGCTCTTTAATATCAGCTAATTTAGTGTCCAGCTCTCCCTGCGAGGCTTTAAGCTCCAGATTATATACTGAGTAGAACGAGTCGAGCTTGCTCAGGTGCTCAACTTTCGCGCGCTCAATGTCCTTATCGACCGCGTTGATCTTCTCTCTGAACTCGTTTACTTCTTTAATGATAGTTTCGTAATCGTTTGACTCATTGTTATCAGCAGAGCTTGAAAAGTCGTTTCGGTACTCCCTAACACTTTCACGCGCGCCCTTTTCAATCTCTAGGAGCTTGATCGTGAAGTCGTTAATCCTGATCTTGAGGTTATTCGATATAGACTCGATTTCCTCAACCTGGTTCTTATAAAGCTCCCTTGACTGAGAGATAAGGTTCAGGGTCTTAATTAGCCTGAGAAGCTCGACTTCGAAATCCGAGGAGAGCCTATTTAGATTTTCACGGGACAGTTCTTTCTTTAGCGTATCTTCCATAACCTATGACCCAGTGCTAATTATAATTCAAAATGCGAAAAATTAATATAGGTTTTTTAATTTTGGGTACAGACCGGAGCATAAAGTGCTAATATGGTGGCAGAGGCGAGCGTTTCACAGCGATGCTCGGGTAGGTAAAACCTAAGATAATATGGGTTAAATGTTTCTTAATAGGTTTAACTCAACTCGGTTTTACTTTTGATTGAAGGAGAATTCTGAGGCGGTTTCTTATTTCCGGGGTGACAAACTTCTTTTCCTTGAGCTTTCCTGCAAGATCAAGCATGCGGTTGTACGTGTCTACGAACGCTCTACACTCAGGACACATGCCCGTGTGCTTCTCTAGCTCTGATAGGGTTTCAAGGTCAAGCTCCTTATCTATATAGTCCATTATATTTTCTACTACGTCTTTACATATGAATCCATGTGGTGGATTTGTCATTATTTCACTCTCGCTTACTTCATCCTCGATTTTTTACTACTTTCTCCATTCATAAAAATAATCTGAAAGCTTGTCTCTCAAAAAAAGCCTGGCTCTGTGAAGCCTCGATTTAACCGCCGCAACGCTGAGCCCCAATACCTTGGCGGCCTCTTCATTTGATAGGCCTTCTATATCCCTTAGATGAAACACTACGCGATTAGACTCAGGCAGCTCGTTAATAGAGTTCTCAATAATCGTGACGGCTTCTTTACTGAAGATCGCAAGGTCGGGCCTGCTGCTCCAGTCCTTATTTCTTATTCTACCCATTAAACTGCCTTTTTCATCATAAGGAGCATAGCTCTCTAAGCTCAAGTTGCTCTCGTGTTTTTTCTCGGACCGTATACGCATGTAGGAGGCGTTGGCAGTGACTCTGTAGAGCCAGCTTGAGAATTTGGATTCTCCTCTGAATGTGCCAATCTTTTTAGTCAGGGTTATGAATACCTCTTGAAACACCTCTTCCGCGTCCTCTGTCGTACGAGTGATCCTGAGCGCCAAGCCGAATACTTTGTCAGCGTGCCGGCTTAGGATTTCTTCAAATATCAGCTCGTCTTCCTGCTCGATATACATCTGCACTAGCTCTTCATCTGAAATGGCGGACATAGTGCTGTCGTCGCTGCTCTTAGAGCGCGTAATCGTATTGATAAATCTCTTTATGAACCCTCTCTCCATAGCTATCCCGATACAGATACTCTTTCGTTTCGGTAGTACCCTTCATTATTAAGACGCTCTAAATTAAAAAAGGCTTCAAATTAATATCAGAGCCTACTATAATGTCATATTAGGGAGAATAAACGCAGACCCCGGAGACTCTATTTATGATAAAAAAACCATCCACGCTAGGGGAGCTCAGAGCAAGCGAGTACAGAGTGTTGTCGGTAAAAGATGAGATGAGAAAGAACCTTGTCTCAAAACTCCGCTCGGGTGATACCGTATTTCCAGGAATCATAGGATACCAAGACAGCGTAATACCCCGTATCGAAACAGCGGTTCTTGCCGGGCACGATATGGTATTTATTGGGGAAAGAGGACAGGCTAAATCAAGACTCATAAGAGCGCTCACCGGCTTACTTGATGAAGAGACACCGATTATTAAAGGGAGCGAGCTCAACGAAAGCCCCTACTCTCCCGTAAGCAAGCAGGCAAGAGCAATAATCCAGGAGTATGGCGACGAGACAGAGATAGAGTGGATTCAAAGGATGGACCGCTACACTGAAAAACTCGCTACGCCCGATGTTTCCGTAGCCGATCTGATCGGCGAAGTCGACCCTATAAAAGTTGCCGAAGGGCGGTATCTGTCAGATGAGATGACCATACACTTTGGCCTCATCCCGCGCTCCAACAGAGGGATATTCGCCATTAACGAGCTTCCGGACCTGATTGAAAAAGTCCAGGTCGGGCTTTTTAACGTGATGGAGGAGAAGGACATACAAATAAAGGGTTATAAGATTCGCCTCCCGCTCGATATATGCCTCGTAGCCACTGCAAACCCCGAAGACTATACAAACAGGGGCAGGATTATCACCCCTCTTAAGGACCGCTTCCAGGCGCAGATCAGCACCCATTACCCGAAAACCAGGGAGATAGAGATAGAAATAATGGAGCAGGAAGCAGAGATCGGGACCGTAGATGGGATTAAGCTAAATGTCCCGGAATTTATAAAAAAAATAATCGCGGAGATATCTTTTCAGGCAAGAGATTCAGACGAAATCAACCAGCTCTCGGGGGTGAGCGTCAGGACAACGATTGCGAATTACGAAAGTCTTGGAGCAGCCGCTTCAAAGAGAGGAATTAAGCTCAATGAGCGCGAGGTTACGCCCAGGATTACAGACCTCGGTGCAGTAACGGCTTCAACAGGCGGGAAGATCGAGCTTGAGTACCTGGGCGAGGATTCTTCAGAGCAGGCTGTTGTTGACAAGCTGGTTAAGCGCTCGGTTAAGTCGGTCTTTGACAGTTACTTCCCTTCTTTAGAGGAGCTCTCAGAGCTAATCGAGAGTTTTGAGCACGGCTACGTTGAGGTGTCAGACACTATGGCTTCAGAGGATTATATGCAGGGGCTTTCTGAGGTTAAAGGTCTCAAAAAATGTATTAAAAAGCTAGATATAGGACAGTCTCCGTCTGAAATCGCATCGGCAGTGGAGTTTGCTCTTGAAGGCCTTCACCTGTCTAATAAGCTCAATAAAGAGAACGTAGGGGGAACGATAATATATAAGTAAAGGCCTCACATGAGCACCAAATTCAGATATAAGAAATGGGACGGCACTCAGTCCGTGCCTGAAATCAGCACAGGGGATTGTTTCGATGAGCTATCCAAATACCTTATGGAAGGCTGGACCCCGGACGAGGCCTATGATTGGATATTAAAGCAAGGTATCGGTGCTAAGGACGAAGGCGCCTTCGGTATCGATCAACTAAGGGGTGAGTTGACCTCCTATAAGCAAAATATATTTGAAACTTACAACCTCGGGCATTCGCTCGATGATATCCGCGCTCTTCTGGAAAGCGTGATAGAAAAAGAAACCTCACATTTAATATCTGTTATGGCCGAAGGATCGCCAGAGCTCGATTCAAAACTAAAATTTCTTGAGAGTTTTCCCGAAAAGCTTAGTCAGGCAATAGAGAATTTGATGGATTATGATTTTACAGACCCAGGCGCTCAGGAGCTCTATAGCTCCTTATTGTCAAAGCTGGACAGTATAAAAAATGTTGAGAAATTTATTCACAGGATAGGAGAAAAGTTCACCGGAGAAGACCCTCTTGGGTTTGATGAAACGCTAGAGCTTATGGATATTTTCGGGGAGCTTGAGCGCGTTGAGCGAATGATGATGTCGGGAGATATCGGAGGGATACAGGAAGAGGAGCTAAGAGAAGTGCTGAGCGAAAGGGGCTATGACTCAATCGTAATGCTCAAGAACTTCCGCTCGGTGCTCGAGGAAGGCGGGCTTATCAGAACTATCGGAGAGCGTACCGAGCTTACTCCTAAGGGAATAAGGAAGATAGGAGAGAAGACGCTAGGGGATATTTTCTCGGCCTTAAAGCGCCGTGGGCTCTCGGATCACGAGACCGGGCTCAGGGGTTCCGGAAGCACTAAGCGGGATGAGACCAAAGAGTACGAGTACGGAGACCCCTTTGACCTT
>DEIM01000129.1 GCA_002352485.1 Candidatus Dadabacteria bacterium UBA2774
TCTTGAAGGGAATGTAATCGGGTTTAATTTGCGCTTGCGCTCGTATTTGTTAACGAGAGTGTTATGAGCCGCGGGACTATTAAGCTCAAAGGTATGATGTGTTATTTTTTTTACAGGAGAAGGAATGATGAAGAGGACTATCCAATCAATACCCGTTCTGGGTAAATGCTTGATTCTATTTGCTTTAGTCTTTAGTTTTTCAGCCGCATACGCACAGGTACTTGAGTCAGAAGAGCGTTCCGTCTCGCCTCAGCTAAAGATAAACCACTCATCAGAGCGTGGCGAAGGAAGGAAGAGGAAGAGGGACCGCAGGGGCTTTAAATTTAAAACAAGATCGATGGACGGGAGCGGGAATAATAAGAAGAACCCGGATATGGGAGCTGCGTTCTCTAAGCTCACGAGGCTCATGGATGCGGATTACGGTGACGGCATTTCAGCGCTTTCCGGTGAGAAACGTCCAAGCGCAAGAGCTGTGAGTAACGCCGTAAGCGCGCAGGAAGGCTCCATACCGAACTCGCTTAACACAAGCGATTACCTCTGGCAGTGGGGACAGTTTGTGGATCACGATGTTGATCTCACTGGAGGTGTAGACCCTGCCGAGCCTGCCGACATAGCGGTGCCTTTGGGAGACCCGTTTTTCGACCCCGATTCTACAGGTGTGCAGGTGATTGAATTTAACCGCTCTATATACAACGCAGATACAGGGATTTCTACAGATACCCCGAGGCAGCAGATAAACGAAATCACCGCTTGGGTAGACGCATCAAACGTCTACGGCTCTGATATCGAGAGGGCAAGCGCGCTAAGGACTAACGACGGCACAGGAAAGCTCAAGACGAGCGCGGGAGAGCTGCTTCCGTTTAATACTGAGGGGTTTCCGAACGCGGGGGGAGACTCCAATACTCTATTCTTTGCCGGGGATGTAAGGGCAAATGAGCAAGCCGCCCTTACTACTATCCACACTCTATTTGTCAGAGAGCACAACCGAATGGCGGAAAAATATAAACAAGATCACCCCAGGTGGAGCGGAGATAAGATATATGAGAGGGCTAAGCGCATGGTAGGGGCTCAGATGCAGGTGATTACTTATAATGAATTCCTTCCCGCGCTACTGGGTAAGGACGCTCTAAAGCCTTACAGGGGCTACGACAAGAAAGCTGATGGTTCTATAATGAACATGTTTTCAACGGCGGCGTATAGGTTCGGGCACAGCGCGCTCAGCCCGACGCTCCTTCGCCTGGACGCTTCGGGCGCAGTGATCCCTGAGGGGAACCTGCCGCTCAGAGACGCGTTTTTCTCTCCTGACAGGATAATAAATGAAGGCGGGATAGAGCCGATTTTAAGAGGACTCGCTGCACAAGCTCACCAGAGGATCGATCCTCTCGTGATAGACGACGTGCGTAATTTTCTTTTTGGACCTCCGGGTGCGGGCGGGTTTGACCTGGCCTCGCTTAATATCCAAAGGGGCAGGGACCACGGCCTTCGCAGCTATAACGACGTAAGGGAAGAGTTTGGACTTGCTAGGGCTCAGAATTTCTCTGACATAAGCTCTGAACAGGACGTAGTTGATCGTCTGTCTTCGGTATATGAGAGCGTTGACGACGTTGACCTCTGGGTTGGGGGGTTATCTGAAGACCTCATGCCGGGCGCTCACTTGGGACAGCTGTTTTACGAGATAATAGTTATGCAGTTTGAGGCTCTTCGCGACGGAGACCGCATGTGGTACACACGTATGCTAAACAAAAAAGAGAGAAGAGAGATCAAGAGAACAAAACTCTCTGATATTATAAGACGGAATACCGATATCGGGCAGGAAATACCGGACGATGTATTTCATTTAGCGCAGTGATTCTCAGTATTACATACAAGATAAGGAGATAATATTGAGAACTAAAATAGCTGTCCAAACAATAGTTTTGCTTGTTGTAATTACCTTCATGGCGGGTCTATTGCCACAAGCGTATATGAATGGCTCTTCTTATTCTCAAGCTTTCGCACAGGAAGGAGATGAAGCCAATTCACCCAGTAAGGATAAGCGCTGGGGCCCTCCTGAGGAAGCCGTCGCGGCATGCGGGGGATTAAACGTAGGTGAAGTGTGCTCGTTTGACTCTCCGAGAGGAGACCTGATACTTGGGACCTGTGAGATGACAAGAGCGGGCGTAAAAGCGTGCGTGCCGGAAGGTGGCGGGCCTGGGGGAGACCGTCCACCGCCCTCAAAGGACAGTGAGTAGTAGATTGGATACTAATAAAACCGGCCCTATTGAAAAAACCTGAGAGCATAAATTTACATGCCCTCAGGTCTATCTGTTGATTTCTTTTCTTACGGAAATATTAATCTGCCCAGGGAAGCAGCACTACGTTTCCGCCGACTTTGTTGTCCGCTATTAACTTGTGTGCAAGAGAGGCGTCTTTTAACGGCAGGGTTTTTCCGACTACAGCTTTTATTTTACCTTCTTTAACTCGTTCCAGGCCCCATTCCAAGTCTTCTTTATCACCTGATAAGGTGCCTTTCAGCTGTTTCTGAGTGAAGAAGAAGTTTCGTATGTCAAGCTTGGACTCTATGCCGGCAACGAAACCGAAAACAACTATCACACCGAGTTGTTTAGCCGCGTCAATGCTCTTAGGGAGCACATCGCCTCCGAGGGTGTCTATGACAACGTCCGCGCCCCGGCCTTCGGTCCACTCGAGCACCTTCTCGACGAAATCTTCCCTACTTGTGTTGATCACGAGATCCGCGCCTACTCGTTTCGCAAGCTCTCCTTTCTCATCGCTCCTGACAGTGGTCGCGACCTGAGCCCCAAGGGCTTTGGCAACCTGAATCTGCATACTACCTGAGCCTGAGGCGCCCGAGTGAATAAGCACTTTATCGCCTGCTTTCACTCCCCCCACTTTCTTAACAGCCCTTACTCCTGAGGCGAGGACCACCGGAAGCGTAGCCGTCTCTTCGGGCGTAAGACTGGTATCGTCTCTTATAATCCACTCTTGTGGGGTTTCTAGGTACTGAGCGTAAGTGCCCGGTGTTCCGAGACCCTGAAGGGTAAAGCTCGGAGCCGTAGCCGCGGGACGTACGCTATATTCATTCTTTTCAACTGGGAATCCCGGAACCGTGATTACGCGATCTCCAATTGAAAAGCTTGAAACGCCTTCGCCTAGTGCTTCAATTTCTCCTGAAGCGTCTATTCCCAATATATGAGGGAACGACAGCTCCGGCGCTACAGAGCCTTCTCTTATATAGTGATCGAGCCTGTTCACGCCCGAAGCGAGTATTTTAACTAGAACATGCCCCGGACGTACGCCGGGCGTCGGTACATCTTCATATTTAAGTACTTCAGTGTCACCAAATTCGTGTATTACAGATGCTTTCATTTTTTCTCTCCTATGTATTTATAAATGTTTTAAGTGGCTGAATAAAAAAACGGCGGAGAAGATCGGGTCTAATCCGCCGTTTTTTCCGGGCTTGCGTGCACAAGCCATACTATATCACCTGGTCGCCGCTTACGTTTATGCCGAATACTGTGTAAACGTTTTCGTACTCGGTCTCTTCAATCGTCTCTTGGGACTCTTTGTTGTTAAGTCTCTGAACATTCAAAGTGTCCATTAGGCCCTGAGCGACATAACCGCCGCGACTGTCGTCGCTGACTTCACTGGTGTTCAGTGGAAGACTTACGCCAAAAGCGTTTACTTCCGCCTGAGATGTGATCGGGAAGCTGAGTCCCACTGCTAAAGCGCTTGCTAGAATTAACTTCTTCATTTTACTGCCTCCTGTTTTTGGCGGGTTTTTAACCGCCATAATTTTTACATTCACCAGATTAGTTGCAGTTGCAACAATAAAGGATTCAAAATTATTTCAAAGCTCGGATTATGCGTTAGATGCGATCTTTTGTAGATGCGCCGGGTACGGTTAACAATCGCCGGTATTAGTGTAGAATTTTCACATTCAGAGCTGTTCAGGATAGAATATACAGGTAGCGTCGAGCGTATGATTATTTCCCATAAATACAAGTTTATATTCATAAAAACACGGAAGACCGCAGGGTCCAGCATACAGATATATCTCTCCGAGCAATGCGGCGAAGGGGATATAGTAAGCACGATCGACCGCCCCGAGAGACCCTACAGACCCAGGAACTACAGGGGTTTTTATAACCCGCTTCCCGAGCTTATGGAAAGGAAATCGGCAGGGGGCGTGATAAAGACTCTCGGGAGGTTCTTTACCCTTAAGAAGTTTCAGTCGCACATAAAAGCCCGGGAGGTTCGGGAGCGCGTGCCCAAAGATATATGGGAGGGGTACTATAAATTCACGGTGGAGAGAAACCCCTGGGATAAGGTGCTCTCGCACTATCACTTCGTACGCCAGCGCTACGACAGGTACGCGCAGGATATTTCATTCGATGAATACCTGAGAACGGCCGATCTTCCTTATAACTACATGAAGTACACAGATCTTCAAGGGAACATTATGGTAGACAGGGTGGTGCGCTACGAGAATTTGAACGAGGAGCTGGGGGAGGTATTCGGGCAGCTGGGTGTGCCGTTTGAGGGCTCGCTTGGAGCGCAGGAAAAATCTCACTACCGTAAGGACAGAAGACCTTATCAGGAATTATATACAGAAGAGCAGAAGTCCATCGTCGCGGATTTATTCTCCCGGGAAATTGAGCTGCTTGGGTATGAGTTTTAAATTCTTTAGTCCGGCTTAAACTTTCTCCGCAATATACCCGTTAATCATCAAGTTTTTCCAGAATAGGCGGATTTTTTTAAAACCCGCGTCCTCTAGCATTGATATAGTTCGGGCCTCGGTTAATATGGGCAGGTTCCGGCGCACTCTGTCTAGGGTTTTTTCTATTTCTTCCTCATCCTCGTCCCTGTGTGTTTTCTGAAACGATTCCCATGCCAGCATAAACCCTTTAAACATTTCGTCGTCTCTATAGCCCGTGATGTCTGCCGTAAGGAGCTTTGCACCCGGCTTTAGCCTTTTTGCTATGTTTCGTAGGTAGGATGCTTTATCGTCGTAGGGAATAAAGTGTTTTACCAAAATTGATGTGGCGGCGTCAAACGATTCAGAAGGCACGTCTTCTACGCTACCGTGAATTATTCGGATCCTTTCTTCAAGCCCCACGTAAGCGGCCTTCGCCTTAGCTACCAGGACCATCTGCTCGGAGGGGTCAAACCCCGTTATTTTCCATCCGGGGTGTTCACTTGCATAAGATATAGCTTCGTTTCCCGTGCCCGAGCCGCAAACGAGAATGTCGGCGACTTCGGGAAGGGATGTCCTGAGAATATGCCCCGCGGTTGAGTGAAGCGCTTCGTAGCCAGGGATTATATTCACAACCTCGCTGTCGTAAACCTGTGCTCTATCATTAAATCTTCTTATCGGATCAAATGGCTCTGGCATGCAGGTATTGTACGCAATAATCCCGGGAATGAGAATAACTTGAGACTAGTGTTTGAGTTGTAGAAAATTGCTGCGGTCATTTC
>DEIM01000100.1 GCA_002352485.1 Candidatus Dadabacteria bacterium UBA2774
CCAAGCTCGTCGTTTCGCTTTCCCCACTCCCTTTTCATCTCATCGGTTAATGGGGTTACGCCTTTGCTCATAAGCACGGAACTAGAGACTCTTAACACCGAGTCCGGGGCCCCCTTTACGGCCACGAGATAAGAGCCGTTAGCTTTATGGAAAGTGGCCATCATATTTACTCTCGTATCAAATGCCTCAAGTTTCGTCTCGGGATAACGGCTTATAAGCTCCTGTCTGCTCACGCCAGCCTTGGCGCCTGCCAAAAGGAGGGCTATTTCGAGCGGGTCGCCGATATTTTGCTGAGATCCGTCAGCCGTGTCAGTAATTGAAGCGGTATTACAGAGAACCCCCACTTCAATACTCCGTCTTAATGCTTCATCACCCAGGGGGTCAACAACATGTCCGTCCTCTATGAATTGGCTAACTTCCGCATTTTGAGCTTGAGTGATTTTCGTCAGACTTCCGTCAGTGGCAATAAGCTCAACGCTCATTTTATTCTCTGTCAGTGTCCCTGTTTTATCAGTACAGATAACACCTGTAGAGCCCAGGGTCTCGACTGCGCTCAGTCTGTTTATGAGAGCGTTTCTCCTAGCCATCCTCATCATACCCCTCGCAAGCGCTATGGTGGCGACGACCGGTAGCCCCTCGGGAATGGCTGCAACGGCAAGAGCGATCCCTGTTTCAATCATAAGGAACAATTCCCTTCCTCTTAGCGTTCCAGTAATTATTATAAAAACCGTAATAACGACAGTAGCGGCTATGAGCTTATACCCTAGTGAGTCGAGCCTCTTCTCCAGAGGTGTGCTCTCCTTACTTGCCGACTCCACAAGTAAGCTAATACGGCCGATCTCGGTGCTTATACCGGTTGCGGTTATGACCCCTTCGCCAGAGCCCCGGGTTAGGGGGGTGCCCATAAAAGCCATGTTGGAGCGCTCAGCAAGGGTCGTATCCTCATGAAGCGCGGTCAACTTCTTGGGCACCGGTACGGACTCACCCGTAAGTGAGGACTCATCGGTCTCTATCCTGGAGGCTTTTATGAGCCTCATGTCGGCGGGCACTATATCGCCTGCTTCGAGAATTACAATATCGCCGGGTAAAAGCTCTTGGGACGAAAGCTCTACAGTGCGTCCCCCGCGTCTTACTCTCGCGCTTAAACGCACGAGCTCGTGGAGTGCTTCCATTGACCTCACTGCTTTGATTTCAGTCGTAAAACCGATAGTAGAATTTAAAAGCAGCACGATTATTATTGCGATTGCCTCAGCAATATCGCTGAATGCAAATGATAGTACGGCAGCAACTACTAGAAGCAGTACAATCAGGCTCTTAAACTGGTTGGCTAATATAAGCCAGGGACTTTTAGGCTTGGATTTTTTCAGCAGATTTTTGCCGTAGCGAAGCGTACGCACTCGCACATCTTCTTCAGAGAGACCCTTTTGGGCATTTACGCCTAGCGTTTCTAAGACCTCTTCCCCGGAGCATTTGTAAGGCTCTTTTAGCTCTTTCATAATTGAGCGTTAGTGAGGTGCTTGATTAATCTCTTATGCATATCAAGCGAGACCCCGAAGCACATAGCCCACAACATAAGCGATCACGGCTGCGACCCCTCCGATCAGAAGAGTTTCGATACCCGACATGTACCACCTCGTGTCTACGATGGCAGCCTTAACGGAGCCTACAATAAAAAAGGCGACCGAGGTGAGTACTATGGAGAGCGTAAAAACGTCCTCGCTGAGCGATGTGAAAAAGTAAGAAAGGACGTATGCGAGAAGAGGTATAAAGCCGACGATATTAAAAGAAACGAATGTAACCAGGGCGCTCTTAAAAGGCGACGTCCCGTCTTCGAATATGCCGAACTCGTCCTTCATCATGGTGTCTACCCATATTTCCTGGTTGCTCGTTATGATTTCTACCGCGTCTTCTAGCGGCTTTCCGGTAAAACCTTTATCTTTAAAAATTTGTCTTATCTCTTCTTCTTCCTCTTCTGGAATGTGGAGTACCGAGTGCTCCTCGGATTTCCTTATCTTATTTGCGTATTCCTTCCTGGATTTGGTGCTTAGGTAATTCCCCACAGCCATGGAAAATCCGTCTGCAAAGAGGTTGGCGAACCCGAGTATGAGCACAATTGTGGGGGAGAGCGATGCGCCCGTTACACCGGCTACGACTGCAAACGTCGTAACGGAGCCGTCTATTCCTCCGTAGACGAATTCCGGGAGGTATGAGTGAAGACCTTTCTCCTTGGTTTTATCCGTATTCATATTTTCTCTCCAGGTTAATTTGAACAAGCTGTTTGAATAATGCCGACAACTGAGTCTCCTTACGCTCTGTCGTATCCACTGTTATGGGGCTGTCTTTGCCTACTTCAACCGGCTCTTCATACTCCCTGGCAAACCTTTCCAGTATTTCCAGCCTGCCGTCGGAAATTGATTCTCCCTCAAGCTCTCTCTTCAGAAGCCTCTCACGAACGATCTTCATTGGAGCTGTGGTATGTATAAATAATACGGGAATATTGTACTTTGAAGCAGAGCGCCTTATAAGCTCTCTCCACTTATGCTTTGAAAAACTTGCGTCCAGCACTGCGCACTCCCCTGAGTTTACTATCCGGGTCCCTCTCGCGGCCAATTCCTCATAGATGTCCCGGGTAATCTCTTTTGAGTAAATACCGCTTTCATATTCCTCGAAATGTTTTTCTCCAGGTTTTGCGCCCACTTTTTGTTTTCTCAGGGTATCGGAGGATATAACCTGGCAAGATAACTCCATTGATAGTTTGTTTGCGAGTGTGGACTTGCCCGTGCCGATAGAGCCGCAAGTGACAATAAGCGAGGGTCTTGAGCCCAACAGCGCGTATCTTAAAGCGAGCTTAAAATACTTTTGTGCTCTTTCGCGCGCTATCTCTCTCATCTTACTTGGCACCTCAGTCTCAAATGCCTTAATGCTCTCGACCTTACCCCTTACATAGGCCCTGTAGCATTTGTAGAAATCTAGTACCCGGTACAGCCCGCTGTCCTCCATAGCCTCTGAGACGCGGGAGATGAAATAGCGCGAATAATCGTAATAGCCGTTAAAGTCCAGGTCCATTGCCAAAAACCCCGTATCGGAAGCTATATCTATATATCTAAACCTCTCGTTAAACTCTATGCAGTCATATATGTTAATTCCTTGTGGGCTTATGTTAACGTGCTCAAGATGCAAGTCGCCGTGGCAGTCTTTGATGAAACCTCCCTCCACTCTTTGTCTGAAGAGGTGCGATCGGGTGTCGAAGAAACGCTTGTTGTAATATTCTAGTGCATTGAACGCTGCCTCTGAGATTGTTTTCCCTATGAATTTTCTGCTGAGGGTGGTGCTCTCGTCAACGCTAAGCTGTATGCTCTCAGGCTCTCCATAAGCCGATACCCGAGAGTCCTGGGGCTCACTTTTATAAAAGTCCGCAAGCTTTTGCGCTATGTTCTCAAAATCTTTTTTTGAGGTTTTACCCTCTTTGAGCAGAGTTTTAAGAAAATACTTTTCAGGCATTTCTTTCATCAAAAGGGCGTACTCAATTGTCTTCTCGCCAGGTCCGAATCCGAATTGCCCATCCTGAAGCGATATCTCGAGAACTTCAAGATATATTCCGCTTGTAAGTCTTCTATTTAAGAGAAGCTCTTGCTCTAAAAAATACTTTCGCCTCTCAAGGGTAGTAAAATCAAGGAACCCAAAATCTACTGGTTTTTTAACTTTGTAAACGTATGGACTCGCAATAAAAACATCGGATGCGTGCGTTTGTATGTGTACGACGTTCTTCGGGTGATGCGGATAGGAAGAAGTCTTTAGTAGAAAGTCCGTAAGTGCCGAGCGGTTCAAAAGGTCCTCATTCCGCATATTTTTTGATCAAGGGTTTAGTGCCAAAACGGTGCACGTAGCGTTGTTTACGACCTTATCCGTTACGCTGCCTAATATTACCCTCTTGATACCGGTCCTGCCGTGAGTGTGGATCACAATAATGTCCGTCCCTTTCTCCTCGGCATATGTAGAGATAGTAGATGCAACGCTAAGTCCGTGTACTACCTCGGTTTTAATTTTAATATCTTTTGGTCCTTTGTATTCTTTTACCATCCGGTCAACTTCTTTGGCAAGATCTGAAACTGACTGTTTTATGACGATATTGAGCGCCCCTGCGGGTACGTCCTGTGCGTACATATCGAGTCTTAGCGCATATATTACAGTTATTTGGCCGGAGCTTGCACTCGCAATATCCATCGCGGTATGTAGTGCAGTATGGCATTTGTGAGCTAGATCGAAGGGCACTAAAATATTTTTGTAAGATAGTTTTTTGCGTCCTTTTTTAGCTTTGGTTATTAGCACCGGCTTATCAGATGCTTTCACTACTTTCGTCGTTTCACTTCCGAGCAGCAGGCTGCCGATTAAACCATGTCCGTGTTTGCCCATGACAATAAGATCAGCGTTTCTTTTCCGGGCAAATTCTCTTAGCTTCTCTGAGGGCTTACCTTTTAACAGTACTCCCTCGAACTTTATATCCGATTTAGAGAGCTGCTTTTGAATTTTTGCGAATTTCTTAGTAAATTCGTCCTCAACTTTTATTATCCAGTCCTTAAATTCAACGTCGTCGCTTAAGGACTCGAACAGCAAAACGGTAGGCAAAGGAATCACGTGAGCCCCTATGATCTCAGCACCGGTTAATTCCGCCATATATTTTGCGTTTGAGAGCGCATCGTCAGCTTCACTTGAGCCGTCTGTTGCCCAGAGTATCTTTTTAATTTTCATTTAGCACCTCGCCTGTCATCTGTGTAAGAAGTCCCAACATTTTCCATGCAGTACCCGGACTTTTCATATTATTCTAACATATACTTCAGTTTAAATAATCTTGAGTCTATATCACCTTGGACTTACTGCTCATTGCCATCGCGAGGTTAATCACTTCCGTAGCCACAACCACGATCAAGTCGTCAACAGATACGATACCCGTAAGCTTACCGCCGCTTGTAATCGGCAGCCTTCTTACCGAGTGCTCTTGCAGTATCCTGATTATATCGAATAGATCCGTATTCTCATCTACGGTTATAGGATTATTAGTCATGATATCTTCCACTGTTACTTCGGTCGGGTTTATTCTCTCGGCAACGACTGAAACCACTAAATCCCTATCAGTTATTATTCCTATGGGTTTATTGTCTTTGTCTACAACGATGAGTGCCCCTATATCTTCATTCCTCATTAAATATGCGGCTTCGGAGACTGAATCAAAAGATGATATAGTAATGACGTTTCTGTTTATTAATTCCTTAAAAGTACTTGAGTAATTTTTTGATTTAGCATTCATAACATGCTCCCGGTCTATTTTTTTACCATATCTAATGTAATTGCAACTTAAGTGCCTGCTGGCAGTGTTAGGAATTCTTCAATAAAATCAGCTTATTCTATACTTGAGATCGTCATGTAGGTGTCCACTGTCAGAATATAAGACATTATTGTGTCCTATATATATGCCGAAATACCTTAAATTATTGGGTGAAACAGCTTGGCACTTATATTGCACCAAAGTGTTGAGGGCATAGTATTGAAAATTATTGATTAGAGGAGACTTCTATGTCGGACTATAACAACTTATATCTTATAGAAACAACATATAATTCAGAACGGGATGCAACAGAAGTTATATTCGGGTACCTCGAAAAAGAAAAGGATTTAGAGGGAAGAAATATGAAAGTAAGAGTAATTGTCAGCGTACCCGGTGGTAGGGATGATATAGCCCCGGTCATAGAAGAGGGATTAAAGAAGGCAAAATCTGTATTGAAGTCAGCTTCTAAGGCGCCCTATGAAGAAGATTAACTATGTATTGTAACTATTAGTCATAACAGCATATATTATATTTGCAAGTTTATGATGCGATATCCTCAAGCTCTTTTAACTTTGATATCTCTCCAATTGCAACAAGCGTGTCCCCGGTCTCTATAAGACTCGTAGAGCCCGGATTAAACTCCATAGTACTATCTGCTTTTCTTATAGCTAATATTATTATGCCCAGGTCGTGTCCGATTCCCGAGTCCAGAAGCGAGCTGCCCGAAAGTTTTGAGTCCCCGGATACAACCACTTCCTCGATCTGAAGCTCCAAATTGCCGGTTTTAGTGGCAAATTCTAAAAAATCCACGACTGCGGGTTTAAGCACCGTATTTGCAATCCGTATTCCCCCGGTGTGATAAGGGGAAACAACCCTGTTTGCTCCCGCGCGTAAAATCTTGCGCTCGGCGCTATCGTCACTCGCCCTTGCAACTATGAAAAGCTCTGAATTAAGCTCACGGGCGCTCAGCACTACAAATAAGTTCTCGGCATCCGAGGGCAGAACGGAAACAAGACCCTTTGCCCTTAAGATACCTGCTGTCCTGAGTACTTCCTCACTACTCGCATCGCCCTCGACAATTAAAAACTCATCTTTATCAATCTGAGAGACGGGTTCTATTTCAATTACGAGGGTTTCTAATCCTTTTGCCTTAAACTCTTTAGCGACCGTCCTTCCCAACCTGCCGAACCCGCAGATAATATAATGAGACTTGAGCTCGTTTATTCTTTTTTCCAATCTAGACCTCCCTATATATTCCTGAAGCTGCCCTTCAAGTAAAAGCTTTGCCTCCGTGCTCAGCAGATACAAAATTATACCTACTCCCGCTATCAGGAGAACCATGGTGAATATCTGCCCCTCTGTACTCAAAGGGTGTACTTCACCGTAACCTACGGTAGTAAGAGTGATTACAGTCATGTAGAGGGAATCAAGCAGCGGCCAGCCCTCGATAACCATATAACCGAGCGTACCCGCGGCTATTATTAACGCTATTACAACGAGCGCCAATAAAAGCTTTCTCCCAAGTTTAAGAATCATATAGAATCCTTCGGCTCATGGCATTAGGATAAGTGGTTAGCATGTAAATGATACATATTATATTAATAATCGTTATGCTTTTTAGTGCTAGTGAGATAATCGTCCTATTTTTCAGACGGCATTACCGTAATAACAGCGCACGGTGATTCCTGTACGACTCTTTCGGCTACACTCCCTATAAATTCAGTTCTCCTGAACTTCTCTCCGCCGTATGTATTCATAACTACAAGATCGATGTTTTTCTCCTGTATGAAATCTACAATTCCCAAGAGAGCGTTTTTAGCCGTGTTTACAACAGTAGTTACTTTATCGGCCATTCCGGCTTCGTTAATCTGCTGAGTAAGCTTGCTGTATGCGTTTCCCCTGAGCCTCTCCACTACCTCGGGTGGGAATTTCCTGTCGCCTATCTCCACAATGTTCAGGCTGAATATCTCGGCTCCACTGAGCTCGGAAAAATCTAATGCAAAGCGAAGGTCCCGTGAATCTATGTTAAATATATCGGTGGGTACAAGAAGGCGTTTTATGCCAATTTCGTCTTCTGCTTTCTTGGCAATTAAAACAGGAACAGGGGAGCGTCTGAGTATCTTTAGAGCTGTGGCGCCCAAGATTGCTTTATCGTCCGCTCTGCCTTTACCGATTACTATTAGGTCCGCCTTAACTTCCTCTGCGGTTTTGATAATCTCTGAGTGAGGCGCGCCCTGAGATATTCTGGAGCTGAAAGATATACCTTTCTCATTTGCCTTGTCGGCAATACCGCTCAGCCTATCACTTTCCTTTGATTCGGTTTCCTTTATCCACTCTGCCAATAAGTCCAGCTCTTCAGTCGGAAAGTCTTCGAGCACCGGGACTTCATAGTAGTCGGGTATTACGTACAATCCCACAATCTCAGCGTTTAAGCTCTTTGCAAAATATTCGGCGTATTGAAGGGCATAACCCGCATCCTCAGAATTGTCGCATGCCCAAAGTATTTTATCTATCAACGGTAGTCTCCTTAAGTGATTTGCACCAGTTGGTGGAATAATTCTAATCTATCAGATGAAATTATAAATACTTGGTTGCTATCAATTGGGAAACTCTCAAATTGTATATGTAAATAAACCATGTGCGTGAACTCTTAGAAATGGGGGCTCTAAACTATTTTACTGCTAGCACGGGGCAGGGTGATTCCTGTATGATCTTTTCGGTTTCACTCCCATATAATAGTCTGCTGACTCCCGTACGTCCATGGGTTTTAACTACCATCAAATCCACTGAGTTCTCTTCGGCGTATTCCCTAAGTACATGAGTGGGGCTAATGCCGTGAAGAACCTGGCTTGTTATCTTTACACCCGGCTCGTTATCTCTTGATTTAGCAAGAGGGCCCGATTCGGCCGCTACAATCTTGGAAAGCTCTGACTTAGAGCGCTCTATAAGCTCGTCCACCAGGCGGGGTGGTATCTCATAAGCGGTTCCGTCAAGCCAAAATACATAGACGGCTATAACTTCTGCGCCCAGTTTGCCGGCCAGGGAGATCGCTTCGGCAAGAGCTGAAACCGAAGTGTCTGAAATATCTATTGGTACCAGTATTTTCTTTATCTCAGTACTGTGAGTATCGCCTTTACTCCTAACAGCTAAAACGGGCGCGTCTATTTGCCTTAAGACCTTAATGGTGTTACTGCCTATGAGTGAGCTGCTAATAAATCCCTGTCCCTTCTTTCCCATGACAACAAGGCCGGCCCCTTCAATATCGGCGGTTTTAATTATCCCCTCTACAGTACCGTCTCTTATTATTTCCGAGCTAAAGGGTATCCCTCTTTTTATGAACCTCTTAGAGGCTTCATCGAATTTCTCCTTGAAGCTGTTTTCAGTTTTTTCAGCGATTTCCAATATAGCATCTTCATAGATCGGCAGGAGCGAAGTCAGAGGGAAATGAACCTCACTCACATATAGCGCCACTACAGAAGCATTAAAAATATCTGCTAAATAAAGCGTATAATCAAGCGCTTTCTCCGACTCTTCAGAGCCGTCTGTAGCCAAGAGTATCTTTCCTATATCCATAGCGTCATTTAAGGACTAAGAGTTATTACAGGACAAGGGGCTTCCTGTATCACCTTCTCAGTCGTGCTCCCTATAAATTCTTCTCTTATTTTCGTGCCGCCGTATGTCATTAGTACTATCAAGTCTATATCGTTTTTCTCCGCAAATTCTATTATACCACGCCAGCCGCTCCCAGAGGCTATGGTTTGGAGCTCGATATTCTCAGATATTCTGGTAGCTCCTATAGTTTCCACAAGGTCTCTTAGCGCAAAGCTCTTTAACTGCTCCTGGATTTCAAGCGGTACACTAAGGTTCCCGAGCTGTACGACGTTCAGCACCTGTACATCTGCGCCGAAACCTTCTGCCAGCCTAAGCGCGTATTCGAAATTGCCAGACAACCCGTGCATCACCGAAATCGGTACGAGTATCTTCTTAAATTCTCCCTTTGTTTCCGCATCTAACGCAGTTAGCACGGGTATGCGTGTGCCTCTTATCACCTTAAGAGCTGTGCCGCCGAGTACGAACCTCTCTAAAATCCTACCCCGTCCAAGAGATATCAAATCTGCGTTTTCTCTTTCTGCGTATTCTATAATTTCCTCATGGGGAACTCCCTTAACTACATCGAATTCGAACTTTATGCCCTTTCCCTCTAAATGTTTTGCGATGTTTTTCATGGACTCGCGCTCTTTGTTTGCAAGGGTGTTGTCCATCCACTCAAGGAAACTGTCTTTTTCCTTTTGTGTAAAGTTATCGACAACGGAATAGTAAATAGGTAGTACGGACAGCCCCTTCAAGGCTGCTTTATATTTAATCGACAGCTTCTCGGCAAGCGCGAGCGCCTGTAAAGAGTCGTTTGATCCGTCTGTTGCCCAGATTATTTTATGAAAAGACATATAAGTGCCCTCCGTTTTCTAACTTTAATATCGACCTGCTCTCGCTCATAAACTTCATTCACTCGCGGCCTTCTTTATTTTATTGCCTTCCGATCGCGCTTCGCGCTCCGGTCCGTCCCCACCGGCATCGCTTAAGTCCCGGCACAGAAGAAGCCCGCTCACCCTGAGGCCCTCGAAGGGTGCCCCATTAACTAACCTCTACCTTGATGTCCTTGGGCTTGGACTCCGCTGCCTTAGGCATATGAATCTCGAGAACGCCGTCCTTAAACGAGGCTTTAATCTTCTTTTCATTTACCTTAGCTGGCAAGTTGAGCACCCTCATAAAGCTTCCGTAAGACCTTTCGGAATAATAGTAGTCTTCTTCCTTGGTCTCTTCTTCCTTCTTCGTCTCACCCTTTATGGTAAGCATGTTGT
>DEIM01000161.1:0-5242 GCA_002352485.1 Candidatus Dadabacteria bacterium UBA2774
CATCTGCTCGAATATTTCGGACATCTTCCCTTCGAGGTGGAGCCCGTTGTAGAAAATAAGCTCGGCTTTTGAAAGGAGCGCCACGTCGCCCGCGCTTGCTTTATAGAGGTGAGGGTCTACACCCGGGCCCATAAGACCCTTAACTTTAACCCTGTCCCCACCAACCACGTGAGCCGCGTCCGCGATCATCCCTGTCGTGGCTACTATGTTTAGAGCCCCTTTATTTAACGGGTCATCCCCATTCTCAGAAGAGCAGGATATAAGAGTAATAACTAAAATAAGTGATAAGAATGCTTTTACGCTGTTCATTTAGGATGCCTCCCCGCGCTCACCTTCCACGTCCGACACAAAAACGTACTGCGCTGCCTCTGAGCCGAGTATGTGGCTTGCATCCTCAACTTTAATGGTTATCGGCCCGCTGAAAGGCTCGACCGAGAGCACTTCAATCTTGGTCATCGGGTAGAGGCCCATCTTGCCTACGTATCTGAGTAGATCCGGGTCGTGGTCGCTGACTTCCGCTATTACGCCCGACTGCCCCGGCTGCAGCTCTACAAGGGGAATAGACTCAAGTTCTATAACAGTCCCGTCCCTACTAGGTATCGGAGAGCCGTGCGGGTCTCTGGTCGGGTACCCAAGCACCTTGTCCATACGGTCTTCAAGGTCTTCTGAAAGTACATGCTCCCACTTCTCCGCCTCGTCATGCACCTGGTCCCACGGAACCCCTAGGGCTTCGGCAAGGTAGAGCTCGACAAGCCTGTGATGACGTATAACCTCAAGGGCAATCTTTTTTCCCGGACCTGTAAGTTTTACACCCTGATAACGCTTGTGTGTTATAAGCTTTTTTTCCGAGAGCTTTTTCATCATGCTGGTCACGGAAGCCGGCGCAACGCCTAGTTTTTCCGAAATTGAGTTAGTAGTCACTTTCTCGGATTCCTTTTGTATTTCGTATATGGTTTTCAAATAATTTTCTATGGATTCCGTGTACATAGAGCTTCTCCTGTTTTTACTTTTTACTGTCTAAATTGATACTCCCGCAATATTTATACTCGCCTATACGCCTGCATTAAAATCCTCTAAATCAATTTTTAGCCTTGCCTAAAAATAGTGTATTTGCAATACGCCCCACTGTCAAGATTGATTACACCTTCAGAATAGAAATGTAAAAGCGGCGGTAAGTATGACTTGCTCGTCTGTGTTCTTTGTATAGAGGTCTGGAGTCACACCCATAATGACCGTCAGCCAATCCGTCACAGGAGACGTGAAGCCTGCGGTAATATTGACGATCTGAATATTGTCCTCACCCTCAGGGTCTTCAAACGCGTAAGCTGTCTCTACTGCCGGCTGAAACCAGGGGGTTACAAAATAGCCAAACCCAACCTCAGAGACGAAGCTCCAGGCATCGTCTTCAATTATCCCGAACACAAAATCCGCATCCATTGAGAACTCTTCTGTGAAGTTTTTAGTGAGTATCAGTCCGCCGGGCTCGACTATCCAAAGAGCGTCATTGTTTGTCGGAATCGTCACTCCGCCTTGATAAGCGAGTGAGAAAGGGAAATTCTCGCCCTCGTCCAGAAACCTGAACTTTAAGCCTGTTTCTATGTCTCCGAAATCAGAGTTCCTTTGAATGAGGTCTGAGTCCTCAACGTCCAGATAATTAATATTGGCGCCGATCTCGAGGTTATGAAGAGCACCCAGAGTAAATCTCACCCCACCCCCGAACCTTGTGGTATTGTCACTGTCATCGACAAATTCGACTCCGAAAAAGGGCTCTATCTCAAATTTTCCCCTGGGCACGGTCTCTGCGCTCGGGACAATAACTTTAGAGTTCGATATGCCCCCAACAGCCCGTGCTATATCCGCCTTAGTCACCAATAACATAAAAATCGTAACGAAGAGCATTATGAAAATTTGCAAGAGCCCATGTTGGCATATGGTCAATCGCAAACGATTAGTGACATAGGTTATCTCTCTCATCTCTCCTCACCTCCAAAGCAAAGCCACTCATTATAGCTAAAAATATAATACGTCATCTCAAACTATATTTTTAGACAAGTCTAAATCATATACAACTCAGATTTTCTGTCAATAGAAGAGAAAAAAGGGGGAATTTGACAAGCATAGGCTATTATATAGATAATAAATACAGACAGTGTTACTTACACGTAGATAGAAGTATGGCTGCTTATACTATTATGAAAACACGTGAAATATATGAGTTAAATATAGTAGCGCGAATTATCATATTCACGCTATGTGCGCTGTTCGTACAATTCGAGCAAGCACTGAGCGCGTACTCAAATGAAAACGGCAGTGTACCCATATTCGGTTATAAGGTTTTAAACACCTACCCGCACGACCCCGAAGCATTCACACAAGGCTTACTTTTAAATAATGGAAAGCTCTATGAAAGCACAGGGATCAAGGGCCAGTCTACATTAAGAGAGGTCGATATTACAACAGGCGAAGTTATAAATTCGCACAGTCTAGGGGATGAGTATTTCGGTGAAGGTATATCAGTGGTTAACACAAAGATAGTACAGCTTACTTGGCGCTCTAAAACCGGATTCGTATATAACACAGCCGATCTGAAGCCGATCGGCAGATTTAAATATAAGGGCGAGGGTTGGGGTATCACATTTGACGGCAAGCACCTTATTATGAGTAACGGGACTGCAACCCTACAGTTTCTGGACCCGCACACTTTTAAAACAGTCGGTGAGCTTGAGGTTCATAATGAAGGGAGCAAAGTCGTAATGCTGAATGAGCTTGAATACATTGAAGGGGAGATATACGCAAACATATTGGGAGCAGACAAGATAGCCAGGATCGACCCACATACCGGACGTGTGACAGGGTGGATTGACCTATCGGGATTACTCAACAAAGAGAACAAAAAAAAGAGGGTCGACGTCCTAAACGGCATAGCTTATGACAAAGAGAATAAAACTCTACTGGTTACGGGCAAGCTCTGGCCAAAGTTATTCGAGATAGAGATAGTTCCTAAAAACTAGGGCCTTTAGGTTTAAGTACCCCGGGTTTATTTAATAAGCGGCTGGTCTTCCATTTCCTCTGTCTCAAGAGGGGCCTCGTCAGACTCGATCTCTTCCTCAACTAAAGGGTTATATGTTTTTTCTAAATCCTTGGGCTCGACTCTGGGTGCAAGCTCGTCAGTATCGGCAGGTTCTGAAGGTGCCGCAATATCATCCGCCACCTTTGCGCATGACGCTGCGCCAAAAGTAATTCCAACTACTAAAAGTCCTGTAACTATTAAGTTCTTCATATTTTTTATACTCCCTCAGTTTGTTTTTTCATGAATATCCGGGAAGGATAATACTACACTCAGTTACTTAATTACACCAATATGACAAAAATAAAACGCACTTTACTCTTCGCTTTTGGAATCGCTTTAATCTCGACAGTCGCTTCATTTTTTATTGTGAAAGATTTAGGAGAGGCGTCCATTCTCTTAAAAGATAAGTTCATGTTACTTTGGCTGTCGTCATTCCTGCCGATTGTAGTCTCGGCGTTCGTTTCCGGATTCCTTTATCATTATCTTTGTGAGTCACGTAAGACTTGGGTCCACATCCTATGGTTCGTATTAAATTTAACATTTGTTGTTGCATTCTTTGCCATAATTATCAGACTCCTTCTTGTATCGCTAAGCAAATAATATCTCGCTTACAGCGGCGCTATACCCGGCATTATTTTTCAATGCCGCTCTTTACTTGGAAACGATTTCCCAATACCGTAGAATTAAACAGGCAATAGCAAATAGGAGCTAAAAAACCATTAGAGCAACACTATTATGCAAACGAAATACCTGACCCCCGCACTTCTAGTGATTATCGCTGTTCTGATAATCTTTCTGATATTCCAAAACCGCGAGCTTAGCTCAATCAAGGTCAAGACCGGGTATGAAGACTCGGTTGTCAGGATCTATGTAGCTCTCTCCTCGGACAAGAATGGAAAGGAATACAATTTAGAGGATGTGGAGGCAATACTTGTTAAACACTTCTCAGGGGCTACTGTGCAGGAGACAGTGGGTTATTACGAGGGGAAAAGAGAGAAGAGCCTTAATATAACCATCATCAACTGCTGCGACTGGAAGGTGAGTGACAAGAAATTCCGAAAGAAGGTCGATGAACTGAACAAAGAGCTTACTGAGAAGCTGGGTCAGGAAGCGATATTGATAGAGCTCGTATCAAACGAGGGTATGGAAGGATTTCAGACTATAGAGTGACTATCAACGAGGACGATAAGGGTTTATTCACTATTCACAGTACTGGTTTAAGTAATACTTAGCTTCCTGATACCCTAGCTCAAACGCTTCGTTTAATTTTTCACAACCTATTTTTTTGTTCCCGGACTCAAGCTCTGCCAAACCCAGGTAAGCGTAAGCCTGGCCGTAATAGGGACTCTTCTGAAGAGCCGCCTGTGAGTCTTCTATCGCACCTTTATGGTCACCTGTTTGCAGCTTTGCGTACGCTCTAGATGCATAGGCCTTCTCATGGTTCGGATTCATTTCAATGACTCTATCAAAATGCACGATAGCCCCGTGCCAGTCGCCTCTATTTCCCAGAGTAACACCATTTTTATGAATCTCTCCTTCAGGAGTTACTAACAAAAAAAGGATTATCAGGAACATGCGTATCAGGATAAACGCAATCACTATTCCGACTACGATTAATATCCCTCTTTCCAAACCGGTAGACATATATTTCAGCATAGCATATTTTGCAGGACACTTTAACCAGGTACCAACAGTTTTTATTTGCTCTATAAAACTGTCTAATTGAGAGACACCTAAGACTGTAAAATTCTTTTCGGCAGATTAACCTTATGTTAAGAATATTTTACAATATTAAAACTCCCGTCATAATTAGATGTCACAATCAGTTATGAATCCATTAAGAAAAACTAAAATCATCTGCACCATAGGCCCTAACACAGGTTCATATGAAATGCTGATGGCCATGTATGTAGCCGGCATGAATATCGTGCGCCTGAATATGTCGCACGGCACTCACGCTACTCACGAAAAAGTCATCAAGTCTATTAAGAATATCAATCAGAAAATAAAGGACGCCATTCCTGTGCTCCTGGATCTGGAGGGCCCCGAGATACGCACAGGCAGACTGACAAACGATCTCCAGCTAAAAGAAGGTGATGTAATAACCGTATCCGTAGGCAATGAGGATGCGGAGATATCCTCTTTCAGCATAGATTACGAAGACCTTATTAA
>DEIM01000161.1:5249-9583 GCA_002352485.1 Candidatus Dadabacteria bacterium UBA2774
GAGATTCTAAAGAAAAACCGTGGGACCATGGAGTGCAGGGTCATAGACGGGGGGATGCTAAAAAGCCAGCGTCACGTTAACCTGCCCGGTATCAGGCTTAACCTGCCCTCGATCTCAGAGCATGATAAAGAACACGTGCTATTCGGCGTAGAGCAGGAAGTGGATTTTATAGCTCTTTCATTTGTCCGCCAGGCAAGCGACGTGTTGGAGCTAAGAGAGCTGTTGGGAGATAAGGTAAATAAAATAAAGGTCATCTCTAAAATCGAGAATCAGGACGGGGTCAACAATATTGAAGAGATCATAGATGCTTCAGACGCCGTAATGGTGGCCCGTGGTGATTTGGGGGTTGAAATAGAGCTTGAAGAGCTTCCAAACGTACAGCGCACCATTGTCCGCAAATGCCAGGAGAAAGGAAAGAGGGTTATAGTGGCTACTCATCTTTTAGAGTCCATGATTGAAAACCCCGTTCCGACACGCGCCGAGGTAACGGACGTGGCCAATGCCGTATATAGTGAAGTCGATGCAGTGATGCTTTCGGGTGAAACCGCCGTAGGGAAATATCCGATACGCTGCATTGAGAATATCCATAAAATCGCCACTGCCTCAGAGCAGCTGCCGGGCATGAATTTCAGTAAGAATCTGGTATCGAACGATATAAAACAAAGCGTTGCGCAGTCTGCGGTGAGTCTGGCTGAGTCTATTGACGCAAGAGGTATTTTGGTAATAACCCGCCGGGGTATCATGGCGCAGTATTTAACCAACTGCAGGCCCTTTAAAACACACATATACGCGTTTACCAATGACAACAGGACCAGAAGACAGCTTTTCTTAAACCGCGGAGTCATGGCCCACCGCATTTTATTTAGCAGGGACCCAGAGAAATCAATTCAGAACGCGCTTTCAATTTTAAAGAACCGTGAGGGGTTTCAGCCAGGCGACCGTGTAGTCGTACTATCTGACATAATTGCCGGTGCCGGGATAGACGCTATACAGATCAGAACAATTAATTAGAAGTACTCACTATTTCCGCCTCTTAACTCCCGATAGAGCCTCTAATGCGAGCAGGAGCGCTTGTGTTCCCTTACGTCCGTATCCCTCTGCCTGTGTGGCAACATAAAGCTGGTTTACGAGCGCAAGACCCGGGAGCGAGAGGTTCATTCTCTTGGCTTCCTCAAGCGCTATACCAAGGTCTTTTATATAATGCTCCACATAAAACCCCGGTCTAAAATCCCTCTTCAGCATTCTGGGCGCAAGGTTATCAAGCATCCAGCACGCAGCCGCGCCTTTACTGATAGAGCTAAGCATCGTGTTAAGATCGAGCCCTGCCTTATAGCCGTAAAGTAGAGTCTCACACATCCCTATCATAAGCCCTGTAACCATTATCTGATTGCACATCTTCGCGTGCTGCCCCTTACCCGCTCCACCCTGGTGCACTATGTTTTTACCCATCAGCTTAAATAGAGGCATTACAGAGGCCACAGTGTCCTTATCCCCACCGACCATGATGGACAGCGCCCCGCTCTGCGCCCCTATGTCGCCCCCCGATACAGGAGCGTCTACGGAAGAAGCCCCCGCCTTCTTAGCCTCTTTGTAAATTTCCTCCGCAAGAGATGGCTCTGTCGTCGTCATATCGACCAGGATTTTCCCCTTGTCCGACCCCTCGAATATTCCGTCCTTACCGAAGTAGACTTCCCTTACGTCCTTGGGGAAACCAACTATGGTAAATACAACGTCTGACTGTCCGGCAACCTCACGGGGCGACTTTGCCCACTCAGCGCCCGCGTCTAAAAGGGCCTTGGCTTTACGCTTCGTTCTATTATATATAGTGAGTTTGTATCCCTTCTTCACAAGGTGCATGCACATCGAGCTCCCCATCACCCCGGTGCCTATCCACCCTATCTTTGTCTTTGATGGTGTTATTTTCACTTTCGCCATAGATGATTCCTCCTACGAGACGGGATAATATCAATTCTTTAATCTTATGTAAAGGCAGAAAACACAAGCGGCCCGGCTTAACACTGTCTTATCAGGCTTGACACTTAGACACCTGAGATATATTGTTGAATTTAAAGTCACTCAATATATTAAATCCGCACTTGCGAGGCAATATGCTAAAAACTGTATCCGGAAAACTCATAATATTTTCTGTCATAGCTATTACAGGTTTCTTATTACTAAGCCCGCCGGCTTCACTCGGCGAAGAACCCCCGGAGCTGTTCTCAGAAGACGACGCCAAAAAGCTCAGGTATTCAGACGAAGAATTCGATAAGGAGACCGCATCGGGTGAAGTAAAATCAGACGATAAGGCCCCGAGCATAGTTATAAATGAGCCAGCTGTAATGGAGATGAAGAAGGGCCCCATGATTGAAGCCATCACCCCAGTAAATGTATATATAATATTCAAGCAGAACGCCTCTCCACTCAACTTAGAAACACTCGATGTTTGGGGCGAGAAATTCTTTTTCAAAAAGAATTTAACTAGCCGTGTCCTCCCTCACGTAAAAACCGTTAAAGAGGGAGCGGTCCTTCACATGAGCTCCATCCACGTACCCAAAGGCAATTATAAAGTAGGGTTTTCCATCTCGGACATCGACGGGCGGGAAACAAAGTCCAAGTACAAATTAAAAGTCGAGTAAAAGCTCTGAAGCCAGTACTTCTGTCTAATTGAACCACTGACCATGAAAACCGGAAATACGCGTTATGTGACGGACAGAAAGGAGTGGCGCACCTGGTTATCAAAACACCACAAAACAGAACCCGAAATATGGCTCGTTTATTACAAGAAAGAGAGCGAGAAGCCTCGGATATCATATGACGACGCCGTGCTCGAAGCCCTTTGTTACGGATGGATTGACAGCACTGTGAAGAAAATAGATGCCGCGCGGTACGCTCAGCGTTTCTGTCCGCGCAGACCCAAGAGTAAATTATCACAGATGAATCTGGAGCGGGTAAGAGAGCTCGTCGAGCAAAAGAAGATGACAAAGGCTGGGCTGAAGGCAATTGCGCATGTGTACGATCCTGAAAAAGACGATCTGGAGGAATTCGTGATACCCCATGAGATATTAATTGCAATAAAAGCAAACGAGGATGCCTGGAAATTCTTTCAAATGATGCCGGGCTCTTATCAGCGTATCCGTATAGCCTACATCGAGAGCCGCAAGCGCCACAGTGATGAGCTCTACGAAAAAGCGCTCGCCCACTTCATCAATATGACATCGCAAAATAAACGCATAGGATTTGTGAAAGAGAGAAAATGAAGCATTGGAGATGTCGAATTCATTGGGCCTCCAACAAAGGAAGACTGGGGCGGCACGCTCGCGCATTTCAAGGACCCAGACGGCAATATACTCACACTCTTAGGCTGATCACTATTGATGAAGCCCTTAAATTCTGTTATTAATATTACCCTCTATAAGAACTAAACAGTCCCCGTAGCTCAGCAGGATAGAGCGCAGGATTCCTAATCCTGAGGCCAGAGGTTCGAATCCTCTCGGGGACGCTCTTTATTTACAATAATCCCTCACACTTACGCATCAGCATAAACTCGATGGGTAAGCGAATAACAGGACAAACGTTTAGTTCTCTGGAACGTTGACTTCGAGATTACTCGGCGCTTCAGGAGGTAAGCTTGGCGGATCGATTTTCGTAGTTGCTTCAACCTGCTGAGAATGTTCAGATTCGTTACCTGCAGCATCAAGAGCTGTCACAGTGTAAGTATATCGAGTCGTTTGAGTAAGACCCGTATCAGAATAATATGTATCACCGGTCGTGGTAATTAGAGAATCATCCCTATATACGCGATATTCAGTTACTCCTACATTATCCGTAGAAGCGCCCCATGACAGATTGATTTGAGAGCTGGACATCACGATTGCCGTAAGAACCGGCGGGACTGAAGGCGGGGAGTTATCAGCAAATTGCGTAGTAGTGAACGTAGAATCTTCCGAAATAAATGAACTACCGGATTGATTCTTTGATATAACCCTAAAATGATATTTAGTCTCCGGGCTGAGACCTGTTAACAAAACTCCGTGATCTAAAACGAGCTCAGGATCAAGCGCGCTAGTGCTACCGTACGATGCCGTTGTCCCGTATTCCACCCTGCTGTCGGACAGCTCACTGGTATGCCATGTTATTTGTGCGGAATCGTGACTAATAGTGCCTGCAGTAGCAACCGGATGTGTAGGGGGAATCAAACCAAGGCATATATCTAACATCCTCTGCTGTTCGTCCGTTAAGTTTGCCTGGGTGGGGTCAGCAAAAACAGAATTCTGCTCTTGTCCGGTCATCTGCTGCCAAGTTTGGAAGTCGTTGTCACCCTGCAATCTGAATAC
>DEIM01000161.1:9706-10903 GCA_002352485.1 Candidatus Dadabacteria bacterium UBA2774
CCGGTCTCCCAGTTATCCACTGGCCTGCCATTTGTACCTCTGGGTCTGATCTGACCCGTTTGATTATGCCCAAGCACACTATTTTCCAAAGTGATGTTCTCAGAATTTGAGGCTAGAATACCTCCAAAGACAGTAGTATCACAGATAACGCTGTTCCGGATTGCAATCGGGCCTTGGTTGGCCTCAACCCCTAAGCCGCCTTCCATATTACCCAACGCAATAAGCCCATCAAACACTATGTCCTGACTGTCAAAGTCAAGCCAGAAGCCGCGAGCCTTGTTATCTATGGCTATCAAGTTTTTGTATACAGCACCGTGAATCCTCAAATGCTTAGATCCAGCGACCGACCAGCCCGTAAAGTCGCCCGCAAACCCACGCCAGTTATTATAGGACATTTCACTGTCTTCAAACAACAGATTTGTAGTCCGGAAAACCTCCGTACCCTTACCTCCGTTATGGTTTGCCTTAATCCTGCGAATCGTCACATTATTGCCGCTCTGAAAACGTAGCCCTCCCCACGTGTTCCACAGAAAATCACAATCCTCGACCAAGACATTCTCAACCCCATTAAAAATCACAGCCCACTTATCGGCCGGTGTAGTATCATGCTGAAAGACTATACCCTTTACAGTCAGGTTCTTTAATTGATTAACCTTAAAAATCCCTTGCCGGATCCCTACTTCTACTCTACTGTTATTTGGGTTGGAGGTAGTTTGGATATAGAGCTTGTCAGCGGTCTCGTCTACATAAAAAGAGTTGTCCGTAAGCGCATTGAATGATGTAACCTGAGTCAATAACTCACCGTCTATAAAAACCAACTCCCTGCGTCTGGCAACTTCCCCTGAAGACTCACCCAAAGTGCCCGGAACACCCCAATTTTTAGTCCATGAGTGTGAATACAGATTAGTCTGTGGTTCCTTAACCCAGTCAGTAAAGATGTCGGAGCCTGAAATAATAGCACTCTTTAAAGGAGATGCCTGAAAAACTATCGGAGCATCTGTAGTACTGCCGCTCCTATTCCACTCAACAGCCTCTCTATAAGTCCCCGCTAATATTGTGATAGTCACAGGCTCGTTATTGGCATTTTCTATCTTAGCCATCTCAACCGCTTTTCCTATAGTCTTTAAAGGGAAAGAAGCCGTACCGAGGTTAGAATCGTCACCAGATACAGATACATAGATATCTACCGCATATGCG
>DEIM01000161.1:11010-11737 GCA_002352485.1 Candidatus Dadabacteria bacterium UBA2774
GTAATTATTATCGCCGGGCTACTAACAAAAAAATAAAACATTCTTTTACTCCCTATTGCCTTAGTTCAACCTCAAGGTCATCGAAGAGCTTTACACCCCTACTCATAGTCCAAACCCCTACCGTACCGGAAGTAATTCTTGAGCTGCTGTCATCGTAAGCGTCTATCTGAAACCCTTCAGGCTCCGCATCTCCTTCCTTCCAAACCTTGGCCCGAATATTCGTCCGCGTCGCCGTATCTTCCACCTCTATCCGAAAGCGATACCATTTGTTTGTTTGTGGATTAACATCGGTTTTAGTATCTCCCTTGACCGAAGTCCCGTGAGGCGCTAAATAAAAATTCGGCTTTCTTTTATACCGCCTGAGACGGTAGTAAACATCATCTTCATCAGGATATTGACTTAAAAACGTAACTCCTATTCCACCTCTACTATTGGTGATGTACATCCTCCCAGTATAGATATAGTTCGTCCAAGTAACCGCACCCTCTCCATTGTAATGGGAATGAATATTGCTATTTCTACTATTCGTTCCGAATGCTATAGTGTTGCCAAGCACTTTTGTCTCAAAAAGTGCCGGGTCTTCATTAAAACTATTATTCTTCCCAGTATCCTTCCAATCGACCGGGTCTTCCCCAGCCCCGTATAACTCAAAGTTATCTGAAAGCAGTATGGATGGTGTTTCCCCGTTTATAACTATTTCAACAGTCTCAGTGCTGCTTAACTGGCC
>DEIM01000025.1:0-11791 GCA_002352485.1 Candidatus Dadabacteria bacterium UBA2774
CTGCGGATGTCCTGTGCAGAAATAATAAAAGAGATATTCTAAAACTAAGACCCGATCAGTGCGTGAAGAATGAAACACAGGTCGACCTTAGTGATATCGAAACAGACCCTGCGCTCAACCCCACACGCTGGAGCTGGCTCGGTGAAGGTGGTGGTACATACTGGTATGTACCGACATCGGGCCTCCCCGCAGTACAATGGGATTCGTCCGATCCTAAAGACTACTCACCGGTAATGGATCAGACGGTATGGCATATTGAGCGTTATGAGAACGGATATTTCTTCGGCCCCATAGTCGCTCAAATAGGTGTGCAGCCTCCGATCTGCCAGTATATGATAGGCTCTGTGACTCCGAACGGCAGAGTATATATAGCCTTTAACCCGCTCAGTACTATTCCTATTGGCAGTTCTACTCTCACAATCGGTTTAGGTCAGATGGTTCTAAAGAGCGGAGAGTGGACATTTAATATGCAGATGGCTTCAGGCACCTCATCGAACCAGGTCGCGCATTGGGCATTTATGCTCAAGTGCAGCCCCACTGAGGAATGCTGGGATAATCTGCCGGGAGTGCAGAAGAGCCTTACCGAGTTTCTCTCAAACTGTGAAACCGATAACTAGCGCTTTATTATGGTGTTATTTTAGAAGAGTATCCTGCTTCTGGTCAGCCCTGCTCTAACGAGTGAAATTATTCCACTACGGTTACGGACTCGATGACAATGACCTCTTCGGGGACGTCTCCGGGACCGACCTTGACTGCGGCAATCTCGTCAACTACGTCCATGCCATCGACTACTCTTCCGAACACCGCATAACCGAAGTCTCTGACGCCGTGGTTCAGGAAGTCGTTGTCCACGTGATTAATGAAGAACTGGGCGGTCGCGCTGTCTACATCACCCGTCCGGGCCATAGCAAGCGTGCCTCTGTCGTTAGTTAGGCCATTTCTGGCTTCGTTCTTAATGGGCTCTTTGACGGGTTTTTGCTGCATATCGGTCGAAATACCGCCGCCCTGTACCATGAAGTTATTTATAACGCGGTGGAATATTGTGTTGTCATAAAATCCGTCGTTAACGTACCCGAGAAAGTTCTCAACAGTTATAGGGGCATTTTCCTGATCAAGCTCTATCTTTATATCACCTTTCGAAGTCTTCATTAATACCATGGGGTTTCCTCCTTCAGCTATAGTCTCCGCTCCATCTGCGGATTCAGGTCCAGGGGTCGGTTCAGATTGCTCTTTTTCATCGGCAGTTTCAGTCTTTTCTTCCTGTTTCTGCTCTTGCGCAACTTCAGTTTGATCGCTTTGAGTACTTACATCCTCATTCTGTTTACAGGCAAATGAGAGTACTATCATCGGAATTACCAACATAAATAAAAGATTTTTATATAAGATCGTTTTCAGAATACCGGAATTCATTATGAGGAATCCTCCGTTTATTTCTATAGAGCTTGTTAACTTATAGGAAATACGTGCAAGTGTCAATCCAATACCAGAATAAAATTTGATTAGATTTATGCGGTCTGTTAAAGTGAATCAGACAACTACTAAATACACAAAAGGACAATGGATATGAGCAGAATTGATTTCGGCGTAATGCTGAGGCAGCAGAAGATAGAATACTCACAAATAAGGGAAACAGCGCAGCTCTGCGACGAGCTAGGGTACCACTCTGTGTGGCTGTACGACCACATACTGGGAATGGGCGCAATCGAAATGGATATATACGAGGCGTGGACACTGATGAGTGCACTTGCAGAGGCTACTGAGAAGATAAAAGTGGGAACTATGGTGCTCTGTAACTCATTCAGGTCCCCTGCCCTGCTGGCTAAAATGGCTGCGACTCTTGACGTTATAAGTGGGGGGAGACTGGAGTTTGCGCTCGGCGCTGGATGGTTTGAGCCCGAGTACAAGGCGTATGGGTACCCTTTTCCGGATAACGTCACAAGGGTCACTCAACTGCGCGAGGCCGTGCAGATAATTAGGGCTATGTGGACAGAGGAGAAGGCAAGTTTCAAGGGAAAGCATTACAGAATAGATGAGGCGTACTGTAACCCTAAGCCCGTGCAGAAACCCCATCCCCCTATTATGCTAGGCGGGGCGGGAGAAAAGTATATGCTGCCCCTGATAGCCCGGCTTGCCGATGAGTGGAACTGCCCGGCCACGCATGTGGGAGAATTCGATAATAAGCTTGCTGCGCTTAAGAAATACTGTCAGGACGCAGGCAGGGACGTGAGTGAAATCGGGATATCTCAGCAAACCGTATGCGTACTGGCGAAAGACGAGGCGGAGTATGCCGAGAAGCTGCCCAAGGCACAGAAGCGCTACGGGTTTTTCGGGGATATTGAGACTCTTGGAATAGTGGGCACACCCGAGCAGTGTATTGAGAAGATAAAGCGAAATGAGGAAAAAGGAGTCACAAAATACACGATATTCTTCTCAGACATTATGAACCAGGATACGATCAAGTTTTTTGCCAAAGAAGTAATGTCGGCATTTTGAATCGGCCACATAGGGGTAATCAATCATCCTTTGTTGCGAAGTCCTCTACTTTACTCGCGAAATCATTGGCGAAATCCCTCATCATTTGAGAAAGCTCCTCGTTATTGGTAGCTCTCATATAGGTGTCGGCCATCTTCATAATCGTATAGTAATAGTGGGCGTTCATTTCCCCAACCTCCATCTCTTTGGTCCAGAGGTCGATGCTCATGGTATTTTTCTCATCCTTGTCCCACATCGATATCATTAGAGAATCACAGGATTGGAAACCCTCTGTTTCCGCCTCGCTCGCGCTCCAGAGAATATCAAGTGGGGCGTTTTCTGAATCTAGCTTTACAACAAAATTAATCTCTGCTTCTTTAGACATAAAACACTCCTAGTTTGCTGATATTATTGAACAACCGCAGTTAGTTATCGCGAAAGACTTAATCGACACCCCAGAAATCAGGCTTCCTTTTTTCCATAAAAGCGTTTGCGCCCTCCACCATTTCGGGAGCCTTCATAAAGAATCTGGCGAGCTCAAGCCCGTGAGTTATCTGAGGATGGGCCATGTCGGATGCGAAATTAATCTGTAATTTAGCGATCCGGAGCGACTGTCTTGATTTCTGGAGGAGACTCTTACACCAGGCGTCAACTTCTTTGTCCAAATCTTCTTTTGGGACAACTTTATTAACCCAGCCCATATCGGCTGCCTGCTGCGCGGTATAGCGCTCACAGAGATAAACTATTTCGCGCGCCTTCTTGTCGCCTACCGAGTGCTGGAGCTGCTGTAGTCCGTACCAAATGGGGGCGCTCCCGACAAGCGGACCCGCCTGGGCGAATATCGAGGTGTCTGAAGCGATGGTTAAATCGCAGAGCATATTGAGCTCGTTTCCGCCGCCGACACAGTAGCCATCTACACGGGCTATGATGGGCTTACCGCAGCAGCGCATGGCGGTTGAGAGCCTATGGTGAACAAGCATAAATTTCGCATCGACTTTCTTTTTGGGATCGGGAATCCAGGAAAGATCGCCTCCGGCTGAAAAAGCTTTACCTCCGGCTCCCGTGAGGACAATCACACCTACTTTGTCGTCGAGCCAGGCGTCTTCAAATGACTGGGCGAGCTCTTCACGCGTCTGAGTGTTAAGGGCGTTACGGGTCTCCGGGCGGTTGATTGTAATGTAGGCTACCTTTCTTTTCTTTTCATAGAGCACGTTCTTAAGATTAAGTCCCGCATTCTTCTTTACGATCCTCTTTTTTGCTTTTGTTGCTGTTGATTTAGCTCTTGGCATAATTTCCTCCTATGCGTTATGGTATGGAATTTACAATTGTAACTTTAAAGGTACATACTTGTCGATAACTATTTTTCTGAAGTAATAAATATCGGGAATAGGTATTATAAAGAGGGTGTTTAAATAAGGATAAAACTGTTTACGCTCTGAAAGAAATTACCAGGGGAGCTTGTTCATTAGAGGGGCAAGCTGTGGGCCGAAGAACGAAACAATGGCTATTAGTCCTATGAAGCCCGCAATTCCCAGGCAAAGAGACACTACGGCAACTTGTGTAATCCTTTCTATATGCTGATCGTCCATGTTTAACTCCTTTTGCCTTATTATACTACTTATTCATTCCAACAACGCTTTAGACCATATCTGTCTCAGTTGGGTGTCCCCCTGAAGATTTACCGCCGAAGAACGGATCGCCAACAGGAATTGAAGGGAAAGCCCTCATAAATAAGAGGAACATGAACATGAAAGTACCCAAGAAACCAAGCGTTATCAGTATTTGTATTATGCCTATATTTATCGAATCTGAAAGTGATGGAATTATTACAACGTATTTATCGAGCCAGAATCCCGTGACGGAAACGGCGGCAATAAAAACAAGTATCGGTTTTACTATTTTATTTGTCCTCGGCATCAGTGCTGCAAACGGGAAGATGAAGCAGCTAGTGAGCACCACCCATGATAGCGTGCGGAAGGGCTCGTCTTTTACGCGAGTAATAACAAACCCTGTCTCCTCAGGCATGTTCGCATACCAAATGGGCAGAAGCTGAGAGAAGAACAGGTAAACCCAAAATAGGGAAAAACCCTGGAGCATTTTACCGATGTCATGGTATTTTTTATCGTCCAGATAATCCTCAAGACCGAGTCTTTTTCTAAGGAGCACAGAAAGAATTATAGTAGTGCCAAGAGCGGCTATGAAGCTACCCATGAAATAATAAGGACCAAAGAGAGTGCTGAACCAGTGAGGGTCAAGCGACATCATAAAGTCCCAGGCAAAGAAGCTGAACACTAACGCGTAGAGTATGAGTACCGCAGGGGCGAATTTGCCTAATTTCACCCATATCCTCTTTCTTTCATCCTCACCACTCCACCCGGAGGCTACCCAGGCTGAAATACCGCTTAGTTTAGTACCTACACCTCCCAGGTCTTGCCTGAGCGAATAGTAAAGATAGAACATGCTTACAATCAATAGCACTATGAAGCCAATTACGTTACGTCCGAACACGAACTTCATATTGAGCCACACGTCTTTTGGATGGTGATAATGCTCTGTCGCGTAGGGGAGTATGTAATCCCTGCCCAGAAATAAGACTAGGAGTAGTATCAGGGCAAGAGGTGTAAACGCACCCAAGCCCTCGCTTACCCTTAGAAGCGAGCGAGCCCATCTTGCGTTAGTAATGCGGAGTATGCACGAGAACACAATTCCCGCCTGCGCTATTCCGGTCCAGAATAGAAAGTTCAAAAGGAACATCTGCCAAGCCGCGTTAGGGTTAGATCCCATAGCTTGAATAACAAAAGTCGCAAAACCTATTATGCCTATGATTAAGAATACATAGATAGCCGAAGAAGGTATTAAGGATCTTTTAGCTAATATTTCGTCTCTTATTTGCTCATCCATATTACTCGGTACTCTCCTCAGCTGTATTGTCTTCCTGAGCTGCATCAGGCTCTTGTGGTGTTTGTGTTACTTCAGTCGTCTCAGTTGTTTCTGTATCTTGGGTTGTGGTATCAGGCGGAGGCTCGGGGCTGCCCTGAAGCTTCCTAACATAGTTCACAACGTCCCATGCGCTCTCAGATGTTATGCTTTCACGGTAGCTTGGCATCATCACCTTGCCGCCGTAGCGTATGTATGCGTAAAGATATCCATCTGTCCTGGCTATCACACCCGGGCCTGTGAGGTTAAGAGGATAGAAGCCTCTCTTAATAACCGGTCCGTCGCCCTTTCCTTCCACGCCGTGGCAGACAACACAAAATGTCTTGTAGGCTTGCTCACCGCGGGCAAGTGATTCTTCAGTCGCAGGCACGGGGCTCCGCGCAATGTTTTCGAAATCTTCTCTGGGAAGAGGCTTAATCCTGAGCCCGTCCGTTGAAACGGAGAGCTGAGGATACACAACCGGCTCCTCATATGGCAGGATGGAGGGCTGTATCCACATATCAAAATTCCAAGGGAATGCGTGCGCTCCGATACTGCCGCTTAGACATATAGTCAGAATTAGTAGAAAATTGTATTTCTTATTGATGAGATTCATGAGATTCATTAGAAATAATCCTGTTTAACCTCCTGAAGAGCATTTAAGCACCCTCAGACTTCGTCAAACTTTATCTCCTCAGCTCCCTGGGAGCTTAGTATGTTTTCCACTTCATTTATACTCTCTTTATCGCATGTAACCATTACGCCAAACTTATCTTCGGAGAACCTGGGATCGTACATGCTACTTGGCGCGTTCCGCCTGAGCCTCGAGTTTATCAGTAATCCCAGAAGAGTAGATAGAGCTCCCATCAAAATCGTTAGCTCGAATATAATCACTATAAAAGGCGGTAATGATACAATAGGCTTAGCACTTACGGATATCGGCCAATCGGACGAAGTCAGCACCGTAAATCCTACTCCGCATGCTGCACCCAGCATAGCGCCGAAAAGGGTAAAGAATCGCACAATGCTCTCTGGCTCGTCCATCACGTCTTCAATCTCGTGATTGGGAACGGGAGAGAATACGCGCAGCTTTTGAAAGCCGGCGCGCTTTAGCTTCTTTACCGTTTCAACTGTGACATCCACATATGAGAAAATCCCTAAAACGCCTTGATTGTCTTTCATTATGCTTTAGCCTCCGGCGATAGTTCAGCCGGCATGGTCTCCTTTGATTCCTTTGTTAGGTACGGGCAAAATCTCCTTCATCTCGGCAATCGAGACAGCTGGCAGAGTCTTGATAAATATCAGGAAGAACATGAAGAACCATGCGAAGCTGCCGACTGTGATCCCGATCTCGACCCATGAAGGCATATATATTCCCCAGGCCGCAGGGTCAAAACCCTGTGAGAGGGAAATAACGATAATGTTGAACCTCTCAAACCACATACCGATGTTGATAAAGATTGAAATGATGAAAAGTACTTTTATGTTCCTCCGCACTGCTTTAAACCAAAGCGGAATCGGTATGACTACATTACAGACAACCATTATCCAATAGAAGATCGCGTACTCGCCGGTGGCCCTGTAGTAGAACTGACCCCACTCATATGGGCTTCCGCTGTACCAGGCTAAAAAGAATTCGACACCGTACGCATAGCCTACAATTAAAGATGTAAGGATGATGAGCTTGGCCATGCCGTCGTAGTTATCTAAGGTTATATATTCCTCTAAGTGAAAGATCTTTCTTATCGGTACGGTAAGGGTGATTACCATCCCGAGGCCTGAAAATATGGCGCCCGCAACAAAATATGGAGCAAATATTGTCGTATGCCATCCGGGGAGGTTGGACATAGCAAAATCCCAGGACACGACGCTGTGCACTGAAAGTACAAGAGGCGTTGCAAAGGCCGCAAAAAACAGATACGCCCTCGTGTAGTGCAGCCATTCCCAGTTAGACCCCTTCCAGCCAAGTGAGAGCACCGAATATACGAACTTGCGGGGCGCCTCTGTTACCCTGTCCCTTACGGCGGCAATATCGGGAATCAAACCTACGAAGAAGAATAGCGAGCTTACTGTTAAATATGTGCTTACCGCAAACACGTCCCAAAGGAGCGGGGACTTAAAGTTTACCCAGAGCTCCCTTTGGTTCGGGTAAGGGAACAGCCAATAGAAGTTCCATGGGCGTCCTAAGTGAATAATGGGGAAGAGGCCTGCCGTTAGAACCGCAAACACGGTCATACCCTCAGCAATCCTGTATATCGACATTCGGAAATTGGCCCGGAATAAAAATAGTATTGCAGAAATCAGTGTCCCTGAGTGTGCGATACCAACCCAGAAAACAAAGTCCGTAATGTATACGCCCCAGAATACAGGGTGACGGTAACCGGCTACACCAAGACCCGTGTAAACCTGATGAATGAAACAAAATAGGCCAAACCCTACGAAGCCAAGTGTAGGTATAAACAGCGCAAGCCACTTTACAGTGGGCTTGTCAAGCATTCTTATAACATCTTCATTGACTCTTGCGTAGGTTAAAGTTGATTGCTCGCTCATTAAGCTTTATCCCGTACTACTTTTTTTAGATATGTAATCGCAGGCTGAGTGTTAACAAATTCAAGAGCCCTGTAACCCCTGTCGTCGTGTGAGAGTTTTGACGCATTACTTTCATGATCTTCCAGATTGCCGAACACTATGGCTTCGGCTGGGCATGCCTGCTCGCATGCGACCTTAAACTCGCCGTCGCCTACGTCTCTACTGTCGTCCTTGGCCAGATCCTTTGCATAATTAATCCTCTGTACGCAGAAAGTGCATTTTTCCATTACACCCTTAGAGCGGACTGTTACGTCCGGATTTAGCTGCCAGTCTAAAGGCTCGGGCCATTTATATGTAAACCAGTTGAATTTTCTTACTTTATAAGTGCAGTTGTTTGCGCAGTATCTTGTGCCTACGCAGCGGTTGTAAACCATTCCGTTGAGCCCTTCTGGGTTGTGGTACGTGGCAAAAACGGGGCATACGGGCTCGCAGGGAGCGTTTCCGCACTGCTGACACAGCATAGGGAAATACATAGTCCTAAACCCTTTGGCATCGTCTGTTTTCTCAAAGTATCTTTCAATACGAATCCATGCCATATCGCGTCTTTTGGCGACCATATCTTTACCGACAAAAGCGATATTGTTCTCTGCATAACAAGCCGTAACGCATGAGCCGCAGCCGACGCATTTCTGAAGATCGATAGCCATTCCCCAGCGGTATGTGTGATACTCCCGCGGAGGGTAGAAATCGGCCTCGTGATGCTCCTCATGATGAATGCCTTTTTGGAGCTCGCTCAGGGCAACTGTTTCGGCAATAACTCTGTCGTGCTGGGTAGTTGTATATTGCGTTTGTACGAATTGTGCGTGTTTACCTGTTCTAGAAGCGTTTACTTTTGTAGTCAGCCATGCAAAGCCGCCTGAAAGCTGGTCTGTTGTTACAGGAAGGAGATCAAGCGGGTTAACGCCCCTATCTTTCGCATATCTTCCGTATGCGGTGTGACCCTGCCCTATCATTACGGCGAGAGTATCGGGCCTGATGCCTTCATAAACATAGGCTTGCGTGTCGATTGTGCCGTTAGGGGATTCTATAGTAACAAAATCTCCAAGTTTTATTCCAAGTTTTTTAGCCGTGTCGGGATGTACCTCGACCCACGAATCCCATACGCCTGTGGTAATGGCTTCCGGGAGCTCCTGAAGCCAGGGCTTGTTAGCGCCTCTCCCGTCGTAGTATCTGTAGGAAGGGTATGCCATGAAGTAGTATTCGCCCTCACCCTTAAACTCGGCATCAGGGAACGAAATACCCATGGCTGCTGAGGAGAGGGATACTGCAACCTTAGTAGGCTCTTCGTAGAAGCCGCCATCCTCAAGCGCCTTATTCCATTCTTTATCGAAATCGCCGGAAGGCAAGATATCCTTCCAGGCGTCTCTTAAGTAATCGTAATATGTAGTCTGAACGTATCTGCCGTTTAGCTCTTCAACCTGACCGCTTATGGAAAGAAGCACGTCCCCAGTGCTCTTCGTGTTGAAAACAGGGGCCATGATAGGCTGCGTAAGCCCCTTTACGGAAGTTCTCGGGGAATAATCCCCCCAGCTCTCCAGAAACGTATTGTCGGGGAGAACGAGGTCTGAAAGCTCCGTCGTTTCATCCATAAAGCTGGAGAAGCTGACAATTGTATCTACCTTCTCTAAGGCCTCTTTGAATTTCATGGATTTGGGGAGCGTAAACACGGGATTCACACCGTGAATTAATATTAAATCTATGTCGCCGCTGTTCATAGAATCTATGAGTGAGGACATATCCTGGAACGAATTTACGTCTGAGATGGAAAGCGTATCGCCAAAATCAATCGTGTCGCCAATGTTGCCAGCGACGTAGTTAAGTATATTTATTGCTACGAGTGTTTGTGTTGCGTTTGTTCCGGAACTCGCTACGCCGCCCCCTATGGCTAGGCTTGAGTCGGCACCTGCAAATTCCTTTGCAATCTGAGTTATTACTTCCTTGGGTACATCTGTTATTGAAGATACTTTATCCGGGGAATAATTACTGAGAAGCCCTTGTAGGCCGCCTGCTGAATTTGAGGAGAGCCCTTCGTTTACTATGACGTTAGCTATTCCAAGCGCTAATACACCCTCGGTTCCGGGTTTGATGGACACCCACTGATCGGCATTGGTGCCTGTGAGTGAGGCTCTTGGGTCAATGTAAACGAATTTTCCTACCGATTTGTCTTTTACAGAGTGCATGGCGCTGAAATCTGCGGTGTACTCTACAGGGGAAAGCCAGGTTTCGAGGAAGTCCGCTCCGAATGAGAGCAGATAGTCAGTTTTTTCTATATTGTATGTAGGTATTTTTTCTATTCCAAAAGAAATCTTGTTCGCTTCCTTAAGAGGCTCGTACGCAAAAGTTTCGTACTGTATATGGGCTCCTCCGAGAACACCCATCCAATCCTCAATGAGTGTGCTTAAAGTGCCGGATATGTTGTTTGTGAGAAAAACTATATTCCCGCTCTTATCACCAGAGCGCGCTTTAACTATTTTTTCACTTAGGCTCTTCTCGATGCTTTCCCAGCCCAGGGGCTTCATTCTGCCGTCATCGTTTTTAAGGAGCGGGGACTTGATACGATCAGGGTTGTAGAGACCCTGAAGCGATGCCTGTCCGCGCGCGCATGTCGCCCCTGAATTAATAGGGCTTTTAGTATTTCCCTCTACTTTGATTGCGCGGCCTTCACGGTTCTTTACAACTATACCGCAACCGGCGGGGCATTCTCTGCATGTGCTCGAGTAATAGTTGGGTAGTCCGGGGATGATGCCTTCAGGGGGTATGACGTAGGGTATAATCTGCTCAACAGGCGGGGAGCACGCTCCCGTGACTGCAGCCGTGCCGCCGGCTACGCCTATTATCTTCAGAAAATCCCTTCTCTTTAATCCGCCCTTCTTATCTTGAGACATCTACTCCTCCGATTAATAATGACAAGTCAAACAGTCCTTTAAATGTGTCAGCTCGGCTTCATCTTTGGCATTTTGCGTATGGCATTGTATGCAAAAGCCCATATTCATTTTGTTAACCTCGTGAACCTGATCCATCTGGGCTACGTCACCATGGCACTGAGCGCACTCAAAACCGCGTTTTATGTGTCTCTTATGGGTAAAATGCACGTATCCGGGCTGTGAGTTGACTTTAACCCAAGGTATGGGCTCTTTGTTGGCCCAGTACTCTCTTACCTTGGCTATTTCATTTTTAATATTTATTGTAGTGCCGTCGAAATCATAATCTACGTCGCGCCCGGCAATTTGAGAGTGGCAGCCCATACACTTTTTAACTGATGGAATGCCTGGAATGGGCGATACATCGACGAAGCTATGGCAGTATTCACATGGAATCTGGTCTTCGGTGGCATGAATCTTATGGCTGAACCTTACCGGCTGGGTAGGGCCTTGGTCACTGCTTTCAGCATTGTAGAAATAAAAACCCACGAGCGTGAAGAGAACCAGTGTGGGCAGTGAAAGTATTTTTATCCTATTCCTCATCCTATTTCCTTAGCTGTAACCTACTTGCTTTATTACTTAATGTCTTTGAAGTGTGAGCTTTTAGATAATTTTGGCTTAACTCTCAAAAACGCCTAGTATTTATATCATACCGAGAAATTCTGTCAAGAATTTGAGCAGATTCCTTAAAAAGAAGCTGTAAAATAAAGGGTTCAAGCTGCTGCGGAAAGAGGTTTGTATGAGTGGTATTTTCAGCACTCAATTAACATTTTAGAATAAAATTTGAGATTCTCCCCTGCTTTGGTCCTCAGAATGACTAAAACGTTTGCTCTTCCAGTCTTTGCTAAAACTACGTTTCGACACCCAGGGTGGGGACAGAGGCGAGCGCTTCA
>DEIM01000025.1:11838-27339 GCA_002352485.1 Candidatus Dadabacteria bacterium UBA2774
TTCACAGCGATGCCGGGGGATTAAAATATGGCGTTAATTGCCCAGCCGCGATAGGAAAGAGTCTTCATCAAATACGCCGCCCAGGGATTGTGCTAGACCGAGCCCGGCGTTCTCTCTCAGGTTACCAATGCTGCCACACTCTACAGATATAGACGGGTCGTTTTTCAGGACTCCGAGTATAGGGAGTCCTGCCATTTCGCTTAGAAGTGCAGGGTTGGTTGTTTCTACAATGCCGGGTTCCGCAGGGAAGTTGCTAATAATTATCCCCAGCACTGAAAGGCCTCTTGAATTTGCGGATTCCACAGTCAAAGCCGTATGGTTTAAGGTCCCGAGATCAGGTCGCGTAACCAAAATCAGAGACAAGCCCAGGTCACGGGCAAGATCGGCCATATAATATTTTTCCAAGATCGGCACGAGCAATCCGCCTGCACCTTCTACTAAAACTATTTCGTGATTATCTCGAAGTTTATCGAATGACCCTTTAATTTTATCAATAGAAATTTTCTGATCTTCAATCTTTGAGGCCGCAAGTGGAGAAAGGGGTTTCTGGAACCTGTAAGGACAGTGATCTTCAACGGGATAAATCTCGTCTGTAACCTGCTCTATAAATTCGAGATCGGATATTCCGGGAACTTCTGTCCCGGTTTGTATAGGCTTCATTACACCAACATTTACGCCTGAGCGCTTAAGACACAGGGCAAGCGCAGCCGTAACCACGGTTTTCCCTACACCGGTATCGGTGCCTGTAATAAATATTCCGCTTGGTAGGGGGTTCATTTTAAAAGACTCTAAACATACAAAAAAATTATGCCGCTGATCCGGAGCTCACTAGAATATACCCATGCTTTGCTGAGCCTCTTCGCTCATCTTGCTCGGGTCCCATGGAGGATCCCAGACTAACTCTATCTCGACAGATTCGACTCCCGGCATCTCTTGCACAAGTGTCTTTGCTTCCCCCGCTATCTGAGCGGAAGCGGGACAACCTGGGGCCGTCATGGTCATTCTGATATTGACGTTAGAGCCCTCTATATCTATGCCGTAAATAAGACCGAGGTTTACAATGTCGATCGGGATTTCGGGATCGTACACATCGCTCAGGATATTCAGCACGTTTTCCTGAGTGATCTCGGTCTCGCTTGATCCTTGCACTTGCTCAGAAGAATTCACCGAAGCGCTGCCGCTTTTGTCCGTGGAATCGAGCGGCTTTGAGCCTACTTCATCCAGTGAAGCGGTTTCATAGATATTTTCAGGCTCGGATTCGTCCGTTAGAGCGTTTGCGGGAGAAAGAACCTCCCCACTCTTCTCTACCGTGCCGCTTTCCTTTTTGAAAAGCTTACTCAGCATGTTGCCTAGGCCCATATTAGGTGCCTCCTTAATGCATTTATCAGTTATAAGGATACATTAAGCCTTCTTTTCAGGAAAGGACATTTGGTTCAACATCTTTTTCTTGCCCTAGAATAGAGGACTATAGAGACTCTCTGGCTGCTTGAAGAGCCGCGTCGTAGTTTGGCTCAGAGGCAATCTCGGGCACGTACTCTACGTACACAACGTTATCGTCTTTATCTACGACAAAGATAGCCCTGGCCAGGAGACGGTGCTCCTTGATCAATGTCCCGTATGCCTCTCCAAATGAAGCGTCTTTATAGTCGGAAAGGGTCCTTATTTTGTCTATACCGGCAGCTCCGCAGTAACGGCTTAACGCAAACGGCAGGTCCATGCTCAGGGTAAGAATCTCAACGTCGTCCCCAAGCCCGGCTGCTTCCTGGTTGAACCTCTTTGTCTGTATATCGCACACCGGTGTATCAACTGAAACTATAACGTTAAAAATCTTTACCTTTCCTTCCAGATCTTCAAGTCCAACAGGAGAACCCAGAGCTTCCAAAGACGAGAAATCGGGCGCTTTTTCCCCAACTTTTATTTCATGTCCTACTAATGTTACCGGATTGCCTTTTAAAGTTACTACACCTGATCTTTCTTCCGCCATGACTTTTAATACCTCCTGAAATATTATTAATCCAGATTAAAACTAAACAGTCGACTTATGCTATATAGAATAAAAATCAATGTCAAATGCTAATTAAACCTCCCATATAGTACGTTTTGTTTATTTGACTAAACCGGAAATTTTATGTACCTTAAATTGAAATAATTAATTTGGAGGCATTCCTTTGAAGGGCAAAGTAAAATGGTTTAATGAATCCAAAGGATTCGGTTTTATCGAGCAGGAAGACGGTAACGACGTATTCGTTCATTACAGTTCTATAGAAGGCGACGGCTTTAAAACCTTGGTTGAAGGTGAAGAGGTCGAGTTTGAAGTAGTTGACAGCCCAAAGGGGCTTCAGGCAAGTAAGGTCAATAAGGTTACTCAGTAGACTAAGATAGGATTCCTTCCTTATTAAGTTCCCAAGAGTAATTTTAGTTTATTAGGTCTTATTTTCTAGCCTTAACCCAGAATCTTAGACGTAATATGAAGAGTAGAGTTGCGTCCGTACAATCAAAGCGGGCTATTAAATAAAGTCATACTTACTCGACTACGAGTTTTCCGCGGTACATGGCCATCTGGCAGGTGAATTCGAACTCCCCCTTTTTATCCGGAATGAAGCTCAGCTCATAGGGTTTATCTACTGCGAGATCTGCGCTCAGGTCGAGATCTGAGAACAGGACTTTTTCCGCACATGGACTTTCGTCTTTACGTATGAAACGAAGGGTTATGGGCTTTCCCACCGGGGTGTGTATTAAAGAGGGCTCATAGACACCTGAGTCGACTATAATATCGATTTTATCTCCTTCTACATTTGCCTCGGAGCGGCCTTTATATATCCAAAACCACCATACTATAAAGGCTACTAAGAGAATTCCGATTAAATTTACTAAAAAGCTCATATGTCCTCTTTATATTCCCGTATCTAAATTCAGGGTTTAAACCACCTGAGTCTGTTGGCGTTTGTGACAACGGTAACTGATGAAAGCGCCATTGCCGCCCCGGCAATAATCGGGTTCAGAAGCATACCCGTAAGCGGAAAGAGAATGCCGGCTGCAATCGGTATGGCCAGAGTGTTGTATCCGAAGGCTCCCAACAGATTTTGTTTGATATTACTCACAGTGGCTTTTGAAATATTTATAGCATCCGATACCCCGTGCAGCGAGCCGCGCATAAGAGTTATATCGGCGCTCTCAATGGCAACGTCAGTCCCGGTACCGATAGCAAACCCTACATCGGCTCCGGCAAGCGCGGGCGCGTCGTTTACCCCGTCACCCACCATGCCCACTTTCTCACCCCGGGCCTGTAACTTGTCCACCTCAGATGCTTTATCCTGGGGCAGGACTTCGGCTATGTAATCATCCACGCCGACCTCTGCGGCAACGGCTGCTGCCGTAGCGCTGTTATCACCTGTTAGCATTATGACTTTAATTCCTAAATCCTTAAGTCTTTGGATTGCCTCTTTGGAATCAGACTTTACTGGATCGGACACACCGAGAATACCAGCAGCTTTACCGTCTACCGAGACGAACATTACAGTCTGGGCCTGTTTGGATAATTCATCCACGCGAAGTTCTAACTCTTTTGTCACTACGTTGTTTTGTTCCATGAACCTCTTGTTGCCAAGCAAAATATTACGCCCGCCTGAGACGGCTTTAACACCATGGCCAGAGACGGCTTCAAAAGATTCACAAGCCTCAGGGGGTATGCCTCTTTCCTTGGCGGAATCTACTATTGCCTGCGCAAGGGGGTGCTCTGAATTTGACTCGACCCCGGATGAGAGGGCGAGAAAATCATCTTCACTCCAACCTTCCACTGGCTCAACGGCGGTGAGAGAGGGTTTACCCTCGGTAATAGTGCCGGTCTTATCCAGCACTAGAGTGCTAAGCCTGCCTGCCTGCTGAAGCGCGTCTCCCCGGCGTATAAGCACGCCGTACTCAGCCGCTTTACCTACACCGACCATAACAGAGATCGGGGTCGCAAGCCCAAGAGCGCACGGGCAAGCTATAATGAGTACTGACATAGTGGCAACGAGCATGTAAGTGATCACAGGCTCGGGCCCAAAGTTAAACCAAACTAGTGAAGTCAAAACTGCGATTATCAAAACCACCGGAACAAAAACGCCTGATACTTTATCCGCAAGCCGCCCGATGGCGGGTTTTGTGTTCTGCGCTTTTCTGACCATATCGATAATCTGAGATAGCGCAGTGTCTTTTCCTATACGCGTGGCTTTAAAGAGAAAGCTCCCCGACTTATTAATGGTGCCGCCCGTTACCTCGTCTCCTACGTTCTTCTGAACCGGGACGGGCTCTCCGGTAAGCATGGACTCATCCACATGGGAGGAGCCTTGTGTAAGCTCACCGTCAACCGGGACTTTCTCACCCGGGCGCACTCTGACTATATCGTCAATCAGAAGATTCTCTATGGGAATGCTTATTTCCTCGCCGTCTCTAAGTACCGTAGCGGTCTTGGGCTGAAGTCCTATGAGACGCTTGATGGCCTGGGAAGTTTTTCCGCGCGCCCTCATTTCAAGAGCGGCGCCAAGGTTGATAAACGCTATGATGAGCGTGGCGGTATCAAAGTACATGTGCCTTGCTATCTCTGATAGCGAGGTGGGAAACAGGACAATAAATGTAGAATAGACCCAGGCTACCCCTGTACCTATGGCAATCAGGGTGTCCATATTGGCGCTGTGGTGCTTAAATGATTTTAGAGCCCCTGTGAAAAAACGCCCGCCTGCATATATGAGTACAAATAGGGCTAATAGAGATACAACAGCCCACGAGATTCTGCCGGGTCCTGTCTCAACAGCCGGGAGGAGGCCGAGCATAGTTACAGCCATTATAGCTACGCTTATTACGGCTGAAACTACGGTCTGTTTTAGTAACTGTCTGTAGTGTATAAGCTCCGCGTTATCTTTTTCTGAGCTGTCATCACTGGGAGATGCTACCGAAGCTGTGTAGCCCGCGGCAGACACTGCCTTGATAAGCACATCTGGCGGCACATCACATTCCACGGACGCAGAAAAGTCTGCGAAATTTACATCAGCGCTCTTTACACCCGGGACCGCCCTAAGGCTCTTTTCGACTTTTGCCACACATCCGGCGCAAGACATATCTGGGACGTTCAGATGAACAGTCTCGGGGCTTTTAGATTCTGCAGACACTTTAGTTTCTTCCATAGTCATTTCTTAACCTATAGTAAATAATAGTCCGAATTTTTAGGATTCCTAAAATTTTTCGAGAAATCTGTACATTTAACAACAGTCCAAGATATTTATCAGACCCTTTGTGAGCTCGAAAGTGCAGCTTGTATCCTCATAAACTCTCCTACATTGTCCATAGTAAGGAGCCCTGTCAATCGTCCGTTGTGCAGAACGGGAACAGTATGACAATCACTCGTCTGGAGCTTTAAAAAAGCGATCTCGAGCATTTCGGATGGCTCAACGACCGGAAACTCGGTGCGCATAATCTCACTTACACTCGTCCCGGAGTTTTTCTCGGATAAAGCCAATATAAGGTCTTTGTGAGTTACCATTCCCACCAGTTTTGTGCCGTCAAGGACCGGGAAATCTTGCTGCGAGCCCGACATGGTGAGGTCGACCAGATGCTGGAGCGTATCTTCAGTTGATACGGTTTTGTAATCACTAAGTACGGCCTGTGTTACGGGTATACCGCCTAGAGCGGATTTTATTTTAGTCATGCTCGCCTCCTGAGCCGCGCCTATCCAGACGAAGAGAGCAATAAAAATTAGAAACGGATTTGTAAAAAGCCCCGCAAAGCCAAATAGGAGGGCTATACCCTGACCTATAGTGGCCGCAATTTGTGTAGCATTGCTGTAGTTCATGCGCATAGCGAGAATCGCACGGAGCACACGCCCGCCGTCCATTGGGAAAGCGGGGATCATGTTAAAAACGACAAGGAATATATTTACAATCATAAGCCGCTCGGCAAATGATCCTCCCGTGACGCTTAATTCCTCAATAGGGGTAAGACCGCCGGTAAACTGTATCCAAATATAAACTACGGCTGCAATGACTATATTGACAGCCGGCCCGGCAAGCGCCACCCAGAGCTCTTGCAGCGGAACATCGGGCATACGCTCGAGCCTGGCCACACCACCGATTGGCAGGAGCGTGATGTCACGGGTTTTAATTCCGTACTTTTTAGCCGTAAGCGCATGGCCAAATTCATGGAGAACCACACAGCCGAATATGGCCAGGACAAATATTATGCCTGCTATAGTGGTAGCCAGGTCATGCCCCTGCCTCCAGTATATCAGAACGACCCAGGCTATTATAAGCATGAAAGTCGCGTGTATATATACCCCTATCCCCGCAAACTCCCCTATTTTCCACGACCATTTCATAGCACTATGCTCCTATTTGATTTTGTATCAAATATTGTGCTAAACACACAGTGTAAATATACACAATTTACCACCTGGATTTTCAGCTTAATTTGTAATCACCATAAAATACACAATAAATTGATATCGATACTTTTGGCATGGAAATTGACAGTATATAAGAGCTAAGAAATAAAAATGGGCTATTCCTTTTATATCTAAACTATGTTATATATTTAAGATATGGTAACCAAGAAGAAAGATACGAAGAAAAAAGAAACTTTGGAAAAGGCTATTTACGTAAAAGCGTCCAAAGAGTTTGTAGAGATGCTCAATGAATCGCAGTGGCATCTTCAGATGAGGCCGGCGCAGATTGTTAGGGAAGCTGTAATAGAATATCTGAAAAGGCACTTGCCCAAAGACGCAAAACAGAAGATTTTAAAGATAGGTAATCTTTAGCAGGCTCCTTCCGAATTTCTTAACATACCGCAGTAAAATCAGTATGCTGGATGTGGGGGATTGTTGTAACCTTGTTAGTGTTGGGTCAGCACATTTTCTGCTATCAATTGCAATAGAATGGATTCCCGACAAATACATTCGGGAATGACAAATGTGTAGCGCCGGAGATGATATGATAGAGATTGCTGCAGTCACTCTGTATGCAAAAACTAATGGATAAATAATCCCCCTGAATCCCCCTTTGCAAAAGGGGGAGTGAAAACTCAAACTAGTCCCAGCCGGCGTTTTTATTGAGATGGTTGTTCATGACGAATTTCGCTCTTGTGTAATCATAACCAAGCACATCTGAAAGCATTTTAATCACTTGTTCTTTGGCTTTTTTAATATCCCGATTATTTAGCGCATCACCCATCTGCAGAAGCAGATCATCCAGAATGAGACTATCTTTATCAAGACCCTTTTTCTGAGCTTCTACACATATTAGCTCTGTAAGATCCCCGAGCCTTTCAAGTGCTCTCTTACCCTCTAGGTAGGTACTTGCCATGTACACTCTCCACTACTGTATGGTCTATTCTACACCACTTAAGGATTTAAGCGCAAGACTCCAAGATTATATATTGACGGAAGGGACTTAAGCACAATACAACCCGGCAAAATATTACCCTTTAAATTGCGTACTGAGTGATTATATTGATTGGTAGAAACAAACGGAGACTATATAATGAATAACGAAACCACAAGATTTTCGGCAACGCAAACTGACAATGGCTTTCATGTAACCTTTTTTGATTCACCTGAAGAGCTAGAGGTATCGGTGCATGATCTAAATGAATTTGCCAACAGATACACCCATGAAATGCTCGAAGGGAAGCTGCAGGAACTGAGTGAAAAAGAAAAACTGTTGTTTTCCATCTGGGAGATGGTGCTCATTCCGGACGATACAATACATTGAGAGGAATAAAGCTATTTGTTACTTACAAAATACAATTATCTACCGGCATAACGGCATACGGCATAGGAGACCTTTGCCCCGAGTGTATCATCGCTTGAGTACTTATCCTCTTCTCTTCCTTCCGTAGTGTTTATGAGCTTGGAGGAGGGACTGTAGAATTCTTCTCTTAACTTGTAGAGCTTTCGCTCAAAGCAATCAACTTCCCAATAACCCAGCTGTCTGATATAGCCCGGGTCGTTTTCATCATCCGCTTTCCTCTGAACGTACTTTATGAAGAATTTTCTGGTATTATCATCCACTTCAATACTGTCTGTATCCAGATAAACGGATATTACCGATCCGGCCTCGGGATACATATCCCCAAGGTATTTCCACCTTGTATCGGTGCGCTCACTGCTATCTCCACTGCAGGAAATAAGACATACGGAAATTGATAAAAATGCCGCAGCTAAAAATATGCTTAATTTGATCATAGTAATTGTCCTTACGAGGATTAGTTTTTATATGCACAAACGAATTCAAGAACCTCACTTCTTATAGTATCAGGACCGGCAGACTTAAGAGCATTTTCTTCCTTGTAATTTTTAATTACAGAGCCGTCCCTGGCGTAAAATATAGCTTGTATATTCTTGTCTGTTTTCTCGGCGCAGTTCCCTTGCCTCTCGATACTCACCCGCATATAAAGCGCTCCCGAAGGAAGTTGCTGCTCTTTGTAGAAAACATGTCCCTGCCAAAACCGGACGATATCGCCGATGTGAACTATGGTGCGGGTATCAACATAGACGTCGAACCGGCTGTTATCCTGAAGCGTACCGTAGCCCACCTGCTCCCATTCGGCAGCTTGCACAGAATAAGCCGGAACTAAGAGCACGGCAGCAAAAAGTAAACCGAGCGCAGATATACAAGTAGCTTTTTTCATACTGGTAATCATCTTTGAGAAACTATTAATATATTAGTATAGAATTCTGAAGGTCTCAAATAATAACCGCATAAAAGTACAAGTCCATTAAAAATGTCTTATCTTATTTTACTTCATTGATGTCTCGATAGGTAGATACTTTTTAGTTTCCTCCACTACCACTCTGGACAAACCCAGGAGACCGATTAAGTTTGGGAAAGCCATGAGCCCGTTCATGATATCTGCAAAAGCCCAAACCAGCTCGAGCTTTACGACTGCGCCCACGAAAACCACTAAAGTGAACACGATGCGGTATGGCATTACGGCTCTTTCTTTGAGTATGTATTCTATCGCTTTCTCACCGTAGTAGCTCCAGCCAAGAAGCGTCGAATAGGCAAAGAATGCAAGGCTTATGGCAACTATATCGGCACCTAGCGAATAGCCGCTTTCAAAAGCCTCAGCGGATAGCGCCGATCCTGTCTCACCTGAAGTCCAGACACCGCTTGAGAGGATCACGAGGCCCGTGAAAGTACATACCACTATAGTGTCTATAAAAGTCTGGGTCATGGATACTAGGCCCTGGCCTACCGGGTTTTTGGTCTTAGCGGCGGCGGCGGCAATGGGGGAGCTTCCAAGCCCGGACTCGTTTGAGAATATACCTCGTGCGACTCCCATCCTGAGCGTCTGCGCGATAGTAGATCCTAGGAAACCGCCCGCGGCGGCTGTAGGAGACAGGGCATGCTGAAAAATAGAGTAAAATGCTGCGGGAATGTTTTCCCAAAAAACAAAGAGTGTAATCACAGCCCCTATCAAATAAAAGATGATCATGAACGGTACTATCGTGCTTGTAGCCCGGGCGATACTTTTTATACCGCCGACTATAACCAGTCCTGTTCCGATACACAGCACTGCTCCGGTTAACCAGAACGGAATACCGAACGCCTCGCCTAGAGCGTCGGCTACGGAATTTGACTGAACCATGTTGCCGATGCCGAAAGCCGCAATGGAAGCAAAAAGAGCGAAGAGGAATCCTAGCCACTTGAGCCCTAGCCCTTTTGAGATGTAGTACATAGGACCGCCGCTCATTGTGCCGAACTTATCGACCTCCCTGTACTTAACTGCGAGCACGGCCTCTGAGTACTTTGTCGCCATTCCGAGAAGCCCTGTGACCCACATCCAGAAAAGAGCGCCCGGTCCGCCAACTGCTATGGCCGTTGCCACTCCCGCAATATTTCCAACACCCACGGTTGCGGAAAGCGCTGTCATCAGAGCCTGAAACTGCGTAATGTCTCCCTCGGCCTCACCGCTTTCTTTCCTTTTAATTAGCGCAAGATAAAGAGCGGGTAAGAGAGCGCGGAACTGTATGCCTCTTAGAAGCACGGTGAGATATATACCGGTACCCAAAAGCAGTACAATGAGAGGGAGCCCCCAAACAAGTGAGCTTATTTCTGATAGTATCTGCGAGAGATTTTCCTGCATTCTTTAATCCTAATTTAAAGTTTGGAAAGTTCAGTACCTTATCATATTTACTTATCAATAGTAAAACCGTCTTGAATCATATGTCTACAGAAACCTTTCCGATAAATAGCTCATCATATGGGGTATACTATATTGCAAAAAAAAAGTGCTTATGTACAATTAACAATTACCGGAAAGTAACTGGACGGAGGCTAAGCTGAATAATGAGCGCAGATAATCCTTTCGTAGTTCTAAAAGAAGAAATGGACAAGCTGGTAGTCGGCCATGAGGAGGTAAAAAACGCACTCCTGCTTGGGATCATTGCCAGAGAGCACATTTACGTAGAAGGTCCTCCCGGAACCGCAAAGACAATGCTGGCCGAAATAGTATCGGGTGCGGCGCAGCTCAGGTTTTTCTTTTACCAGCTGCATAGAGACACCAGGCTTTCGGAGCTGATCGGGGACCTGGTAATATCCAAAGAGACAACAGACACCGGCGAGGTAATAAAACAGAAGGTGGTAAAGGGCGGTATACTGACATCTGAAATCTGCCTTCTCGATGACATTTCAAGAGCGCCGGGTGAGTCACTGAACGTGCTGCTCAGGATACTTAACGAAAGAAAATTCTTTGATGAAAGCATTCCTCTGTTAACCGCTATTGCTACAAGTAATCCGACGGCTGACGAGTACTATAACGAGCCTCTTGACCCCGCAAACCTGGACAGGTTTGTACTGCAGATTAACGCTCAGGGACTCTCCTACGGGAAGAAATGGGAAGAAGCTAGACAGGTTATCAAACTATACACCGAGAATCCGGGAGAATATGAGGTCCCTGCCAGGTTATCAAGAGAAGTGTTCGACGAGTATTACGAAAAGCTTGGTAGTGTAGAAATCCCTATAGAGGTTCAGGAAGGGCTCGCCAACTTTGTCGCGACTCTAATAGAGAACTACGGCTGTAACGAGACTAACTCTCTTATTTCAGACAGAACGTTCTTTGTGAAATCGCTAAAGATTATGAGGGCTCACGCACTTCTAAACAACCGTGAGCAGTGCACCGTAGAAGACTTGCGCGCGCTTAAATATATGACTGCCTTCCGTATACCAGAGGAAATCTTTATGCAGCTCGATCAGATTCTGGACGAGCTCACAGCTAAAAAAAAAAAGAGCAGGACCGCGGGAGCGAACTAGAGCCTGAGCCTTCCTCCGAGTTCGAAGAGAACCCCGGTGAGGAGGAAAAAGCGGAAATGCCCGACGATCAGGCTGAGAAGGAATCGCAAGACCAACTGTCTGAAGCCCGCAAGACCTTTTTCCAAGCCCTAAAAGAACTAAAAGAAAATATTAAGAACGAGAGCGAGATGGCTCCTCCAGAGGACCAGAATGCGCCTACGGACCCAAGCGGCATGGCTGCAGACGAGGGTGAGCGGAACGACGAAAAGGACGATCCCAAAACAACCAAAGTATTTGCAAGCAAATCCCCTGATCCGGGGGACGAAGAAGATTACTGGATAGGCGGGAAAAGAAATACCGACTCCGCCGACAATATAAAGTCGATAATGAGAGTGCTCGAAGGAAACTTCCAGCGCAACATCGCCCTTAAAGCCCCTCATCCGGGAGGTCTTCCAAGAACCTGGAAGAGGATGAGCTACTTTGACGAGATGGAAGACGTAGACCCCTTTGAGGCCTCATTCTGGACAGAGTACACTACTCCCAGCCTACCCCGCGTACATAAGAGGGAAAAGGAAATGATGGGTGGGGAGATCGCGATATTAAGGGACGTAAGCACATCGATGATGGGCGTTTACAGCGAATGGTCTTCCTCAGTCGTAAGGGGCGTAATAGAGCTTGCGCGAAATAAGAGAATGAGGGTCGGTTACGTGGAGTTCAACCACCGCTCCTATAAATATAAGAGAAACTCTAAATTCTTTACGAGAGATTACCCCTGGATGCTCGAGCTTGCGGCTAAAACCGAGTGCTCGGGGAACACCAATTATGAAGACGCCCTTAAGGACGCGCTCGGTGAGTTCAGAGGCCGCGGGCTTAGGAATAAGCACGTGCTGTTCATAACGGACGGTATTCCCACTTCAGGTGACTGCGACGTAGTCTCCGAGAGACTTAGGGCCAAAAAACTAGGCGTGTGCATTCATTCGATATTCATTGGGTCAAAGAACTACCCGCGCATACTACAGAAGATTTCGGGCGAGACAAGCGGCACTCAGTTTATCGCCACCAGGAGAAAAAACGGAGCCATCAAGATTGAAAGAAGAGACAAGAAACTTATCGCTCCTGTCTCAAGCGATAAGACCCAGGTAGACCCTTTCAGCAAAGTATTTACCTAAGGTTTTGTGTTCTTTCTGTAATTATAAACGGCCCGTCTGTGATCTTTATAGTTTGAAGAAAATGTATGTGTGCCAGTACCGTCGCCTTTTGATACGAAATAGAGGTAGTCAACATCAGCCGGGTTTAGGGCAGCGGCAATAGACTCTTTGCCAGGATTGGCTATTGGGCCCGGTGGAAGGCCTTTTATAAGATAAGTATTGTAGTCCGTCATGCGTCTCAAATCACTTCTTCTGAGCTTGCCTTCGTAGCCATCGCCCAAACCGTATATGACAGTAGGATCGCTATCGAGCTTCATACCCATATGCAGGCGGTTATGAAAAACCGCGGAGACGAGCCCGCGCTCGCTCGGAGACCCTGTTTCTTTTTCAATTATAGAAGCAAGCGTAATTATCTCGTTATCTGTTAGTTTTGTAGCAGCACGCTCATTTTCAAGAGAGCCGTAAACGGTGTTAAACCTTTTTACCATCATATTTATCAACTCAAGCGATGTGACGCCTTTATTGTATGAATACGTATCTGGAAACAGATAGCCCTCAAATCCGGACTCTTCGCCAAGAAGCTCTGACTGGAGCTCTTTGTCACGAGTAAGCTCAAGGAACTCATCTTTACTAACAACACCGTTTTTTTGAAGAAGCTCTCCAATTTCACTTGCCGTGAGGCCCTCGGGAATAGTCACCTTGTATATAACAACGTCACCCTTAGCTAACTTCTCTACAACCTGAGACATAGTAGAGCCGCTTTCGAATCGATACTCACCCGCTTTCAGACGGTCCTGCAGCCCCTCGTACATAACATAGAGAATGAATAGGTTTTCGTTTGCGACAACACCGTTTTGCCTGAGCTTTAGAGCAATAGATTTAAGCCCCTCGCCCCTATTTATATCCACAGCCGTGTCTTGGGAAACCGAAGGGACACTGTGTATATAATGGAATATTCCGAAGAGACCCACTCCAATAAGGAGTATTAAGATCAGAAACGGGATTACGATGAATAATATCTTCTTGGATTTCATGTTAGATGATGAAAGAGTTGTGTTATTTAGTCATTATAGCCAGGTCGTCCCGGTGAATGACCTCGTCGCTGTACTTATATCCGAGCACGCTCTCGATTTGAGACGTTTTTAAACCCGCTATTTTTTTTATATCGCCTGAGCCGTAAGAGGTGAGACCCCTTGCAACCTCGGAGCCCGATTCATCAACACAGGAGACGGCCTCACCGACACCGAACTCTCCCTTAACGTCCTTAATGCCGGAGGGGAGAAGGCTTTTCCCAGAGGAGGTCAGCGCATTAACGGCGCCTTTATCTATTATTAACTTGCCTGAGGGTTTTAGCGTAAACGCTATCCAGTGCTTGCGGCCCTTAAGACTCTTCTCGGAAGGCAATATAAGGGTTCCTGCATCTCCGCCCTCGAACACTCTTGAAAGCTCGCCTTGACACCTGCCGCTGGCTATTACCGTGGGGACCCCGAAAGCAGCCGCTTTGGCCGCAGCTTCGATCTTAGTTTTCATACCCCCGGCTGTGGTGCTTCCAAGAGTATCACCCGCGTTTTTAATTATTTCCTCGCTGATCTCGTCTATCGTCGAGATAAGCTCAGCATCGTGGTTATGCCTCGGGTCCTTACTGTAAAGACCCTCAATATCCGTGAGCATTACAAGAAGATCAGCTTCAATGAGCGTCGTTACAGAGGCTGCCAGGTTGTCGTTGTCACCGATCATTATTTCCTCTATCGCAACCGTATCGTTTTCATTAACAATAGGAACAACTCCCATCTCAAGCAGTGTAAGCACCGTTTTACGGGCGTTTAAAAACCTTTTTCTGTCAGAGAGCCCGGCATGGGTGACAAGAATCTGGGCTACGTTTATATCGTATTTGGAAAAAGCCTGCTCGTATTGCCCTATGAGAGAGTTCTGACCGCATGCGGCAATGGCCTGCTTCATGGAAATTTCTTCCGGTTTATTCTTGAGCTTGAGCTTTCTCATCCCAAGCGCAATTGCGCCTGAAGAAACTATGACTATCTCAATATTTTTAGAGCGGAGTTTGTGGACTTCCTGGGCAATCTCTTCGAATATATCTAAAGAAAGACTGCCGTCACTGTGGGCAAGCACGCTGCTGCCTACTTTTATTACGGCTTTTTTTACTTTTGAAATGATAGGTTTTCTCACGATTTCACTCACTTAATTAAACAGATTCTACATTTTACCTGAAAGTAGCCCGGACGCGCATCCTTGACAACTAATATGCAGCTTGATATCTTTTATGCACTGTTTAGCGGGAATAGCTCAGCTGGCTAGAGCGTCTCCTTGCCAAGGAGAAGGTCGCGGGTTCGAATCCCGTTTCCCGCTCCAACAATCCCCCCCCGATTAAAACTCGCAGACAGCTAGGGCAATGTGCAGAGTTGCATTCAATCCTCCATCCCTATATATCCGGGGGTCGATTTGATGCGTTCAAACCATGAAAGAATCTCACTATAGGACGTAAGGTCAAAATTTCCTTCAGGAGATAATGCCACATACGGGTAGCAGCCGATATCTGCAATGGAATAACTTCCCGCAAGGAATTCGTTTTGGGTAAGGTGGTCGTTGAGCACTGTGAGCGCTTTATTCCCCTCCTCATGCAATCTTTTAAGCTCGCTCTCATCACGGTTCCCCGGTGTGAGAAAGCGCATAAAATACCTTGCGAGGGCCAGGTTGGGGTCTATTGTCGTTTTGCCAAAAAAAAGCCACTGTGAAGCTCTGCCGAAAGCCTTAGGGTCATCAGGAAAGAGATCATTGGGTGCAAATTTCCTGCCTAAGTAAAATAAAATGGCGTTTGATTCCCACATAGTGAAATCCCCGTCCTGAAGCACGGGAATCTTCATATTGGGGTTTATTTCTCGATGATCCGCACTCTTGTGCTCTCCCTCAAAGATATCGACATATACTCTCTCGTACGGAACGCCTAGCTGACTTAACAAAAGTCTAACCTTATAGCAGTTCCCCGATAAGGGATGGTCATGTAGTTTAATCATTTCTACTCACTCAAATATTTTTGATATTTGTCAGTAAATCTTTCCTTGCCCATGATCCTGTAT
>DEIM01000155.1:0-2420 GCA_002352485.1 Candidatus Dadabacteria bacterium UBA2774
TGATATAACAAGTTCATAGTCCTGTGGTGCAAGATCAGGTATAAAGTCTGAGCCGTCTTCGCCGTCGATCAGTATCCGTCCCATCGGACCCGGATCACCGATCTTAATCTTGGGGTTGCCGCGGTTGCGTTTAGCAGTCGGAAGGTCCGAAAGGTCCGGCTTGTGGCATTCCTTGGTGTGAATTATCGGTAGTCCGGCCTTTCTGAAAGCCGCCTGTAGTTTGCCAATGACCGGAATGCACGGAGCTATGTTCTCAAGATTGTTTCCGAGTGAGTCCGCAAACCCGCCCTGCAGACAAAAGTCTTTCTGCATGTCGATGCAAACAAGGGCTATGTGGTCGATATCAAATTCGTAGGGAAAAGGTGTTGCTTCAAGTGTTGCCATCTTACTCCTCCTTTAAAAATCAGTTGATTTTTATTTTGTATTTTTGAAAACCCAACCTTAGCCAAAAAATATGCCCAGTTTGTTTTTTTGTCAACGCTGGTTCATATCAAAGTATTATTCAAAGGTGGTTATAGACGGAATCATTTGCTAAAAATTGAATTCCCCCTGTTAATGCTTATATTAAAGCAATGGAAAAGGTGATCTGCACTCACCCCAGGGCGAGACGTGATTATCACATCGAAGAGCGTTTTGAGGCCGGGCTAGAGCTCAAAGGCTCAGAGGTAAAGTCGCTACGCACGAGCCAGGCGAGCATTAAGGAGAGCTTTGCTATGCTGAGGGACAATGAAGTGTTCCTGATAAACAGCTATATAGCGCCCTATGAAGCCGCGAATATTTTTAATCACGAGACCCGGCGAGAGAGAAAGCTCCTCTTGAATAAGCACGAGATAAAGCGCCTGATCGGGAAAACGCAGATACGGGGCTACACGCTGATACCCATTAAGATGTACTTTAAGAACGGCAAAGCAAAAGTTGAGATTGCGCTTGGCAAGGGTAAGAAAGTTCTAGATAGGCGTGAGGACATAAAGAAGCGCGAGGCCGACCGCGAAATGGAAAGAGCCATAAAGCAAAAGCGTTATTAGTACCTGTAAACAGCAGTTTTATAGTGTAAAATTATTATATCTACATTCAATGTGTATCTTGAATCGTACTCTTAAGTATATGGGGGCGAACTGGATTCGACGGGGAATGGGATAGCTTGTGCTGCATGCCGAGCTTCTGCTAACTCGTTAAACTGGCGGAGCACACACAAGTGCCGAAAATGACTATCAACTCGCAGCCTAAATAGAGCAGCGACGGCTCCTTAAACCTCGTCCGTGGGTTTAAATGAGCCGACGACTAAACGGACTGGTCTGAGAGTGCCGCGCGTGACGCTTGATGACGAGACACTATCACGAGCTGGCGGTGAAAACCCTGTCTATTGGTACCTTCACTGCGAGATTAAAAAATAGACTACGCATGTAGAGGCCTTGTGAGTCTCTTTTCCGGACCCGGGTTCGATTCCCGGCGCCTCCACCACCCTTCGCTTTACGAGCTCCGGGTGGCAAGCCAATTTTCAAAAGAGAATAATGGCAAAATAGTTCAACTATAATAGTTTAAAAACAGATTAGAGTGATGGGTGGTGTCCCCCGTAGCTTTAGCGAAGGGGGACTTAAATACATAAAATTGAATAAAGATGTACTATGTCTATATAATACTAAGTGAAGTACAACCCGAGCAGCGCTATGTTGGTTTTACTGCAAACTTAAAACAGAGACTTAAACCCATAATTCAGGTAAATCTAAACACACAGCAAAATACAAACCTTGGAAGCTACTTAATTATCTAGCATTCTCTGATGAGAATAAAGCAAGGGAGTTTGAAAAATATTTAAAATCCGGCTCTGGTCAAGCATTCGCAAAAAAACATTTTTAAACAGTCCAACCATTCGTCAATCAGAATGAGCGTAATCAAAACTCCCTCTTACTATCCAGCATGATTGTAACTGGTCCCCAGTTTGTGAGCTGCACATCCATCATCGCGCCGAATTTTCCCGTCTGTACCGGCACACAGAAGTCCCTAATTTTCTGGACAAATTTTTCGTAGAGGGCCTCGGCCACCTCAGGTGGCGCCGCCTTATCGAAAGAGGGCCTCCTACCCTTTCTGCAGTCGCCGTAAAGCGTGAACTGTGAGACTACTAGAATTTCCCCGCCAACGTCCGTAACGGATAAATTCATCTTCCCCGCTTCGTCCTCGAATATTCTGAGCCCGAGTATCTTTTCTACAAGGTATTCGACATCCTGGTCGGAATCCTCTTTTCCGGCACCTAAAAGGACGAGAGCGCCCTGCCCTATTTGGCCGACGACCTCGCCCCCGGTTTCAACACTCGCCTGTTTCACTCTTTGAAGGATAATACGCATAATCTGCTTACTAATGTACATAAAAAAGACGGCAATCTTAATATCGTTACGTTAATTTACATACGGGTACTATACAAA
>DEIM01000155.1:2524-6217 GCA_002352485.1 Candidatus Dadabacteria bacterium UBA2774
GAGACCCTGGGGGTTCTTGCGGGCTATTATATGCTCAACCCAAGGGAGTGGCGGAAGATCAGGCAGTGGAATCCCAGTGAGATTAGAGGCTCAAGGATTTACCCCGGTCAGGAGCTGATGATATTCATAAATAAAAAGTGGGAGCCGCCCTTTGATTTGGACGCCTATGTAAATGAGTGGATACTTGGCCTTGGGCCCGATGGCGAGCCTGAAAGTGAAGAAGAAATAGAGGTAATACAAGGTCCTGACGAATAAGTCTTAACTCAAGCTTGTCGGTCTATTGCAGAGTAGTCGTACTAATAATTAAATCAGGTCTCTTAAGTTCTCACCCAATGGAGATGAGGAAATTTTATTGAGAGCCTGTTTCTCTATCTGCCTGATACGCTCTCTTGTAACCCCAAACTCTTTTCCGATTTCACTCAGCGTATAGGTAGTATTGATACCTATCCCAAAACGCATCTTTAATATTTCCTGCTCTTTTGGTTCCAGGTAGGAGATTATCTCTCTTATCCTTTTATTAATAATCCGTTTTGTGATTGCCTTATCGGGCTGGGGAATTCTGTGGTCTTCGACAAACTCCACGCGGGTTCTCTCGTCGCTGTCTGTAACCGGAGTGTCTAGCGAGCTTACGTTTCTCATCACGTCAGAGGCTGCTTGAATGATCCTCTTCGTCACGGATGCAGATATTCCAAGCTCTTTTGCCAGCTCTTCCATTGTGGGCTCTCTTCCGAGCTCCTTTTCCAAAATCGCGTTCATTGCCTTTACTTTGCCTGACCACTCATAGAGATACACGGGAATCCTTATGATCTTTGAGCGCTCAAACGGCGCTCTGAACACCGCCTGCTGTATCCACCAGCTTGCGTATGTGGAAAATTTGTAGCCTAGTGTGTAATCATATTTCTCAACTGCGCGAAGGAGCCCCAGGTTCCCTTCCTGAATAAGGTCTGAGAGCGGTAGCCCTCTTCCCATGTAATTTTTGGCAATGCTTATTACAAGCTTAAGGTTTGATTTGATGAAGCGCTGCTTTAGCTCGACAGAGCGTTTCATATATGCGTCCGACAGAGTGTTTATCCTGTCCGTGTATTTAATTCCCGCTTTAAGAGAGCTGGCTACGTGTTTACTGTGTGCAGTATTGTTTGATTTTGATATTTGCTTCAGCTTTGATTGAAGTGCCCGGGCTTTAGCTCCGCATTTTTTAATGTTTGCCGCAATGCGTACTTCTTCTGCCGGCGTAAGGAGTGAAGTCTCATGCTCAAGATCCTTAAAATAGACGTGAAGAAGCCTCAGGTGCTCTTCAGCAGATGGTTTTTTCTCTTTTTTGCTTCTGTTTTTAGCTTCAATTGAGTCTTGGTGCTCATATTCTTCCGCATCGAACTCAAATTCACCTGTATCAGAATTCTCGCCAATATAAACGGCAACATCCTTAAAATCGCTTAGATTTGTAAGTGGGTCTATTTCTTTAATCTCAGGAGTTACATTCTCTAATTCTTGTTTTCTAGCCATCTGATTCCTTTAAGTATAATGGACTTTAGGGTTTTCTAAAGAAGAGCGGTTAGTAGTGCGCAGCATTGAGTTCAGGCATGTATTCGTTTGCTAATATTAAGACAAAACTCAGCTACAAGCTGCACGGTTACATACGTATGGACAATATGAGGATAAAACCCTTTTAATAACCCTGCTGGAGAGCCCTTTGGTCAGGCTCCCCCGGATCATAACTTTATAAATTTTAGCTTATATATTTATAGAGTCGAGCGCTTCATCGAAAAGACTAAAGCCCTTCTCAAGGTTTTTCTTTGCGATCACATAGCTCTCAGTGGTCACGTTGTCTGAAATACCTTTTACGGATTCAATAGCGTTCTTTTGATAATCAATGAGCTTATCTACGCCATCTTCAATAACTTTTGTATCGATCTTCCCAAAAGGTAGGTCCTTAACGGGAGCCTCGGCGTAAAAATCTTTTACAGACTTAACGTATTCTTTTTCAGCGCCAAGTATATAATCAAGCTGTCCGTTAATAGCCTTTTTATTCTCTTCTGCAAGTGAAAGAGAAAAATCAAGTGTGCTTAAATAGGTCTCTTTCATAAGTTTTGAGAATTCCTTGAATGATGATGTAAATTCTTGTGTGTTTAATACTTTCTTTGTTGCAGCCATGTTCATGACCTCCTGTCTTGTATTTACATATAATATAAGCTGTCAATTTGCTTTGTCAAGGGTATTTGTACGCAAATGCGAAGAAATATAGCGTTGTAAGTAGCTGTTATTATTGAATAGCCAAAAATTAGACTAAATAATATTGCGCAATTGCATATTTTTTCGCATATTTACATATTCAAGGTTAGTCAAAAATTATCTATTATAATGATGAGCTACAATAGCCCTAAAATGTAATGTAGAGATTCTCCGCAGGCTCCACGTTTTCAGCTGTATAGGTGCTGTGAAGTAAATAAGATTTACCTCAATTCAGCCTGCACTTAGAATCGCGGTTATACTACTATTAAAGAGGATCTTGCTTTACTCATATGGAGGAGTAAATAAATGAGAATAATTCTTGCTTCCTTAATGTTGTCCGTACTTTATACAGGCGCGGCATTGGCCCAGATTTATGTTGCAAACGGTGATGATGATTCCGTCAGTATATTCTTTGATACTACAGATGGTTCTACAATTACTGTGGATCTTGATCTTACTCCTGGATTTCTCGTAGTGAGCCCAGATGGTGATTTTGTATATGTCGTTGGCACTACTAAAACTACGAACATGGTAGCTGTAATACGAACCTCGGACAATACAGTGGTTGATATGGTGGATGTTGGTGGTGAGTTCCCAGGAGGTATCGCAGTGACCCCAGACGGATCTCATCTATATGTCTCAATCAGCACTAGTAACAGCGTATCTGTAATACAAACATCGGACAATAAGGTGGTTGATACTGTGGGTGTAGGTAAGAATCCTCTGGGTATTGCCGTATCCGTGGATGGTGCTTATGTTTTTGTCGCCAACTTTGAAAGTGACAACCTATCTGTAATACAAACCTCAAACAACAAGAATATTATGACTGTACCTGTTGGTAAATCTCCCGTCGGTGTTACGACAAATCCAAAAACATCGAGTTTTCCGCCTACTGTATTTGTCACAAACTCTGTTTCCAACAATATGAGTGTGTTAGCAGCCGGCCCCCCCCTTTGGCACGATTTCCTTTAACCCGGGAGTCGAATTTGCGGCTGTTGGTGAATGCCCTGGCGCTGTTGCAGGAGCCAATACAGGTAGTTCCGGATTTGGTCTTGCTGCATTTGTCGCAAATGGGGAGTCCAATACAGTATCTATAGTCAACGTATTCGAGATGAAGACGATTGGAACTACGACTGTTGGTCAGGCTCCTGGCGGTATCGTGGCAACTCCGGGCGGTGGACTGGTATATGTCGTCAACAGTGGTTCCAATACATTATCTGAGTTACAACAGGACATTGGATTCTATAGTGTGACTGAAACTTACGATACTGGTAAATTTCCGGTAGATGTTGCAATGACTCCAGATACAGATGCGGACGGAGTATCAAACAAAGCCGACACCGACTCAGACAATGATGGTATTACTAATGATGATGAAACATCCGGGGATAGCACAGCAATGACAAGCGCTATTGCACTACGAAATGAAGATCCAAAGGACGCTGATGGGGACGGTATAGCCAA
>DEIM01000241.1 GCA_002352485.1 Candidatus Dadabacteria bacterium UBA2774
CTGTGCAGCGCCACAGTCGAAGAGAGGGTACCGGGTTTTCTGAGAGACACTGGGAAAGGCTGGGTCACAACAGAGTACGCTATGCTGCCGCGCGCGACCCAGGAGAGGGTGAGACGGGACAGCGTAAGAGGAAAGATAGGTGGGCGCTCGCACGAGATTCAGAGGATAATTGGAAGGGCACTGAGAGCGGTAATTGACCTCGACAAGCTGGGTGAGCGCTCTGTTACAATTGACTGTGACGTCATTCATGCGGACGGAGGCACGAGGACTGCGTCTATCACCGGCGCGTTCGTAGCGCTCTATGAAGCGTCATTGTTTCTTAAGAAAAATAAGCTTGTGAATGAGCTCCCGGTGACGGATTTTATCGCGGCAGTAAGCGTGGGCATCATAGACGGCGAGCTTATGCTGGATCTTGACTACGAGCTTGACTCCAATGCCGATGTGGACATGAACGTGGCTATGACGGGAAGCGGTCTACTCGTTGAAGTACAGGGCACAGCCGAAGGAAATCCGTTTTCAAAGAGCAAATTGGCAGAGATGGTAAAGCTTGCGGAAAAAGGGATCAACGAGCTAATAACGGCACAAAAGAAAACGCTAAGAGTAAAGTAGAATGATTGAAAAAATCGTACTAGCTACGAGGAATAAAGGGAAAGTCAAAGAATTTGCCGATCTCCTTGAGGGTGTTATCGACAATGTAATCTCACTTGAGGATCTCAAATCCCCGCCTGAAGTTATTGAGGACGGGGAAACTTTTACAGAGAACGCCCTAAAAAAAGCCCGCACCATCGCAGAGTATTCTGGGAAACCCGCACTGGCCGACGATTCGGGCCTTGCTGTAGAGGCTCTGGGGGGACGCCCCGGTGTGTACTCGGCACGCTTTGCCGGAGAGGACGCGAACGACAAAAAGAATATCGAGAAACTTCTAAGCGAGCTTGGTGAAGAGACAAATAGACGCGCAAAATTCGTCTGCGTCCTTGCGCTAGTGTTTCCGGACGGGGAAGAGATTATCGCAAAAGGAGATTGTCCCGGTGTGATACTGAACGAGCCGAGAGGCGAGGGTGGGTTTGGCTACGACCCCGTGTTCTATCTCCCCGACAGAGCAAAAACCATGGCCGAGGTCGCGCCCGAGATTAAAAACTCCATCAGCCATAGAGCGCACGCTGTAATGAGCTTAAAAGAGATACTGAGCTCACAGAAGGGCTAAATTTTACGAATCTGAAAATTTATTTCACTTTACTCTTGCCAGAACGAAAGCTTTTGAATATATTAGTAAAGACCTGCACGGTCCCGCCTTTTAATTCTATTTTATTGAGGATTTCATTAGTTGGAAAAGACAAAATATATCTTTGTAACCGGTGGTGTTATGTCGTCCTTGGGAAAAGGGCTTGCTGCCGCTTCCATAGGGGCTTTACTCGAAGCAAGAGGTCTTCAGGTAACTCTCCAGAAACTAGACCCCTACATTAACGTTGACCCGGGTACGATGAACCCCCTTCAGCACGGAGAGGTTTTCGTGACTGACGACGGTGCCGAGACCGATCTTGACCTTGGGCACTATCAGCGTTTCACGCACTCAAACCTGTCCCAAAAGAACAATTTTACTACTGGAAGGATCTACAACACGGTAATAACGAAGGAAAGGGAAGGGAAGTATCTTGGAAAGACCATTCAGGTAATCCCTCACATAACGGACGAAATAAAAGCACGCGTCATGGACGTCTCAGATGATAACGATGTGGTTATTGTAGAGATAGGCGGCACAGTTGGAGACATAGAGAGCCTCCCGTTTCTTGAAGCAGTAAGGCAGCTGAGAACAGACCTAGGAAGAGAGAACACGTTATTTATCCACCTGACTTATGTACCTTATCTGGCAGCCGCGGGCGAGCTAAAGTCAAAACCCACACAGCACAGCGTAAAGGACCTCCTTCAAATAGGAATCCAGCCGGACATACTACTCTGCAGGACAGAAAGAATCCTCCCTCGTGATATTAAGGAGAAGATAGCTCTTTTCTGTAATGTGAGCATAGACGCAGTAATAACCGCGCTTGACGTAGGCTCGATCTACGAAGTCCCAGTCGTATTCCATCAGGAAAAGCTTGACCAGATCATAATCGATTACCTTAAAATGTGGACTAAGAAGCCCGATATATCCATGTGGGAAAAGATCGCGCACAAGTTCAAAAACCCGGCCTCAGAGGTGACTATAGGGGTGATAGGCAAGTACGTGAGCTTAAAAGACTCATATAAGAGCTTGCACGAGGCGCTTGACCACGGGGGGCTTTCAAACGACTCACGGGTAGAGATTAAGTACGTTGACTCTGAGGACATAGAGTCACAAGGAGTAGACTCGCTCCTTTCAGGTGTACACGGTGTGCTGGTACCCGGAGGCTTTGGCAAGCGAGGGTTTGAAGGGAAGATAGAAGCCATAAGATACGCAAGGGAGAATAAGGTTCCGTTCTTTGGAATCTGCCTCGGAATGCAGATGTCTGTTGTAGAGTTCGCAAGGAATATCTGCGGCATAAAGAACGCTCACTCGCGCGAATACTCAGATGACATTACGGACGCGGTGATAGATCTTATGGAGGAGCAGAAGGATATAAACGATATGGGCGGCACTATGAGGTTGGGCGCCTATCCATGTCAGCTAAAGAAAGATACCCTGGCTCATTCGGCATACGGGGTCGATATGATATCAGAGAGACACCGTCACCGCTATGAGGTGAACAACTGCTACCGCGAGCGGCTGAGCAAAAAGGGGCTTATTTTGAGCGGGCTATCTCCGGACGGAAACTTGGTTGAGATGGTCGAGCTCAAAAACCACCCATGGTTTATCGGCTGTCAATTCCATCCAGAATTTAAGTCCACCCCTCTTAACCCGCACCCTCTTTTCAGAGACTTCGTTAAAGTCTCAATGGAATATAAATCCTCACTAACTGCTAAGTAATACTTTTCAAAAGTTATACAGTCCGTCCCATTAAACCCGGTTGTAAATCACAGATAGTGCATGAATACTTTTTATATGAGATATTTTTGCTTACTTTGCGCTTCAGCTTTACTGAGTATATTGACCCTCGGACCCATGACCGCCTCGGCGGATGTGCCCGAGTCTGAAAAGAGAGAGGTCCTTCACCTCCTCGAGTTCGTAGTATCAACAGACTGCAGCTTTGAAAGAAACGGCAGTAAGCACACGGGGGAGGAGGCTTATAAGCATATAAAAAGAAAGTATGAGCACTATAAGAATGACATCACCACGACTGAGGAGTTTATAGAGTACTCCGCCACAAAAAGCACAGTAAGTGGTAAGGAATATCTTGTTTATTGTGAAACCGGGACCCCAGTAACATCAAAGGACTGGCTACTCAAAGAGTTAAGTGTTTATAGACAAAATGGAGCAATGTAGATAGCTTAGCCTCATTAACAAACCTCAGAACAGCATGTTTTAATCACGACTTTTACTGTAAATCTTTATTAACCCCGTTTACTCCTATAAAATAGTTACCCGATGCCAGCAAACATACCATCCGAAAGTGAATTAGTACTGTTCAGAAAACGTAAAGAACCTGCGCTGGGCATATTTAAAGAGCTCCGCGGCAGTAAGCTCTTGGTATTCTCTGAGGAAGCAAAGGAGATCGAAGTCGATCTTGAGAAAGTGGTTTTCTGCACGGGGATTAAAATAGAGGAAGGACTTACGCAGTCTGAGAAAAAACTAAGACTCAGAGAGTTCCGTAGAGAATTTGATGAGGATAAGCAAAACCACGACCTGAGAACCCTTTGGGAGTGCTTTAGCGGTGACGAGGAGGGGGACGAAATAAAGTTCCCTGATCTTAAAGCCCTATATTTCCCCGATAACGATACAGGTAATAAAGAGTTCACACATCTTTTCTGGGCGGTCGATAAAGATGATATTTTCTTTAAAAGAGGCGAGGGCGGGTATATAGCCAGAACCTCAGAGGACGTGCAGGGCCTCATTATAAAGAAAGAAGCTGAAGCTAAAAAGAAAGAAGAGAGGAGACTTGCTCTAATATGGGGAAGGTCTCTGGTTCAGGGAAAACAGCCGGACACAGGGGAGGAATTTGACCCCGCAAATTATATAGAGCTAAT
>DEIM01000174.1 GCA_002352485.1 Candidatus Dadabacteria bacterium UBA2774
TCCTGCGCCTGGATCTGAGAATCAAGATTTGATATTTCAGGGGATTGCTCAAGTCCCTGGCTTACCATAAAGTTAAGAAATATCTCAAACACCCCGGGGTTATTTATATAGCGGTCAAGTCTTGGGTCGCTTACAATGAGGGTAGGGTCGTCAAGACCAGTTTCGACCGTGCTGAACTTCTCGCCCTGGGGTCTGTGCAGGAGCCTGTTTAAAAGTATTTCGGTATTTTTCCTCTGGGCTTCCGCGTTTACGACTTCTATTCTGTCTGAGGAAATCTCACTTTCCCATCTGTATACTTCTGCTGGGCTTGCGACACCTATATCGCGCCGTACCTCTGCTATTTCAAGGTTAGATTTTGAGAGCTTGAGATTGTCTTTTTGAATATTCTCAATCGTTTTTGCCCTTATCACATTCAAATAGCCAATTGAGGTTGCGGCAATGATATCGAGTCTGATTTCGTTACGAGAATATTTTCTTGAGTCTTGAAGGCGCTTCTGCACGGTGAGATTAGACCAGGCGGAATCTGAATATATCAGCTGGCGTAGGTTCGCTACGCCGCTAATGGAGCGCTCGGGCTGAGTGCCGAAGCTGGCCGCGGCGCGGTCTTTATCTATATAATTGTTTTCTAGAAATATATCGGACTGGGGGAGGAGCTCGGAGAGCGCAAGCTTTACGTTTTGAGCGCCCGCAGCCACAAACTGATCGGCAGCTAAGATATCCAGGTTGGCCTTTACTGATTCATCAACCGCTTGCTGCAGAGTGAGAGTCCGTCCAGAAGCCTCGGACTTCTCGTTTATCAGATCGGCGTCGGTCATTACCCTCCATGAGGGATAAAAATTAAGAGCCCTTGCAGTGGACATATTGATAGTGAGCTTTTCCTGCTCTTTAAACTCAACGGGCAGATTGCCCGCGTCCTCGCCAAGGAGTATGCTCTGCACGGCAAGCGCGACGCGTCTTGCCTGTCTTGTTATGTCGAGCACCGGTGTGAGGCCGATCAGGGCGCCTTGCTCTACTTCTCTCATCCCTATCATAGAGAAGCTCGGCAGGTCTCTCTCTATAAGCCCGTCGTAGAGCTTGGCGATCTCCTCGTTGGTATAATTGATCAGCGGAGTTACTAAAACGGCCTGTATGTCGGGTGGAATTGCTGAAATAGTGCCCTCTACGGTATCTCTTTCCGGCAGCAGTAAAATTTCAATGTCGTTTTCTCTGGCTACGTTGATTACATAGCCTTCTATCTCTGGTACCAGGTCAGTTACGATCGGCATATAGAGAAGCGCCAATTTCTGAAATTCCACTATTTCTTTAAACACTCTGATATCTCTATCGAGCGTCGCTGGAGTGTCCAGAAAATACAGATTTGTGATGCCGCTGGTGCCGTCCTGGGTGCTGGGTATACCTAGTAGATTGGTGTCTATAATCCAGGGGGCAATAACAGGCTTGGGAAGGTTTTTCCTGCGCGAAATTTCGGTTGACCCGATAATGCCGAGCGTTATTACTATATCGACGTTAGGGTCAGTAAGGAGAGTATCTATTGAAGCTCTTACACCAGAAGCCGTCCAATCCGATACGAGGATGGATTTCTCCGGAAACGTTATGTCAAACTCACCTTCTGTAAGGTCTATTATTTCTTTTTTATAAGCGTGCAGCGTGCTCTTATTCAGATTAGAGGGGCCGTCGAATACAATGCCTATATTCGCTGCAAGCGCCAGTGGCGTGATTGGTAATAGAAAGAGAAAAGTCGCCGATATTATTAAGAAATTTTTAATAGTGATACCGTACATTAGCTTTTCTCCTGTAGGGATGAAGAAATCAAATTATACACTACACCGGGTTTTCCAAAAACAATGTACTGGGGTCATATTCTTAAATCTATATTGTTTACTTCAATAGTATAATGAAAAATCTTCCATAGAACAGATTGACAAGGAGAGTGTTAATGCTTTAGTCTTCTGGCATATAAATTTAGGAGGAAATAATATGAATATAAAATGGAATACACTTCAAATGCTCAAGGTATTTTCAATAGTGCTGGCGCTATCCGCGCTAACGAGTCTGTCTGCGGTGGCTCAGTCAAAGATACCGGATGGAAGCTATAAGAAAACATGTAAGGATATGCATGTGATAGGGGATTTCTTAACAGCGAGATGTGAGGATGAAAAAGGTCAATGGTTAAATACGAAGATAAATATAGATTACTGCCAGGGCGACATTAGGAACGAAAATGGGGCTCTTAAATGTAATCAGAAACCTGCTCCGAAGCCTCCTGCAGGGAGCTATAAAAATAGTTGTAGAGATATTAAAGTGCAGGGGAAAAAGCTAAAAGCGAGTTGTGAAAACAGAAACGGCAAGTGGAAGAACACCAGTATTAACTACAAGAATTGCGATAGGGATATATGGAACGATAACGGCGAGCTTAGCTGTAGTAAGAAAAACGGAAGACTGCCAAAAGGGAGCTACAAGAACTCATGCAAAGACTCCTACACAGAGGGTGGTAGGCTCTACTCTAAATGTGAGAATAGAAACGGCAAGTGGAAGAACACCAGTATTAATTATAAGAAATGCGATAAGGATATTTCAAATGATAACGGCCAGCTTGTATGCGGTAGTTCCGGTGGCGGCAACGGAAAAATACCCCCGGGGAGCTATAAAAATAGCTGTAAGAACATATACAAAGAAGGCAATAGACTTGAGGCCGACTGCAAAAATAAGAACGGTAAGTGGAAGCATTCGAGCATTAGGTTTAAAGAGTGCAAGAATGGTCTGTGGAACGATAACGGAAAGCTCAGGTGTAATTAGGTGACTAAGTTGCTCCGGACTAGTTCATAAAAGTTTAATCCAGGGGAGAATTAATCATATTGCGGGGAGTCTTTTGAGACTAGGTCCCTTAAAGACTTCTCACCAAGCGCCTGGTCTATGGCGCGCTCTACCTCAGTTGACACCAAGTCAACTTCGGGAATGGAAAGATACTTGTTTTCAAGCTCGCTAGTCTGATTACAAGTCCTTGTTGAGCTGAGTATGTCCTTTAGCTTAATTTTCTCTAATGACATTGACGGGACAAGATATGGGGTCTCGTCTCCGGTCTCTATAATTAGCTTACTGTCTTCAAGCTCCTTCACAGCGTCCTCCACCGGGTCCTGGGGAAGCTTTAAATGCTCTGTGAGTGAGTGAAGAGTCCAGCGCTCCTTATTGTGATAAAAGCTATTTGCGATGAGGAACATTACGACTAATGAGAGTTTCTCCCTTAGCTTTGTGCTTAGATTAAATACCTCTTTTTTAACCGTAAGAAACTTTAGGTTTTGGTAGCAAAAGGCTATCTGTGCCCCCGCTAAAAGGATGAGCCAGTTTAAGTATAGCCAGATCATAAATATTATAAGAAGCGCAAGGCTTGAGTAGATCGCCGCGTATTTGGTCGAAGACGCGACCGAGAGCGTAAACCCCCAGCTCGTTACGTGCCATGCTATACCCGCTATAGCTCCTCCGAAAAGAGCGGACTTAATGTTCACCTTGGTATTTGGTATTAAGACGTATATAAAGCTGAACACTAAAAGTACGACTATGAAAGGTAATATCTGCCCGATAATGAGCACTATTGTGCCTACGGGCTCGATGGACAATATTGAATTTACGATGGTATTGCTCTCGAGCGTAGCCATTGAGCCTATAGCCACAACCATGAGCACGGGGCCTACCAGAAGTATAGTAATATAGTCACTGAACCTTCTGGCGAGGCTCCTTCCTTTCTTAACTTTCCAAATTATATTGAGTGAATCTTCGATCTTATTTATGACAGATACGGATGTGTATATAAGAAGCAGGAGTCCTATAACTCCGAGCACGCCGAAATTTATTCTACCGATAAATTCTAGAATCGTGCTGGATATTTCAGCGCCCTTGGGTCCCAGAGGATGCAAGAAGCTTATTAAAAAAGGCTCAAGCTTATTATCCACGACCCCGAATGCTTTTAATAGCGAGATGCTGAATGCCAGAAGGGGGACGAGCGAGAGGAGGGTGGTGTATACCAGGCTCATGGCTCTGAGTGTGAGCTCGTTTTTCATGAATTCGCGGACGGTTACGTAGATTAGCCTGACCAGATTGATAAAGAACGAGCGAGTTCGATTGAGCGCGCTCGTATCTATGGACCAGAGTTGGCTAGTCAAAAAGTAGTTTATTTTCTTTACAAGCTCAGACATATGATTCTTTCCTTATGCCTAAATATAATATCATTATAAGTATTATGACAGAAATCATAGCGGAAAGCTGAGCGCTCAATTGAATACAGGACATCATAGTGCGTTAGCTAATCCAGATCAAAGCAGATTTTTTTGAAGTTGCAGGACTCGCAAATTCTTTCGTTTTCAGTCCGGGGGAAATCAGTCATGACGGCTGTGTTCTCCTCCGGGTCTTTCAGCATGTTTTTCATAGCATCTATACTTTTGTTTATATACTCCTGTGATTCGATTAGCTCCCTAGGGCTAAAATTATGGTTGAATGATTCGTTACTCATAAGATTAACTTCGGTCACAGTGATTTCATCGGGCGGGAGATCATATTCCTCATTTGCAAAAAGCGTATATACCCTGAACTGAAGCTCATCTGACTTTGCTTTCCCGGTTTTCCAATCGACAATTTCTATCCCGTCCCCTGATTCGAGAGCCAGGTCGAGCTTTACGAAAATTATCTCGGGAGTGAACGAAAGCGAGGCCGCTGTCATGCTTTCTATCGAGATCACGGCTTTTTTGGGCAGTTTCTCTATACGTTTCAGCACATCGGAATTATAAAAATTCTGAAGACACATAATCACATCATCGTAATTTTGCTTCCAAGTTTCATTAGGTGTATTTGTTTTGTATTCGTGCTCAAAAAGAGCAGTCTCGTTTTTCATGCTGCCCTGCTTATTCCAATAAAGACCTTCACGGGAAGACCTGAAGTCCTCTCTCATTAGCTCTGTAACCCTTTGGGCCGATCTATCTTCTGGGGTCAATTTGCCTGTAGAAACAAGCTGTTTTAGGATTCTCTCAATCTCCCAATGCACTGTAGACCCTTTCCACATATGTATATTCTGAAGGTTCTTAAGCACATAGAGAGTGCGGGTTACTTTGTCGGCTCTATCTCGTTCCCATCCACCCCAAGACCCGTAGTAGTTGTAATAGTATTTCCTTTTACATTCCCTAAAGAGGGAGTCACGGGACATTGACCAGCTGAAATTGTTTTTGAAATCGCTCATTTGCTTATACCTTTATCCGATTCTGCATATCTTGAGCCCTATTTAATATTGAATATTCCATTGTAAATATCTCGGAGGGAACGGCCCCTTTTACTGATTTCGGATTTTCGTCTTTTAATGTGAATCCTAATTTTTCATATAGAGCTCTGGCGGTCCCGTTATCTGATTCGACGTCTAGGACTACCTTGCTGCAGCCTTTCTCCTCGGCAATCTCAAGTGCTTTGTGTATTAATTTTGTACCCAGGCCCTTTCCCCTTTGTCTTTCATCAACCACAACGAGGCTGATATAAAAATCGTCTTCGCAGAGCTCGGGTGTGTATCCTGTGTGAAGTAGCTCTGCGTTAAGAATTATCAGGCTAATAAGCTCCTTTAGGCGGAGTTCTGTAAGAAGTCGGATGAGTGCCTGGAGTGTTCCCCCGGATTTGCCGGCGTAACATACTATTAGCCCTGTTATAGTGTCTTTCTCGATTGATATATACATGTTCTCATGCCCGAGGAAATTATTGCCGGATTCAATCAGGCTCATAACAGTTTTCCTGGTTTGGTTGTTATCGGCCGAGCTAAACTCATAAGCGCTGAGCACAAGCTCGGCGGCTCTGTGTAGACTGTGTATTCTATGGTCAAATTTGATAATATTCATAAGAATTTTGGTAAAAAGTTGTTTCTGCTTAATTTAGAGTAGGTTATAATAATTCCCGATAAGATTCAAAAGAGGTGCAGACATATGGCTGAAATCAAAATTAAAGAGATTGATTCTGATACTGCGGACATGGCGTTTGATGTGGAGGTTGTGGAAGGGGATTCGAGCACATCGCACCGGGTTACGCTGGACAGAGAGTATTGCGAGACCCTTACCGATGGTAGGATTGTGGCGCCCCGGCTGGTTGAGGTGTCATTTATATATCTTCTCGAACGTGAGTCTAAGGAATCTATACTGAGCAGTTTTAACATAAGCGTAATACCCAGGTACTTTGCCGACTATGAGAAGGAGATCCGGCAATATTTTTAGATTGGATTTAAGAAAACATAAATACGGAGATTAAGTGTAAGAATTATGAGAAAATATCTATATATACTTGTGTTTATATTGATTATAGCCGGATTATCTTATATATACCCTGCAATAGAATGGACTTCCCCACAGATAGATCTTGGATTGAACTCAGAGTACCTGGGTGTCGAGCCATTTGACGTTGAGGTAAGGGATCAGGGAACAGGGTTAAAGAATGTCTCAGTTGTACTCAAGGGCGAGGGTGCAGAGTCTGTCTTATTTAATAAAGACTATCCTCCCGGGGTGAAAGGGGATAATATAGAAATCACACTTGATCCAAAGAAAGTAGGGACTCAACAAGGGAAGATTGTGATCGTTGTAACTGCCCAGGATCATTCAAAGATTAAAGTGTTCTCAGGAAACATATCCACTATATCAAAAGAGCTCATCTTGGATCTTAAACCTCCTGAGCTTGAAATAGTAAGCACTGAACAATACATAAATCACGGGGGCTCGGGGCTCGTTGTGTACAGGACGTCTCCCGACGTGGCGGAAAGCGGCGTGATGGTAAAAGACTATTATTTCCCGGGCTACAGGGCAGGGCTTGCAGATGAAAACGTGTATTTTGCCTTCTTTGCTTATCCCCACGACGTTGAGCCGGGGCAAAATATCTTTGTCGCAGCAGTTGACGAAGCCGGAAACATGAAGCGCTCCGGTCTTGCTTATAATCTAAAGAATATAAATTACAGAGATAGCAATATTAATATAAGTGACAATTTCATACAGAATGTAATTGGGCCGCTTGCGGGTGAAAACAGCGCCGAGCTTACGAAAAAAGAAAAGTTTCTCAAAGTTAACAGTGAATTGAGGAAAGCAAACGATACTACAATTAAGGAAGTAGCGAGCGACTCCAAAGGGGAGCTTATGTGGGAAGGGCCGTTTGCTCAGCTTTCAAACTCGAAAGTCGAGGCTAATTTTGCAGATCACAGAACATACCTATATAACGACGAGCCGATTGATAACCAGTACCATTTGGGCTACGACCTAGCGGTCACAAAACGCTATCCGATCGAGGCTGCAAATAATGGTGTTGTGGTTTATGCAGGTGATCTGGGTATATACGGAAATACGGTGATAATAGACCACGGAATGGGTGTTTCCACGCTTTACGGGCACATGAGTACGATTGATGTAAATGTTGGAGATCAGCTCAAGAAGAACGATATTATCGGCAAAACCGGCGAGACCGGGCTTGCAGCGGGCGACCATCTACATTACGGGGTGTACGTAAACGGCGTTGCGGTGAGACCGATCGAGTGGTGGGACAATAAGTGGATTAAGGACAAAGTGATTCTAAAAATAGACGAAGCCCGTACGGAGTTTGGCAAAGAGAGCGCTAAAGATCAATAATTTCTCGGTATCCCGGTACAATTTCAGACTATGAGAGTGATAATATGATTATATACGGGAAAAATCCTGTAAATGAAGCTCTATCGGACCCTGGTTCCGGGATTGACGAGGTTATTGTCAATAAATCTGCTAACGCCTCTGATATTGTTAAGCTTGCTAAAAAAAGAGGGGTCAAGCTCTCATTTCTCCCCCGTGAGGCGCTCACCAGGCTTGCGGGCAACTCTTCTCATCAAGGCGTACTGGCAAAGATACGGGAATTTAAGTACTCGGATATCTCCCAAATCCTAAAACCCGCAAGAGATAGCGGTGAGAGGGTTCTTATTGTTATTCTTGACCATGTTGAAGATCCTCAGAACCTTGGTGCTGTCGTAAGGACGGCGGATTTTATGGGGGCGCATGGAGTGGTGATACCAAAAGACAGAGCCGCCGCCGTGACCCCGGCTGTTATAAAAGCCTCTTCCGGGGCAGTGAATCATGTCCCAATCGCAAGGGTTGTTAACCTCGCACGCATAATAAAAGACTTAAAAAAAGACGGGGTGTGGATAGTAGGTACTGATGCGGATTCTGAACAAACTGTTTATGCTCAGGATTTTAAAAAACTCGACATAGCGCTTGTGATAGGAAGTGAGGGCAGGGGACTAAGCAAATCAGTAAAGGACTCCTGTGATTTTCTGGTCTCTATTCCGAGGTCAGGGAAAGTGTCTTCACTTAACGCCTCGGTTGCTGCCGGGATGATGCTCTATGAGATCGTGAGGCAGAGGAGCGTTTCAGGTTCCTGAATCTGCTACTTTGGCATTTTGGTTTCTGCCGAATTCTCAAGACAGGAAAAATAGGCTTTTTCTACGTCATCACTGTCCTCAGTGGAGACGCTGTCCGATTCTGTAATTATCAACATGGCC
>DEIM01000073.1 GCA_002352485.1 Candidatus Dadabacteria bacterium UBA2774
ATTACACTCGGGAGCCTGGCTGCCCTTATGGTAGGAATACCCATAGTGGGCTCCATTTTCGCTCCGATTGTTAAAAAGCCAAGACCCATATGGAGACCTGTGGGCGAGCTGAGAAGCTTTACGCTGAATGAGTATGTAAAAGTGAATTTCATTGACGCCTCTCCTCTTCCTTGGTCGGGTATTACGGCGGAAACCGCCGCCTGGGTTAGGCGTAGCGAAAATGACGAGCTTACGGTATTCTCCGTAAACTGCGCCCATCTAGGATGCCCTGTAAGGTGGGTCTCAGGGGCAAAGCTGTTTATGTGCCCATGTCACGGAGGAGTATATTACTCAGACGGCTCGGTTGCCGCGGGACCGCCGCCGAGGGGTCTATACGGTTATCCTGCGAGGATAAAGGACGGTCAGGTCGAGGTAAAAACAAGCCCTATACCGATTACAACAGTATAGTGAAATACAAACGTGCAATAGAGTCTTAATTATGATAAATACGGAGCACACGGAATGAAGTTTTTTAACAACGCATGGAACTGGTTTGAAGACCGTACGGGCTTAATGGGTGCGTTATGGCCGATTATGACTCACGCCGTGCCCAAGAACTCGGCTTCCTGGTTCTATGTGTTCGGGAGCGCCACTATGTTTGCGTTCCTGCTCCAGATCGCAACAGGCGTTACGCTCGCTTTCATGTACGTCCCGTCTGCAGGCGAGGCTTACCAGAGTCTGGAATTCATAACCAATCAGACCACTTTCGGCAGGATCGTCAGGGGACTTCACAACTGGGGAGCTTCGGCAATGATACTTCTCGTGGGTCTACACATGATCCGGGTTTATCTGACAGCGTCATATAAATTCCCTCGCGAAATGCACTGGATCTCCGGTGTCATTTTACTCTCGCTTACTATTATTATGGCATTTTCAGGACAGGTTGTCAGGTGGGACCAGACTGCCGTGTGGTCTACCATCGTAGCCGCGGAGCAGGCGGGCAGGATACCGTTTATCGGCACATGGGTAGCGGATTTCTTAATCGGAGGAGAAACCATAGGGGGCGCAACACTAAGCCGAATGTTCGCGTATCACGTGTTCATTGTTCCCGCTCTTCTTATCATATTTTTGGTATTCCATTTATATCTCGTAATCAAAAACGGTATTTCGGAATTCCCCAAGGCCGGAGAGCCTGTAGATCCGAAGACCTACAGAGAGAAATACGAGGCTAGCGTCAAGCGGGACGGCGTCCCGTTTTGGCCCGTCGCGGCATGGCGAGACATGGTGTTCGGCTTTATCGTGATCACTACAATACTTCTTATAGCAGTAATAATCGGACCTCCTGATCTCGGGGCACCCCCAAACCCATCTAATATTGACGCACTTCCGGTGCCGGACTGGTATTTTATTTTCTACTTCGCTTTTCTTGCTCTAATGCCCCCTCCCATGGAGACAGTCCTTATGGTATTCGGGCCACTGTTGGTGGGCGCACTTTTATTCGCGTTGCCCTTCATCTCGAACCGCGGCGAGAGAAGCCCTCTCCGCCGTCCATGGGCCATCGCCATGGTAGCGCTCACAATCGGATCAATTTCAGGGCTTTGGGCAATCGGCATCTCTTCTCCATGGTCACCCCATTTTGACGCCAAACCCCTTACTATTGAGATCATAGGTGCGGATTCGGGACCGGTTTACAGAGGTGGGGAGCACTTTAACGATAAAGGGTGTCTATACTGTCACACGATTTCTGGGCACGGTGGGTTAAGGGGACCGGATCTCACTTATATCGGAGATAGGTTATCAGCTGATGAATTAACGTGGCGTATCATGAACGGCGGGCTTAATATGCCGGGCTTTGGCGGTACGCTTAGTAATGTTGAGCTAAGCGATTTGGTAATGTTCCTAAAAACCAGAAAGCATATAAACCCTCAACCTTCGTCTTCAGGCGGAGACTGACTGGGTTTTATCAGGAAGCGGAGCTGTACAATATCCTTCGGAAGGAAAATATCTAAAAACCAATCTAGAGCGACCCGAATCTTTCTGTCCCACCCAGGGAGCTTACCCAGGTATATTGCCCTCCACATAAACCATGCGAAAAATCCGGAGAACCTAAACCCCTTGATCTCGGCTACAGCCGAGCGGTGCCCTAGCGGGGCAAGCATTCCCTGAGTTACGTAGATAAACGCTCTTTTCTCAGACTCTTTTCCGTCTATATACGCGGCTACGTTATGTGCTGTACGAGTGGCCTCTCTTATGGCATGCTGAGCTGTAGGTGGATACGGCTTGCCGGTATGCGGGTCTGGCACGACCGCGCAATCACCTAGAGCCCATACCCCGTCATAACCCGGAACTTCGGTAAATTCGTTCACCTCAATTCTCCCTTTCTTATCCGCAAAAGGAAGCGCCGCAATAACGGGCTGAGGAGCGGTTCCGGCGGCCCATATGGCTGTATGAGTCTTAATCGTATCCCCATCCCCAGTCACAACACGGTCAACACCCACGCTCTCTACCCTTGTGTTGAGGTGGAACTCCATACCTCTTTTTTTAAGTAGATTCATTCCGTATTGGGCGAGTCCCTCACTCATCTCGTGCATAATCCTGTCACCGGGGTCTATCACCACCACCTTCACCTCGTCCGACTTGACGTTCTTGTAGAAGCGCCGGCTGGTGTCAACAAAATCATTAAGCTCCGCCGCCACTTCAATACCGGTATAACCCCCGCCAACGATGGCGAACGTCAGGAGACTGCTGCGCAGCGCATGGTTCTCCTCTATATCGGCAAGCTCGAACATATCTATCACATGACTCCTGAGCACCATGGCGTCTGCCAGGTTTTTAAGGGGATAAGAAAATTCCTCGGCTCCTTTAACATTATGGAAACCTGTCTTCGATCCCATAGCGATTACTATATAGTCGTAAGTGATAACGTGTGTTTCGTGAGTTTGCGGGTGAATGCACGTAACGGCTTTTTTGTCGTGGTCTATTTTCTTTACTTCAAGCTCTTTAAATGTTGTTTTTCTTACGCTCTCTCTTAGCGGGATAACTACGTGCTTGGCTTCGATACTGCTTGAAACCACCTCCGCAAGCATGGAGGTATAAACAAGATAATTCTTCTCACTAATGAGCGTAATATCTATATCGTCTCTTTTCGAGTAAATCTTTTCAAGGGTCTGTGCGGCTTGTAGACCCGCAAATCCGCCTCCGAGAATCAGTATGTGCTTAGAAGTAGCTTCAGGCATTTATGCTCAATCCTCCCGCTTCGTTTCATAAATTAAAACGCGTAATTAGAGTTTTGATGGGCGTTTTTTCAAATAGCCTACACCAAGAGCCCATGCAGACCTACACGCATTATCATTCTCACATGAAATGCATTCCGTTGTCAATAAATATAAGTGAACTCATAGCATTTAAGATCCGACCATAACACCGGAGCTAATGAAGAATGGAATGTTGATGAGTTTATGAAAGAAAGAGGCCCTACCCTTTATCGTCTCCGCCTTTCTTGTCATTCTCGGGGATCCTGATGGCTACATAGATAGTGTTATCACCCCTTTTAACCAGGAATAAAGCAGTACCGCCGCTCTTCATACCATCTATAGCCGCATTATATTCGTCTAAATTTGTAATCTGTTTTTTATCAATCTCAATAATCAGGTCTCCGGGGCTGATGCCAGCTTCTGAAGCAATACCGCCGTTTTCAACCTTGGTTACGACTACACCGTCCCCATCCTCTATTTTAAAACGTTGTGCCAATTTTTGATTAAGGTTCCTTGCACTGAGCCCCAGGTTTTCCTGCTCCTGGTCATCCTCTTCACTTGCCGCATCATCTGAAGGCACTTCACCGAGCTTTACTGTAACCTCTTTGGTCTTCCCGTCTTCAATTACCGAAAGCTTAACCTCAGAGCCCGGAGGGCTTACCGCAGTCGAAGTTGTAAGGTCTGTAATATCCTCGACTTTTTTACCGTCAAACTCCGTTATCACATCCCCGCGCTTTATCCCCGCATTGTCGGCAGGGCTTCCGGGTTCAACGTCGCTGACAAGAGCTCCCTCGTCCTCCTCAAGACCGAAACTTGAGGCTATCTCTGGGGTCACCTTCTGCACATACACTCCAAGCCAGCCCCTTACGACTTTTCCGTCTTCCTTGAGCTGTTTTACAACAAACTCGGCCATGTTGATAGGTATCGAGAACCCGATTCCCTGCCCCCTGGCTACGATGGCTGTATTCACACCCACTACCTGTCCCTGCATGTTAAATAGCGGACCTCCGCTGTTCCCCGGGTTAAGCGGGGCATCGGTTTGAATGAAATCGTCATATACTCCGAAACCAAGAGAGCGCCCCTTGGCGCTTACAATCCCCGCGGTGACCGTGTAACCAAGTCCGAACGGGTTCCCCATAGCTATAACCCAATCCCCAATCCGTAGGTTATCTGAATTCCCTAAAGTCACAGCCTGAAGCTCCTGCTCGGGCTCGAATTTAAGCACTGCAAGATCGGTTTTAGGGTCTTTCCCGATTATTTCAGCCTTGAATTTGTCTCCGTTCTCAAGCACTACCTCTACGTCCGTCGCTTTTTCTATGACATGGTTATTTGTAACCACATAACCGTCTTTACTGATTATAAATCCCGAACCAAGTCCCTGACGCTTGTACTCCTGCTGGGGCTGATTGCCGCCGAAGAACTTCTTGAAGAATTCCTCCATAGGATCGTTCTGCCCAAAGGGAGACTTAGGCATATTCTGTCCGAATCCCCTCTGCTTAAATACGTTTGTGGTGCTTATGTTCACAACCGAAGGCTTAAGACTTGCAACAAGGTCGGCAAACGAAGGAAACTCCGTCCTGCCGGTCTCAAGTGAAGTTTTTACGCTGGTAGTTTCTTTTTTTATCTGTGAATCATTCTGCTTAGCGGTACTCGTATCGGCTTCTTGATTCTTCTCTACCTTCGTACTTTGTGATGAAGATTTATCCGTTGTAGCGTCTTTATCTAATTTTTCACAGCCTATAGCTAAAATTGATAAGATTAAGGGAATAATAAGTACTAGTCCTAATGAGCGTGTCATGCGCGCCTCCTGTGGGTTTAGGTATTTAGATAATATATCCTTGAAATATCCATAGGCAAGAAAAATAATTCTTGTGCTTGTTCTACTCTTATCCGGACAGACCCGGGACATATTGTAATGTTCGGAGTTATTTAGTCCGGGCTATATCCAAGCGTGGATTGAGCAGGCACGAAGTGGATTCTACAGATGCGCAAAATGCTTCCCGGACGTTTTAGGAATATTATTAGGCTGAGCGGCAAAGTAATCGATGGCACGCTTCATATCTTCAACCAGAATATCCGCCATATCATGCGTTAATCCTTTTTTCACAACTATACGCTGAACAATCAGGTCATGACGGTTCTTAGGCATGGGGTACGCGGGGATGAGCCAGCCGCGTGTACGTAAGTGGTCGGCAAAATCATAGAGAGAGTAATTCTCCTGCTCTTTCATCCGCCAGCAAAAAACAGGGATATCACTGCCGTCTGAAATGAGCTCAAAGGGGCCGATCTCGGAAATCTGTTTTGACAGATACAAAGCAACCTCCCGGCTGTTCTTATGTACATCGGTGTAACCTTCAAACCCAAGCCTCAGAAAATTGAAATACTGAGCAAGGACCTGACTGCCGGGTCTTGAAAAATTCATAGAAAAATCCATCATATCCCCGCCCAGATAACTGACATGAAAGACCAGGTCTTC
>DEIM01000046.1:0-3242 GCA_002352485.1 Candidatus Dadabacteria bacterium UBA2774
TCATGGGCACTCTCAGCAAGTCATTGGGAGCGGTCGGCGGGTTCGTAGCTTCCACTAAAGAGGTCGTGAATTTCCTTAGATATTATACGCGCTCTTTTTTCTTCTCCACCAATTTCCCGCCCTCAGTCGCAGCCTCGGCCCTTGCGGCCATTGAGGTCATGCAGACCGACAAAGAACTCCACAAGAATCTCTGGAACAATATAAGGCATATGAGGGAAAACCTAAAGAGCCTTGGGTTTGATACCGCACAGAGCGAGACTGCAATAATCCCCGTCATGGTAGGTGACGAGCTTACCCTTAAAAAAATGAGTAAAAATTTGCATGAAGAGGGTATATACACAAACGCTATCCCCCACCCTGCCGTACCCAAAGGCCATGAGCGCTTCAGGGTAAGTATTATGGCTACACACACCAAGGAAGATTTAGATACTACCTTGGAAGTATTCGAGAAACTGGGAAGAAAATACGGGATTATAGATAAACCCTTCACATTCAACTATGAAGATGGAGAGAAGTACTCGGTCAAAGAGATCGACTCAAAAGAAGATATAGAAAAGTCTGTAAAATTCTCCTGGGAGGTTTATAAAGACTATCCTGCCTGGGTTCCGTATTTCTTGATTAAAGACCAGACTAAGCTAATCCGAAATGAGTACTATTACTCGAGAAAAGTGTACGGCAAGAGATTCATTGTAGAAGAAGATGGCAAATTAGTCGGGACTGTAAGCGCATATGTAGACAAATATTTCAATCGCTACCACAATACAAAAACAGGATTTTTAGGATTTTTCGAAGCCCTTCCCGATGAAAACGTGGCCATAGAGCTTCTTCTCGGAAAGGCATGTGAATTTCTGGACTCAGAGGACTGCGAGGAAGTAAGGGGTCCCGTGAACGGCCTTTTCGGACTGTTCGGAGGGGGTTTCCTTGCAAGTAATTACGGCGGTATACCCTCATTCCTGCAGATATACACTCAACCCTACTATCACGAGTACTTCAGGAACTCGGGGTTTGTCCCCCATAAAAACCTGGTGCATTACACTATAGACCTCAAATCTAAAGTGAATATAGATACAATACTCAAATACTCTCATAACCCCCGTTTAAAAGACGTCAACATTAGACCGATCAACAAATCTAAGTGGGCAGAGGAAGTACTATCCGTCAGCAAACTATATAACGTTTCACTGGCTAACGAATGGGGATACGTACCGCTTGAGTATGAAGAGCTTTTAGAGTTTGCCGAGGACTTCAAACCCCTGATTGAGACCGAGTATTGGTTGATAGCAGAGCATAGTGGTGAGCCTATCGGTTTCCTAGGGGCATTCCCGGATTATTCGGCCATTTTTACCGGCCTTGCCGGTGAGGCAAAGCTCCACAAACTTATCAAGATTCCCCTTCAGATGAGAAAAATCAATAAGGGTGCATTAACCATTATGGGAATATCTCCGGAATTTCGCGGACACGGCCTAGGGCTTACGCTTTTGAGCAGGGTATGCGAGGCAATGATAAACAACGGATATGAAAGGGCCGCGTTGACATGGATAATGGAAGATAATATTGCATCGAGAAGGTCCGTTGAAAAATTAGGAGCAACGCTCAATACCGACTGGGATTTATACAGAAAAAGTCCGGTTATTAGCTAAAAACAAAGCAGGTAATAATAAAAATGACCTTTGAGCAGAATTCTGAAAATTTTTCAAGACCCCTATTCGGCATCGTAGTCGTAGTGCTGCTCAGCTTCTGCATAGCCAATTTCATACTCGGGCTCAAGTGGGTAGACAAAACATACCCGGGGTTTTTCTTCTATGAGAACCTGGTCATTACAGACATTTCCCCAACAACTGTAAACGGCGACAAGCTAAAAAGATTCAGTGACAAAGTAGTTCTTATAAACGGGGAGAAGGTATTCACTCCCGAGGAAGTCCATAGTATAATCGGAACGCTTTCAGTCGGAGAGAAAGTAGACTATACGCTTGAGAGAAACGGCCGGTATTTTGACGTTGAAATACCGGTGGAAAAGCTAACAGCAAAAAACTTGCTACTTATTTTCGGCGTTATATATCTGATCGGAATAATGTTTTTGATAATCGGCGCTTTCGTGATTTATATAAAACCCGATGAGCTTGCGAGTAAAGCATTTTTTCTATTCTGTACTTCGATAGGTATATGGTTCGTAGGCTCATTCGATGCTCAGTCTGCATATTACTTTTACAACCTAACTCTTGTCGGAGCAATATTTAGTCCGCTATTTGGCATTTATCTGATGTTTATTTTCCCTACGGATACTAAAGTTAAGGTAAAAACCCGCTATTTTATCGCACTTCTCTTCCTGGTTTTGTCTTTCTCTATATACGCCCTTAATTTTATTTTCTTGGATACTTACAGCATATGGAAAATTGTAAATATATCTATGTGGATATATATACTCTTAAGCGCCGCAATTTTCCCTCTGTCCTCTTTGTTCACTTACCTTCGCTCGGAATCGGTCCTTGAAAAGCAAAGGGCTCAGATTATTTTCATCGGCTGTTTACTGGGTCTAATACTTCCCGCTTCAGCAGTTGCAGGAATCACAATATTTAAATTAAATATGCCTTACAACCTAATGGCTCTACCCGTAATATTGTTTCCCCTTTCGATCGGCTATGCGATTATCAAACATAAATTGTTCGACATCGATGTAATCATACAGAAAACGATCACTTACGGACTATTAACAGGTGCTGTAGGAGCAGTGTTTGCTCTTATGGTCCTAACCTTTAACATGGCCTACGCACAGCACGGCGGATGGAAGAACCCTGCTTTCTTCCTGATCATGAGCAGTTTCCTGGTTCTCGCCCTGAATCCGCTTAAAAACCGTATTCAGGAAATTGTGGATTTAACATTTTTCAGAAAGAAATATGACTACAGAAGAACGGTAGAGGAAGTGAGCTATGCCATGACGTCTCTTCTAAGTATAGATATGATCATAGACAAGATCATCAGCGTAATCGAGAGCACTATGTTCTCAAACCCGGTGTCAGTCGCGATCTTTAACGAAGATACTGGAATCTATGAGATTTATTACAGCAGTGAGAAGACAGATATTGCAGGGAATAGAAACATCGAAAACACTAACATTCTTGTCGAGAGCTTCAATAAGCATAAAAAAGAGATATTCAAAGAAGACCTGATAGCCGATGAGAAATATATAAACCGCTCAGAAGAGCTTATGAACGAGTTTAAGAAATTCGACGCTTCTCTTATCA
>DEIM01000046.1:3310-9994 GCA_002352485.1 Candidatus Dadabacteria bacterium UBA2774
GTCGAGGACTACGCGAAAAAACTCGAGCTTGCAAACACCGAGCTTAAAGACACTCAGGATCAGTTGGTTCATGCGGAAAAAATGTCCGCTATCGGTCAGCTTGCTGCAGGTGTCGCACACGAGATTCGCAACCCGCTCAACATTATCGAGGGAGCGAGATACTACCTCTCCACCTATTTGACTAACGAGGAGAACGAAGAAATAGTCGGTGAGTATCTGGATTATATAAAGCACGAGATAGAAAGGACTAACACCCTTATCGACAGCTTGCTTAAGTTCTCAAAGGCAGAGCCGCCGCATTTTGAAAAGGTAAACGTAAATAACGTGGTTGAGAACGTAGTCGTTCTCATTAGAAAACAGCTATCGGATAACAACGTAAACCTCATTAAAAATCTAAAAAACGATGTGCCGGACATAATGGCCGACTCTAACCAACTGTGGCAGGTGTTTATTAACATCATAGTAAACGCCATACACGCAATGCCCGAGGGCGGCGACCTGAGCATAGATACCAGTTGGGAAAAAACTAAGTCGATTAACAAAGAAACTGAAAATGTATACGTGAGCTTCAAAGACACGGGCAGGGGCATAGAGGAGGAAGACCTGAGCAAAATTTTTAACCCGTTTTTCACAAAGAAAGACATGGGAACAGGGCTTGGGTTATCGATTGCCTATAAGATAATAGAGGAGCACCAGGGCAGGATAATCGTCCGGAGCGAAAAGGGGAAAGGCACGGTATTTACAATAGAGCTCCCGAGCAATAACACTAATGACGTTAAAGGAGAGGAAGATGGACAACACTAAAAGGGTTTTAGTTGTTGATGATGAACAGCTGATACTGAAGATCATTGCCGACATCCTTACCAAGGAAGGTTATGAAGTACTAGCCGCTAACAACTGCGAGAAGGCTATCGAGTTCTTAAAGATAAAGTCTTTTGATGTTGTGATTTCCGACATTAGAATGCCTAAAAAAAGCGGTATAGACCTCCTTGAAGAAATAAGGAACAAAGACCCGCATATTCCGGTGATTCTGATGACCGGGTTTGCCTCTCTTGAAACAGCGGTGGAAGCGGTACAGAACGGCGCCTTTGACTACCTTATCAAGCCGCTTGATTACAGTAAGCTCAAAAGCGTCATAGAGCACGCCGTTGAAAGATACGATCTATACAAGCAGAACACAGGACTTCTAAGCGACTTAAAAGAGCTCAATACAAACCTTGAGCAAAAAGTAAAAGAAAGAAACCGTCAGCTCGAGAACACTCTCAACAGCACAATTGAGAGCATTATCACAACTGACAGAGATCTTGTCATACAGAGCTCAAATCCAAAAACAATGGAGATATTTAAAAAGAACTGTATTGGCGAGAAACTCAGCGACCTCTTAGACGGCATAAATTTTGAAACTATCATTCCAAAGATACTGAGCGAAGCTACTTATTCCACCAAGCACGAGCTTAAGTCGGGAGACGAATTCCTAGAGGTATCTCTCTCTCCGCTCGTGGACTTCGAAACAGGGGAGATATTCGGCGTTATCGTCGCAACTGAAGATATTACAGAGAAGAAAAAACTCGAGGCCCAGCTCATTCATTCCGCTAAGATGTCCGGCGTAGGGCAGCTTGCAGCAGGAGTCGCGCATGAATTTAACAACATACTCTCGGGCATAATCGGCTACACGAGTCTTGCGATCACCAGGGATAATATGGAGGGGGTTAGAAAAGACCTCGATGTCATAGAAAAGGCCTCCGACAGAGCTGTGGAGATAGTCAACAAACTCCTTAGCTTCTCAAGGCAAAAGGGCGAGAAGTTCCAGGTTGGCCAGATAGAGAGCGTGATCGACGACGCGCTAAGCCTGGTTGAGCACACCTTTGAAACAGAAGGAATAAAAATTCTCAGGAACTACGAGAAGGTGCCGGCTATAAGGCTTAATATGGGCGAGCTGCAGCAGGTTTTTCTGAACCTCGCTATAAACTCAAAACACGCTATGCAGAACGGTGGAGCCATAGCCATAAGCACAAAGTTAGAAGGCAATAACGTCAGGATCGATTTTTCAGACACCGGGAGCGGTATATCCAGTGAAAATCTGTCTAGAGTCTTCGAGCCGTTTTTCACCACAAAATTCAGTGAAGGTACAAAATCGGGTACGGGGCTCGGGCTGTCCGTAATATATGCTATAATCGAGCGCCACGGCGGACGAATCGACGTAAGCAGTGAGATCGATAAAGGAACCACTTTCACCATACTCCTTCCAAACGTGCAGACTCTTACCAAGAACGTCAGCACCAAATCCAGTCAAAAAGTCGAGAGCGCAAAGATCCTCGAGCTCAGAAGAAAAGGGAATATCCTAGTAGTGGACGACGAGGAATTTATCCGCGATATAATTAGGGAGTGTCTATCTAGCACCGGGCACAATGTTATGACCGCAGGTAACGGCGAGATTGCTCTCGGGCTCATTAAGCAAAACCATTATGACATTATATTCCTTGACCTTTCGATGCCCAAAAAAGACGGCGTCGAAATTTTAAGGGACATAGGGACAATAGACCCGAACTCCACCGTAGTAATAATAAGCGGACGCTCAGAGGAACAGCTTCCGGATGAGATTTCAGAGGGCGGGGCTTACAAGATAATTAAGAAACCCTTCTCAGTGGACCAGATACAGGATGCTGTAGCCAGCGTGCTCGGCGCTGAGGTTATGAGCAACTGAAAAAACCCGTAACAAAAGACTTAATCTCTTTTGGGTTTGTTAAATAGTCTGTATCCTTATCTATACCAATATGACAGGCGAAAAGTCCTTTAGCTGCAAAATTTACGTTAACCAAGAAGAAGTCTATTCGGGCGACCTTTCCGAAGTTCCGCTTAAGTTCAGAGAGAGAATAACAAAGGACCTGACTGAGTGGGCCTCTACTCTGGGTAAGAGTGGGCTAAATGAGCTCCTGTATTCTCATTTAGCCTGGTATGAGGAGATGGGCAATTACTGCAGCGCCTGCGCGCGGTGGGTCGATGAGCCCGAGGAAGAGGAAGTTTGCGGCACTTGCAGAGAAAAACCTAAGCACCGCTATTTATATCCAAGGGACGAAAAGTTAGATAAAATAATCACCTGCACGGGGCTTATTACAGAAATCAGGATTCTAGGCCCATGATCCCTTAATAACAATAAAGCAGTGAGGACAGATATGAAAATAACTGTAAACGGCCAGGTCTTTCCCAAGGTCTGGGGTATTGCGAAAAGCGTAAGAAAATTAAGAGTTGAGAGACGTCAGATAAATATTGGAGGCGGCACAGTCGGCTTCCCTATATATGAAGTAGAATTGCCCGAGGGCACCAAAAAAGAAGGGCTATACCTGGTCACGCCTCAGGGCATAAGACTCTACTATTTCCCAGGAGACCAATACCAGATCGGATACCTGATTTCAGAGCTCGACAATGACCCCATAGCTGACCGTCACTTTCCGGGTTCAGCACAAAAATTGGCATCTTAAGGGGAGAAGCTAACTAATTGCCCTCTACTTTGACTCCATATGAGGGCGTGTGTATTTTTAATTCAGATGGGACATCACGACCACAACCACACCCATAACCACGGCCCGGCGGGTGCTGATCAAAAAAAAGCGCTCACGATAGTGCTCATGCTTACCGCATGCTTTATGTTCATAGAGGCGGGCGCCGGGTTTTACACAGGTAGTCTTGCGCTCTTGTCGGATGCCGCCCATATGCTCACCGATGTATTTGCGCTCTTAGTCGCATACGTCGCAATATGGATAACCCAGAGACCGGCAACACACACAAAAACCTACGGGTACTATAGAGCGGAGATTGTCGGAGCTTTCTTCAACAGCCTGCTCCTATTCGCGATCTCGGGTGGGATTCTGTTTGAAGCGGTTAAGAGAATTCAGAACCCCCATGAAGTGAAAAGCCTTGAAATGACCGTAGTCGCCGTTATCGGCTTATGCATAAACCTCCTAGGGGCCTATATATTATATAAGTATCAGAGCGGCAACTTGAATATAAGAGGGGCACTGTATCACGTATTGAGCGATGCGCTCGGCTCAGTGGGAGCAATTATAGCCGGTCTCATTATGATTCAGACAAAATGGTATTACGCAGACTCCATTGTCAGTATCATTGTTTCGGTCTTAATAATTAGGGGGGCCTGGGTCCTGTTCAGAGAATCGGTCCATATACTTCTCGAGGGAACACCAAAGGGTCTTGATCTTAAATCGGTACAGAGCTCAATATGCTCTTGCGAGGGAGTGATTAGCGTCCATGACCTCCACGTATGGACCCTGACGCAGGGGTTTGAATCCCTGAGCGCCCATTTGGTTGTTGAGGATATGCAAAGGGGAGAAAAACTGGTCCGTGAAATTAAAAAGAGCCTTTTTGAAAAATTTAATATTACTCACGTAACTCTTCAGGTAGAGACCATTGATTGTGAAGAAACCAGTGAGCAGTGCTACGACGAGACGGTATAGAACTGTCTATTCACCCTCCCAAATCGGCCAAACGGACAGCTCATCATCTCATCTACTATTTACTAAGCTCTGGCAAATTGTTTGAAGTTAATCTTCACTAAGAATCTTAGCAGCCTTTTTAGTAGCGGCCCCGAAATTAAAGTCGTAACCAAGTCCGTCGAGAACGCTTTCAATCGCGGCAACTATTGATAGAATATCAGTCTTGTCTATGTCGCCTATGTGAGAGATCCTAAAGATCTTCCCTTTCGCCTGGTCCTGGCCTCCCGCAACTGTTATGCCGTAATCGTCTCTTAGCGATGCGATAACTTTGCCGGCTCCAATTTCCGGCGGGGCGATTACTGTCGTAAGCGCTGTGCTCGGAGTGTCCTGTACAAATGGCTCAACACCGATTGCCCTCATTGCCTCTCTTGTGGCAAGGGCAAGTTTAGCATGGCGCGCATGCATATTTTCCCTTCCCTCCGCCATGAATCTTCTGAGTACCGCAGCCAAGCCTATTATCAGAGTCACTGCCGGTGTAAAAGTGGTAGTGTTTTTTTCAGCGTTTTTTAAAGCGGTTTTAAAATCGAAGTAGAATTTTGGAAGATTGGACTTCTCATAAAACTTCCAAGCCTTGTCGCTCATCGCGGCAAAAGAGAGTCCCGGAGGAAGCATAAAAGCTTTCTGGGAGCCTCCGACGAGCACGTCTATGCCCCATTTATCAAACGGAAGCGGAAATACACCCACTCCGGTAATACCGTCTACTATAAGGATTACATCGTCTCTTTTTCCTGTAATCTCTGCAATCTCTTTTGTAGGGTGCTTAACACCTGTAGAGGTTTCGCTTGCCTGTACCAATACAGCGCTTATCAAAGGATCGGCTTGAAGGGCTTTCTCTATATCCGCTGGGTCTACTTCCTTACCCCATTCAACCATAAGCTCCTCTACCTCCACTCCGTAAGCCCTGCATATCTTACCCCATCTCTCTCCGAATTTACCGCCGTTTACGACCAAAGCCTTGTCGCCTCTTGAGAGCGTGTTTGCAACAGATGCTTCCATAGCGCCTGTACCTGAAGCAGCCAGGATAAAGACCTCCTGCTCTGTTTCGTAGACGTATTTAAGTCCCTCTCTTACCTCAGCGAAGATACTTTCGAACTCTGCAGTCCTGTGATGGATAATGGGTTTTGCCATTTCTATCAAAACTTCGCTTGGTACTGGTACCGGCCCTGGTGTAAACAGATATTTTTTCACTTAAATTTCTCCTTTTTTTCAATTGTGTAAGAAACTCTCAGCCGACTTCGTTCCTTAATAAATAGATCAATACGGATAACCTTGATACAATAACAATACGTTTGTATTTACTAATGTTTATCACTATATTGTGTTTGAATTATGCGGTTGAGAATCAATATGACTCTACCCAACATCCTGAATTTTTCAACATAGCAAAAGTTAGGCGCGTCTTGCAAATAAAGCCTGAAACTTTATAGTATTTTAAAATCACATTCTATAATGTTTTCTAATCACAACAGATTTTCAAATTGCACTTAATAATAACCGCACTCGGGAGAGCCAAATGATAGGAGAGAACAAAGAGCAGATTAAAGACCTTAAGAAAAGACTCGCTATACTTGGAGAGTTTCTTTGACCTCCCCACAAAGGAGTCGCGATTAAGAGAGCTTGAAGAGCTGACTGGGAGCCCGGAGTTCTGGGACAATGCCGAAAAAGCACAGGAAACTCTGAAAGAACAGGCGCGTATAAGAGACTCGATCGAAGCTTGGGAGAAACTCTCACTCGAGCTTGAGGACGTTGAAGTATTAGAAGAGCTCTCTTCTGAAGAGCAGGACGAAGACGCTTACCGTGAAGCCACGGAAAAATTAACTGAGTTAACCACCAAAGTGGAAGACCTGGAATTTAAAAGAATTCTGGGGGGACCTGATGATTCCAGAAACGCAATAGTTTCGATTAACGCGGGTGCGGGCGGCACGGAAGCGCAGGACTGGGCAGATATGCTTCTCAGAATGTATTTGAGATATGCCGAGCGGAGCGGGTTTGCCACAAATATGATCGAATACCAGGAAGGGGACGACGCAGGGCTTAAGAGCGCGACATTTATGGTGAACGGAGATTACGCTTTTGGATACCTTAAAGGTGAAAGCGGCGTTCACCGTCTTGTGCGTATCTCCCCTTTTGATTCCAATAAAAGAAGACACACCTCTTTTGCCTCTGTATTCGTCTC
>DEIM01000067.1 GCA_002352485.1 Candidatus Dadabacteria bacterium UBA2774
AGGTTCCTCTCGGCTACGTATGTTTGATGTGAGGCGCCGTCTACGAGCACGTGGTACCAGGGCTTGTCCTTAGGCGGTCTGGATAGCGCCACGGTTTCATACCACTCCTCCGTGCCCGAAAACACAGGGTCTACGTCAACAATCACGCCCCTGTAGTCAAATATCCTATGATGAATTATCTGCCCTATTGAGAATTCAACGTTTTTTCGTTCTACCACTAGTCTAAACCTTCCATTTATTTTCCATATGACTAGTCATATTCTATTCTGCTAAGCCCGCCCGCGCAAGGAATTCCCTCATTAAATTGAGACTTCATGAGCGAGACGATATAATCTCTTTACACCATGGCAAGCCAAACCCCCATGCTTAAGCAGTACAATGAGATAAAAAGGGAATACCCAGACGCCATACTATTTTTCCGTCTGGGCGATTTCTATGAGATGTTTTACGACGACGCCAAAGTAGCCTCCAAGGTACTCGGGATTGCGCTTACCTCAAGAAATAAATCCGACAAGAACCCGGTTCCCCTTTGCGGCGTGCCGCACCATAGCGCGGAGCCCTATCTCGCAAAGCTTCTTCAAAACGGCCACCGTGTGGCTGTATGCGAGCAGGTCGAGGACCCAAAGAGCGCAAAGGGCGTAGTTAAGAGAAAGGTGGTGCGGGTGCTCACCCCCGGGGCAATTCTGGATTCAGAAAAACTCGACTCAAAATCAAATAATTTTCTGGCAAGTATATATGTTGATAAAACCTCCCAACCCAATGAAAACAAATTCGGGCTGGCGTATACAGATATATCGACGGGGACTTTCCGTGTGACTTCATTCGAGAATCTTGAAGACCTGACGGATGAGCTTCTTCAGGTTGAGCCAAGCGAGATACTAATACCAGATAACCTCTATCAGGGCGAGGTATTGAGCGTTTCAGTCATATCCTCGCTAAACCCCGTAATCACACCCCTAGATTCATGGGTATGGGATCATGACCGGGCTGGGGAGTTATTAACGGAGCACTTAAATGTTAAGACTTTAAAACCATTCGGACTGGATGGGAGAGGTGAATCAGTCTCAGCATCGGGTGCGTTAATTCACTATCTAAAAGAAACCCAAATGGACGATATGCCCCCGCTCGATGAGCCCCGCTATTATGAGAAGACACAGTATCTTCTTATAGACGAGTCCTCAAAGAGGAACCTCGAGCTCCTTAAATCAAATAACGGTCAGGGCTCAGAGGGCACACTCCTTTCGGTGCTTGACCAAACGAGCACTCCCATGGGAGGAAGGCTCCTAAAGCACAGGATTGCAAGCCCCATAAAAGACAAGAAAAAGATAGAAGAAAGACTCGACGCAGTAGAGCAGCTTTGCAACTCCCCTAAACTACTAAAAGAGTTAATAGATAATCTCGCACAGATAAGCGACATAGAAAGACTCATAGGCAGGATATCGACAACCTCGGGTAGGCCGAGGGACCTCGGCGCGCTTAGGGACTCTTCCTTATATATAGCTAAACTTAAAAACGCCTTATCAACAGACACTGGGGTATTGGGAAATATCGGTAAAGATTTGGACGAGCTTTCGGACCTGCGCTCTACAATAGAAAATTCCTTAGTCGATGAACCGCCCGTGTCGCCAAATGACGGGGGTATTATCCGCGAGGGCGTCAGTCCCGAGCTCGATGAGCTCCGGTCGATCAGAAAGGACGGGAAGAATTGGATAGCCGAGCTTGAGAGTAGGGAAAGGGAGGCGACCGGAGTAAAAACACTCAAGGTCGGTTACAACCGAGTGTTTGGCTACTATATCGAAGTCTCAAAAGCGAACAGCAGCTCGGTGCCCGAAAGCTTCATCAGAAAGCAGACGCTCGTAAACGCCGAGAGGTTTATCACAGACGAGCTAAAGGAGTTTGAAGACAAGATACTCGGTGCCGAGGAGAAAATACTCGATATTGAGAGGGTGCTCTTTCAGGAATTAAGAGTAATAATTGCCGGTGAGTCAGAACGCGTCAGGAAAACGGCCTCTCTAATTGCCGATATAGATGTTTTCTGTGCGCTCTCTGAATCTGCTCAGAAATTTGACTACGTTCGTCCCGTGATCACGGACTCAAAGGTTATAGAGCTTAAAAATAACCGGCACCCCGTAGTTGAAAGGATGGAGCTCGGAGAGCGTTTCGTTCCAAATGACATAAGGCTCGACGACGATGACAGCCAGTTCCTGCTTATCACAGGCCCGAATATGGCAGGTAAGTCGACCCTCATCCGCCAGGTCGCGCTAACTGTGCTCATGGCACAGATGGGAAGCTTTGTTCCCGCTGATTTTGCGGAGATCGGGCTAACAGACAGGATATTCACCCGTGTAGGCGCAAGTGACAATCTTATGAAAGGCCAGTCCACTTTTATGGTGGAGATGGTCGAGACGGCTTATATTCTTAGGAACGCTACCGACCGCAGCCTTGTAGTGCTTGATGAAATAGGACGGGGCACAAGCACCTTTGACGGCATGAGCATCGCCTGGGCGGTTTCGGAATACCTGCACGACAAGGGGTCCCGGACTCTGTTCGCCACCCACTACCACGAGCTTGCCGAGCTTGCTATGTCTAAGAGCAGGACAAAGAACTACAATATCTATGTTAAGGAAAGCGGCGATAAGATTGTATTTTTGAGAAAGCTCATACCAGGCGCCGCAAGCCACAGCTATGGTATTCAGGTCGCAAAGCTCGCCGGAGTGCCGGACATAGTAATTAAAAATGCTAGAAAAGTGCTCACAAATCTTGAGAAATCTCAGGAAGGGCTCAGGACTTCTATACTCGGAGGCCAGATATCTCTCTTCTCTGACAACGGTGGCAGCGATGAGAAAGAGCCCGATCCCGTACTCGAAGAGTTAAGGGAAATAGACACTAACTCCATTACCCCCCTCGATGCGCTCACTAAACTCGCAGAGCTTAAGAAAAAGCTAGAAAGTTCTTAACCGGACTTCTTAAACTATGCTATATTATTAGATATAAAAGCTTTTGGGAGAAATAAATGAAAAGATATATTTCAATACCTCTATTTTTAGCAGTTGTCGGTTTTGCACTTGTTACAAGCTCCGTTGCCCAGGTCTTCACAAATAACGAATCTCAGAAGCCCGCATATCTTTTTGTGCTCAGTGGAAATTCCGGCAAGATGGACGGTGACACCCTTACAATTAAAGGAATGCCAAACGTGGTTTACTTCTCCGACCGACCAAGCAGAATTGCGGGGCACAAGAGCGTCAGTGATTTTGTGGAACTTTGGAATAAATCCTCAGATAGCTTTAAGGCCGATCCCCCGAACGCGACACTTTCTATTCTGGACAGTGATACCGCCAAAAATATCGTAGTTGAGCTGATGAGTGCTGAGGCCAAGGACGACTCGGTTACTTTTAAAGTCCGTGTGCTTCAGGGAGAGGCTCCCAAGACCTTTTCAAATTCTTCGCTATTTATAGATGAATTTCATTTCGGCCCCAGTCCCGGTGACGGTTAACTCGTTTACTATTATGAAAGACAGCCGGTCCATAGGACAGTACGGGGAAGACATTGCCTCAAAGGCCTTGAAGCGGGAGAAGTATAAGATTCTCGAGAGGAACTTCAGGTGCCGCCAGGGGGAGATAGATATCATTGCCGAGGACAGAGAAGGGGTTCTTTGCTTTGTAGAAGTGAAGGCCCGCTCATCCGACGCATACGGCCGCCCCGAAGAAGTTGTTAACAGTCATAAGCAGAGGAGACTCACGGCTGCGGCTTATGTGTATCTCGAGAAAAACCGCCTGGAGCTACGGAATATGCGCTTTGATATAGTCTCCGTTGATCTTAGCTCGGGGGAAACGAGGATACTAAAAAACGCGTTTGAGGTGAGTTATTAAATTGAAACTTTAGAGTGCTCCCACATTTCACAACTCCGGCTGCAAACTGAAAATTAACACGGACGGTAAACTTCTATTAATTATTGAGATTCTACTTTTTTCCTCCTAACTCTTGACACGAACGATTTCATGCATAGTTTATATCTGTTTTTGTAACGATGGGTTTGCTGTAACTTAATAATTTCAATCCAGGAGGCATTACAATATGGGTGTAAGACCACTTCACGATAAAGTGTTGGTAAAACGAATAGATATACCGGATAAGACAGAGGGTGGAATCATCATCCCCGATACATCTGGAGATAAACCGCTTGAAGGTGTGGTAACAGCGGTAGGCCCCGGCAAAGCCAATCCGGACGGAAGCGTAACACCGCTTGAATTAAAAAAAGGTGATAGCGTCTTATTCGCTATGTACGCGGGCAGCGAGATCACGCTTGAAGGGAAAGACCACATAATCCTTAATGAAAACGATATTCTAGCAGTCATCTTAGATCAATAATAATAGGAGGCACGAAAGACATGGCAGC
>DEIM01000183.1 GCA_002352485.1 Candidatus Dadabacteria bacterium UBA2774
GGATCATTGACTATGGCCCTTGCGATTGCGACTCTCTGCTGTTGGCCGCCTGAGAGCTGAGAGGGAAAGTGCTTCTCGCGTCCCGATAGACCCAGAATTTCAAGCGCTTTATGTGCAAGCTCTGCTCTCTTCTCACGAGGTATGTTGCTGTAAATCATCGGAAGCTCAACATTCTCTTGAGCTGAGGTTCTGGAAAGGAGATTAAAGCTCTGGAATACAAAGCCGATTTTATTGTTCCTTATCTCAGCAAGCTCATCCGGGCTTCGCTCTGACACCTCTTCACCATCCAGGCAATACACCCCCTTGGTAGGTCTGTCCAGGCAACCGATAATATTCATGAAGGTGCTCTTGCCTGAGCCCGATGCCCCCATTATTGATACGAACTCCCCTTCCTCGATATCGAGTGACACACCGTTTAGTGCATGGACATCGATATCACCAAGCCTATATATTTTATATAAATTTTTAGCTGAGATAACAGGGGTGCTTTCACTCATAAAATCAATATCTCCGAACTTTAATTAAAACCTTCTTGGCTGCGGCAGATAAGAGGAATTGATATTGGAGCCGCTATTAACAAATGCTTCAACAACGACTTCTTGCCCTTCTTTAATATCTCCTGATTTGATCTCCGTATATCTGTTGTCGCTTACCCCGGTCTCGATCGGTAGGGGTTTGATGAGACCGCCTCCAGCGGGTATCCACACGTAAGATGAGTTCTCTTTGTAGTCGGGTGAGTCTTCAATATTGGCTGCAGGAGGAGGTATAAACCTTATAGCTGAAGTTGGTACCCTGAGCACATCTTCTTTATCCGCTACCACTATTTTTACTTCCGCGGTCATGCCGGGTTTTAATTTTAGCTCCTGGTTATCGGTTAACACTATAACGTTATACGTGACTACGTTATTCTCGTTAACAGGCTCATTTCTTACCTGATCGACTTTTCCGTTGAATGTTATTCCCGGGTAGGCGTCAACATTAAAGAGCGCCTCCTGTGATTCAGTGACTTTACCTATGTCGGATTCGCTTACTCTGGTGTCGATCTGCATATTTTGTAAATGTCCGGATACTGTGAATAGAGGCTTAGCGTTCGCAAGCACAGATTCCCCCGAAGTTACATTTCTAGATAGCACAATTCCGTCTATCGGGGAGCGGATGGTCGCGTTCTCAAGGTTTGTTGAGGCGACTTCAAGCTCGACCTTGGCCTGCTCATAGGAAGCGAGCGCGGATGAATAACGGGATTTCGAGTCATCGAATTCCTCTTTTGATATAAGTCTTTTGTCGTATAGCTCTTTATTCGTATTGTAAAGGGACTGAGCGACGTTTAGATCGGCCTGTGCTTTATTGTTATTTGCTTCAGAGCTTTTTACTGCGGTCTTAAGAGGTGTGGGATCAATCTCCGCCAACGGGTCCCCTTTCTTCACCTCTGAGTTGTAGTCGACGTGAATTGTATTGATAGTCCCGGATATCTGAGTGCCCACTTCAATCGTAGTGAGCGGATTGATGGTGCCCGAAGCTTCTATATACGAAGTAACTTTACTCCTGTCGACCTTTTCGGTCTTGTAGGATATCCCTTCGCTCCCCTTGTCCAGGAACCCCGGTACAATGAATATGGCCGCAATAGCGATTAAGATTATTACCGCTGCGGCTAATTTATTTTTCTTGATTATATCCATTTTCACCTATTGCGCGCTTTAATCGCGCTGCTGCTATATTATAATTATATATTGACTGCATGTATGTAGCTTTTGTTGAAGCATAGAGGGCTTCCGCCTCGGCAAGCTCGACGTCTGATGCCCTTCTTAATCTGTGTCTCTCTTTTGCAAGATCAAGGCTGGCTAGAGCTGATTTTCTGGTATTCTCGGTAACTTTTATATTCTCTTCCGAGAACTCGAGGTCCAGATAAAGCTTTTTAATCTCCGAGATTATGGCGGCTTTTTCCTGTGCTTTCTGCGCTTTAACCCTTTTGAGGCTGCCCCTGGCGCTTTCAACGTCGGCAAACCTTGAGAACCCTACGAAAATGGGGAACCTGAGCCCGACGCCCGCTATAAATCCAGGTGTCTCTGCGCCCTTACCCTCGAACCTATATGCTGTTCTTCCGAATATGACAGGGTAAAACTCCTTTTTTGTTATTTTGAGGTTGGCTTTCATGGCATCCTCTTGTGCCTCTAGACTCTTAAGCTCGGGCCTACTCTGAAGAGCCTGATCTATCACGGACTCAAGATCAATTATTTCTTTTTTGTAAGTGAGTGTGTCTTCAAGCTCAAAAGTAAAATCACCTTCCAGTCCCATAACGGTCAGTAGATTGACCTTTGCAATCTCTAGCTCATTTATCGCCGAGATTGCTTCCAACCTTGAGTTTCCCAGATCAACCTCTGTTTTAGTTACATCGATCGGAGGTATCCGCCCGGCCTCCAAAAAACCTTTGGAGCGCTCTAAACGTTTCTCATACTCTATGACTCTCTTCTCACTGGCCCGGGCTAAGTGTGTTTTGGCAAGTACGGTGTAATATGCAACTTGCGTATCCAGAATGAGGCCTTCTCTTGTTACCTCACTGTCGTATTTTGATGATCGTAGACGGGCTTTGCTCGATTTCACGCGGTTTGAGGTGCGCCCGAAATCATATATCAGCTGATCCAAGAAGAATCCCGATTCACGGCCTATAAAGGGTACAATCAGTCTTGAGCTGATCTCCGGGTAGTAGGCCGATTTCGCCCTCTTTACGCCTGCTCTTTCTATGTCGATTCCCGCATCCGAGGCGTCTATGCCAGGGTTGTTCTCAAGTGCGATCTGAATTGCCTCATCAAGTGTAAGAACAGAGTTCCCCTCCGCAAGAGGTGCGGAAAGAATCAATATTAGGCACATACATATAAAACGCGTTAAGGACGGTTGCATAGATTTTTTCATGTGTATAAGTCAATAAATATGACTCTAAAACATAGTCGTTGCAAGATTTATCTCATGGCGTAAAATATCCGCATGGCCTTTGGAGTCTACGTTCATATCCCGTACTGTGTAAAAAAATGCCCTTACTGTGATTTTAACTCATACGGTGTCGGGGATATTTTCCCCGAGCGAGATTACACGGAATCGGTGTTAAATGAGCTGGAAATGTATGCGGAATTATTAGA
>DEIM01000008.1:0-8339 GCA_002352485.1 Candidatus Dadabacteria bacterium UBA2774
GCCGTTTTTTGTGTTGACATTTTTATTATTCCCTGTACGCTGTAAGTAAGTAATTACTTACAAGCTACCAGTTGGGCGCCTGAGTGTCAAGAAGGGTGTTTGGCAAGAGCCTCAGAAGCGGGATTTGAAAATAGAATGCGTCTTACGAAAATATCTTCAATTTGAAACTCCCGGAAAAATCAAATATAAATATGCTAATTATTATGAAACGCTTAAACCTGAATATTACATCAAAGAAGGGACTAATCTATGACTGAGACTTTGTTATTAGTGCTTTTTATGATTACCGGTGCGAACGGTGTGCTCGATCTATCGCTTGAGGACGCTCTTAAGCTCGCTATTGAGAACAACAGAGATATACAGATCGAGCAGAAAAATGTTGAGGTTTCAGAGGGCGAAGTACAGGCGCAGGAAGGTGTGTTTGACCCAGTGCTTAACATAACCTCCTCTTATACGGACAGTCAGACCCCTACTACCAGCACCTTTATTCCATCGGGAGAGATTAATCAGCAGGACTTTAACGCTCAGTCCAATATAGAGGGTAACCTCTCGACTGGTACTTACTATGACATGCTGAACTTTTCTACTACCAGGACAGAGACGGACTCGCCGATCCAGGATCTTAGTCCGAGCTGGTTTAATAACGTAAGTTTCACAATAGGCCAGGAGCTCCTTAAAAACTTCGGTATCGGCGTTAACAGAACTTTTATCGTTACGGCAAAGCGCTCAAACGAGATCTCGGAAAAAGAGCTTGAGAGCATTACTTCAGATGTGCTGCTATCAGTCGAGAGCCGCTACTGGCTGTTAGTGGCGGCGACACAGAACCTCGATCTTGAGAGGACAGCGCTTGACCTGGCGCTCGATTTGCAGCGGAGAAACGAGATTCAGGTAGAAGTGGGTGTGCTGCCCCCGGTGTCCGTGACTCAGGCAAAGTCTGAAGTTGCCGCCAGGGAAGTAAATGTCATTGTGGCCGAGAATAATCTACAGGCTGCATCAGACAATCTTAAAAATGTGCTCGCAATGGAGCTATCTCAGAAGATAGAAACGACAGACGAGCCTACGACTGAGGTATTTAAATTCAGCGAAACGGAATCGCTCGAAGTGGCATATGATGAGCGTCCCGAGATGGACCAGGTACTCCTGGACATAGAGAATAGACAGACTCTTAAGAAATATTACTCGAATCAAAGACTCCCTAGGTTTGCAGTTGAGGGTACGATTGATCTGCAAGGTTTGGGTGGAGACGAGAACCCTGACAGAGAGGGCTTCGGAGGAGTCCCCGAACCCATACCGCCTCAATTCCTTGGCGGGGGTGAGGCCTTCAACCAACTATTCGGAGCCGATTTCCCGACCTGGCAGATACTCGGAGTGTTCAGCTTTCCGCTGTTTAACCGCACTGCCAGAGGAGAGTACGTAAAGGCCACAGCAGAGCTTGACCGAAGCCAAATTACACTCAGTAAAACCAAGGACGATATAGCTCTTGAAGTGCGGAGCGCTATCCGTGAGATCGAAAACAGCCTTAGGGCAATTGAGGCTGCAAGAGTGTCGGTTGAGCTTGCAGAAGAGGTGGTAGTTAATGAGCAGGAGCGGTTGAACGTAGGCATCGGTACTACTAGAGAGGTGCTCGAAGCTCAGAGGGATCTCATCGACGCAGGGACCAGGGAAATCACCGCTATAGCCAACTATAACATTGCGCTAGCAGAGCTTGAGCGCGCCAAGGGAACGATTCTTCAGAAGAACAGCATAGAGATCGGGCAAAAGTAGTGACACCCTGAAAACGTATTTTTTGCCGGGAAGAAACCATAAGCTCTAATAGTCAGTTCTCATGTGACATAAAGATTATATTGGATATACTATTGCCGAATTTATAATTAAGGAGACATACATGGCCAGTGAAGCGATATTGGAATTGAGTGACGCTAGTTTTGATCAAGAGGTTATAAAAAGCGACGTACCTGTGCTCGTAGACTTTTGGGCCCCTTGGTGCGGTCCTTGCCGCGCTGTAGCGCCGATTGTGGAGGAAATTTCTACGGCTTACGAAGGTCAGATTAAAGTGGGCAAGGTGAACGTGGATGAAAACCCTTCGATCACTATGAAATTCGGTATTAGAAGCATTCCTACTCTCCTCGTATTTAAGGGCGGAGAGGCGGTGGAGCAAATTATAGGAGCCGTGCCCAAGGGCGAGATAGAAAAAGCTGTTGATAAAGCTCTTTAATCCCTGAGTGGATTTATCCTTTTTATTTTGTTCCTATTTCAGACGACTTTTTCTCAAGCGCGGCGATCTTTTCGTCAAGCGCCGATATTTCATTACATTTCTTTAACACCTCGGCTCTTGCGTCTGCTTTAGCGCCCTTTGCCTTTGACCCGGTCTTTTTTGATTTTCCGCCGCCTCCGGCTTTGCCGATAGCGCTCTTGGTTTTGTCCTTATCAAACACATAAACGGTTTCGCGCTCTTTATTTATTCTCTTTGAGAACTTCCCGTCCGCTAGATCGTACTTGCCTAAGACGCGTCCGAGCCACTGAAGGTTCTGGCCTTTTTTCTCAGACTCGGGGAGGTGTTTCTGTACCTCATCGAGCAGCTGCTTTGCCGTGATCTTAAACTCATTCTCGGTGTCTTCAAAAAGCTTATCGCGAAGCTCGCCGTCGTTTATAACCTTTAGTACGTCAAGTACAGAGCGGTCCCACTTGTCGAGCACGAAATCTCCGGACTCAGGGAGCTTGGAGAGCTTATCTACAGCAAAGGGGTCTTGCCCCCCAGAGGCCTCATAGGAGGCGTGGATAATCTTGCCCAGGTCCTGAAGCGCTATCTTTCTCTCCGCTTCAAGTTCAGACAATTGCAACCTGATACGCTGCTTGCCGATGATCTCTTTTGATTTGACGTTTACAGTTGAAATACCTTTATCTAAGGTACCTTTTAGTTTATCCAGGAACTCTGCCATTGGCTCACCTCCATGATAACATTATATACGTAAAGGGGCTTTCAATACAAGGTTTTGGCAGGGCTTATTTAACCACGAATTAACTCGAATTGAATTAAAATGCTTATGACCAAAGAAAAAATAATCCCCCCTTTATTCCCCCTTTGCAAAAGGGGGAATTTGTGGATTCCCGGTAAAGACCTTCGGGAATGACAGGTCCCTTTTAGTCATTGCTTCGCTTCGCTCGCAATGACGGTCTTTTCGAATATCATTGAGCCGTAGAATATATCTTTTTATTCTGATATATTTTCATGTTTTAATATTTACGACAGTGTGAGGTGAAGTATGTACACAATCGGCGCAACGGTGAAGTTAACAGAGCAGATAGACGGTAAGAACGATAGTTTCCACGACGGTCTCGAAGGGACGATAGTAGAGAAGTTCGATCTTCCACACGGCAGATCGTACCGCGTGCAGTTTATGGACGGTAGAGTTGCCAGGTTCCCGGAGGAATTAATGGATCAGGCGGTAGAAGTCGTTACAGACTAACAACGCAAATAAGGTTTTCTCTGGATTGCCTATTACTTAAAGTTTTCTCAGGAGCGTGCGTACGGGGGAGCCGTCCGATTTGACTATTCTGAGCGGAAGGCAGATCATCTCATAGTCCCCGGGCTCTACCTTTGACAGATCGAGTCCTTCAATAGCCCATATTCCCGCTTTTAAAATCAGCCTGTGTACTTCCCCAATATCGCTTTGTAAGCTGCCAATCGAAAGATAGTCAACGCCCAGGGTTTTTATCTTTCTCTCTGCCAGAAAACGGGCGGCTTCTGTAGAAAGGGCTACAAATTTTTTGTTAAACGGCTTTAGGTACCATCTGGAGTTAGAGTTTACAGTTTTAAAAAGTATGCGCTCTCCCTTTCTAATCCGATGAGAGCGGAGCTCTTCAGGAGTGATCATTTCCTTGTTACGAATACCAATTATACGGACTTTTCCGATTGCCGCGTCCAGGGGCATTTTGTCGATCCCGGCTTTTGAATTGATAAAATGGCGGGGGGCGTCCATGTGAGTGCCTGTATGCGCGCCCATGTTGAGCTTGGTGACGTTGGCTTCGGCCCCTTTCTCCATATCGAGGGAGCGTGCTATATGTACTTTCGGGTCGCCGGGCCAGCTGATCATCCCGTCCGTGATCGGGACTGAAACGTCTATCCAGCCGTTTGATGAGATGGGGGTTTTGCGTTTAGTTTTTGACTCTGCCATTGGATTATCTCCATGGGAACCTTGGTTAACAGAACCGGATCAGTAATTAAGGATCTTTAAAAGCTCGTCGGCTACTTCTGTGACTGAAAGCTTCTCGGAATCTATAATCAGGTCTGCTTTCTGATAAAGGTGCTCTCTATTTTCTAAAAGCTCGCGAGCCCTCTCAAGCGGGTTCTCAACCTGAAGGAGCGGGCGGTGAGTGCTGTCCTTTATCCTCTCGTATAATACTTCGATCGGGGCTTTTAAGTACACGGTGAGCCCGGCCTCTTTCATGGTATCCCAATTGCGGTCTTTAATGACGACTCCTCCGCCTGTGGCAATTACCTGTCCGCTGCCTGCCGATATCGATTCGAGCGTCTTTGATTCCAAATCCCTGAAATAGTCTTCCCCGTACTCTGAGAATATTGTTGAAATTGTGCTGCCTGCTTTTTCTTCCAATACCTGATCGGGGTCCACACACCTGTACCCGATCTTTTCAGCAAGTACTTGGCCTACGGTGGTTTTTCCGGCCCCCATGAATCCTATTAGGAATATGTTTTTGTATTTAAGTTTTTCAGTCATAAGTAATGGCCTCTGAGTGTTATCAATTAGCGCTTCCTATTTTCCAAGTGTAACAAATTTTTCGACGTATTTCCCAATTATATCACACTCTATGTTTACGGTATCGCCTTTGTTGAGACCACCGAAAATAGTTTCATCCAGAGTGTAGGGGATAATGTTTACCGTAAATTCTTTTCCTTTAACCTTATTCACAGTAAGGCTCACGCCGTCAACTGCAACAGAGCCTTTCTCGACTATATATTTGGCAAGCGCTTTAGGCACCGAGAAGCGGAATATGTGCGAGTCTCCCCGTTTTCTTCGGGAGGCTACCTTGCCCACACCGTCTACGTGACCGTTTACAATGTGGCCGCCGAGCTTGCCTCCAGCTCTTAAGGAGCGCTCTAAATTTACTCTGTCGCCTTTTTTTAATTCACCGAGGTTAGTCTTGGAAAGGGTTTCATGAGAGGCGTCTACAGTGAATTTATTTTTCCCAATCGTAGTTACTGTAAGGCAAGTACCGTTTACTGCGATGCTCTCACCTAGCTCAACTTCCCCGATGTCTATCTTATCTACTTCAAAAGTGAAAACGCTCTCTTTTTGCTTGCGCTTGATGCCGCTCACGTTGCCGATGTCTTCGACTATACCTGTAAACACTACTGCCCTCTTTTTAATATGAATGTGTCAAACAAGATTAGTATAACACCTATGGTAATGGCAGAGTCGGCTATGTTAAACGGGGGCCAGTGAAGGGCAGGGTCGCCGAACCAGTGAAAGTCTATAAAGTCTGTAACATAGCGGAGTCTGAAGCGGTCTATGGAGTTTCCGATGGCGCCGCCCATAATCAGACCGAGAGAGAAAACCAGTAGCCTGTTTCCGGGTCCGGCTTTTTTGAGAAAGAAAAATATTACCACTACGGCCGCTACAAGAACCAGTGCAAAGAGCGGGAGCCTTATGGACTCTGGAAGGTCGCGGAATATTCCAAACGCCGCACCGCGGTTGATAATATGTGTTACGTCGAAAAACGGCAGGACCTGGATCCTGTCGTAGAGCGGTACGAATTTTACTACGAGCCACTTGGATAATTGATCGAGAATGACGACGACTGCCGCCACAATTGCTGCTGTCCAGTATCTGTTCATGTTTGAGAGCCAACAGTATATAGAATTCTGATATTAGATCAATATTGCCCGGATTCTTCCTCATCTCTTAAACCGCTTGCCCAAATGCTCCTGTCGATGAAATCCAGGGAATAATCCTCTCTCTGCCCGCTCTCATCAAGCAGCACAAGCTCTGTGTAAGCGTCCTGAGCTTCTTCATAGCGGCCTTGGGTATAAAAAACTATGCCGAGAATGCGCAGGTTCTCAAGCGTTAGCTTCTCCATACCTAGCCCAAGCTCCCGGGCTTGGCTCAGATATGGCAAAGCCTTATCAAACTGCTCGTTATTAAAAAACATTCTTCCAAGAAGATAATAAGCAGGCGCGTAATCAGGATGCTCCTGTATCAGCTCCTCCAGGGCCGCGACTTGAAGTGTCCTTTGTCTAGTGCCGAAAAAATCCCTAATTTTCTCCTCGGTAACGCCGCCTCTATTAATAGCCGAAATTTTTATATCTAACTCTCTCTTCAGCTCGTCCGGAAGGGGTTTACTTCGCAGGGCCTGAAATACCACAAGTGCCTTAGCAGAGTCGTCTGTCTGCCAGAGGGCGTTTGCCCGGATGTTCTGGAGGATGTGGCGGTCAACGAGCGGCAGATGCTCTGTCGTTTCGGCGGGTATGGCCACCTGCTCATAATTTCCTCCATAGTAATTCGAATAAGAGAGACCGTTTAAGAGTACCGCGTCTCCGCCGCTGTAACCCAGGGCCTCTTCGAACTGTTTTATTGCCCTGTAGTAATCGTCGTCCCTGAAATGAGTAAATGCCAGGTTCTTCAGAGTCGCCACACGTCTTGGGCAAGTGGCTTCAAATATCGAGGGCTCGCTGAACCTCGATTCGGCAATCGCCGTAGTCTCCTCCGGAGTATATACGCCCTCTAAAAACTCTTTCCATTCGGCGCTAAGCTCGCCAAGGCTCTTCCCGTAAACAGAGAAGTCACCGCTCTTATATAGCGTCTTGAAGTTTTCTATGCCGTATGTGTCTATCAGGTATCTTGAGAACGAGCCCATGAGCGTGTAGCTCACCTGGGGCGGGGCGTACCAGAAGCCAAAGCCAACGATATCTTCTATATCGGGGGCCATATTTTTCTCTATCAAGGACTTTGAGTATTGGTGGCGCGTGTAGCCGTTCCCGTTCCAGTCGGCGGCTACGGCTATGCCTTCCAGAAGTCCGATCTTGGGGCTTATTTTAAGGTATTCCGAGCCGAAGTCCCCGGCCATTACGTGCACCAGCTCGTGCTTTAATATAGGATGGGGGAACGAGCTGTAGACCATGTGTATTTCCTTATGCACGGGGTTTGCTATAGTGGTCTCGCCCGCGCCAACGATCTTCTTTCTCGTCTCAATGTCGGGGTAGATATAGGAGCGTATCTTCCCGCTTGAATTGAGATTCAGATACTCGCTTAACTGCTTGTATCTCCACTCGTGATCCTCAGCTATCAGGTCTATGTACCCGGCCTCAGAAGAGCCGGGGTCGTAGTAGATAATAAAATTGTCCGTCTCAATTGATCCCGGAAGAATGTCCTCGGTAACGTAATCGCGCGAATAACTAAACCCGATATTGTGCTGATACGAGTAGGAGATTATTAATGCTATAACAACTACAACTAGCGATATAAAATCAAACGCGCGCGCTCTTTGAAATGAGATGCCGTTCATCACCTTTAAAAGGAGTAATAGAAATACTCCCCAAAGTACGGTGACAGCCCTGTATATGATTAATGTTTGTGTGACGGGCACGGCTTCGTCATACAGAGGCCCCGGGAAAAAGCCGATTACGGGGTTATAGAGGAAAAGTGGAAGTCCCGAATAGAGCTTCCAGAGGGAATAGAAGATTATTGCAAGCAGTATGAGCGCCCCCAGGAGAAAACCCCTTCTTTTTACGATAAAGCCCGTAAGAAGCCCGAGTGAGGTCGAGAAGAATACTGTGACTGCGGGAATAAGCAGAAAGAAGACCGTCCCTTCCATTATGTAACAGTCCTGCTTAATCAGGGAGCTGAATAGGCCGATCAAATAGAGGACTGTGAGGATGATGAAGTTGATCAGTAATATTGCGGAAGACCTGTCAGATACCCTTTGACCGAATATACGGCTCCTGAGCTCTATATTTGCAAGCTCCGAGGCCAGAAAGACGGAGATAAACGCCATGATGAACGCCGTGAAGATCGAGTATTCAAATCCGAGCGTGCCGACGAGCGGCAAGAATGTGAGAATAATGGCTAATATGGCCGCCACGGCTAGAGAAGTGAGTACTATTTTTGAGAAGAAAAGTTGATTGAATGTCATGGGACTTGGCTCAATTGGTGAGTCTTTTCTTAACTATACATAATATTTAGGTGAGATTGGTGTTTTTTGGGGATAAGGGATTGTTTCACCCTTTTCAGACTTGCTCTAAATTAAATATGAAAATTATCTTCTCTTCTTTTGAATGATCACACACGAAGTGTGAATTACTAAAAGATTGCAAGAAATCACCG
>DEIM01000008.1:8389-10192 GCA_002352485.1 Candidatus Dadabacteria bacterium UBA2774
TTCATTTTCTTAACACTATTTATGTATGTCGGAAGAATTCACCCTTCGGTTTGCTCAGGGTGAACGGGTTATTATTGTGCCAAGACTGGTAGAGATTGCTTCACTCACTGCGCTCATTCGCAATGACGCAAATTCCTATCCACTATCCAGTTGGAATTTTATGGGGACTTCGACCCAGCTGGATATTTCTTTGCCGGCTTTTTTGCCGGGGATGAATACCCAGTTTTTAACCGCTTTTAGGGCGGATTCATCAAGCACTGTGTATCCCGAGGGTCCTAAAAGCTCGATTTCCCCTACTTTGCCGTCTTCGAGCACAAGCACTCGCAGCAGCACAGTTCCTTCATGCCCCCGTCTACGGGCGGATTTGGGGTAGGGGGGCTTGGGGTTAATCCCGTAATTTGGCCGTGCACCCTCATTTACATTATAAGCAAGCTCGCCCGGAGAGCTGTCCAAAGTTTCTTTCTCAGAATCTGCACCCGCTGTTTGAGCGCTTATCTGTCCTTCATCAGATTCTGCGAGTGCCTTTGATTCCGACTCCGTTGCCAAGCTTTCCTCAGCTACGGATTCAGTCTCTTTCTTTTCAGGCTTCTCAGGTTTTTTGGGGGCAGTTACCGCTTTAACTTCAGGTTTTTTCTTAATCGTTTCTTCTTTAGTAATCTCAGGGATTTCTTCTAATACCACGCTCTCTTCGCTGGGGTCTTCTTTTTCTTCCTTTGGCTGAGGGGCTTCGCTCGACTTCTCTGAGCTTTTTCGAGAAACATCACTCTCTTCTATAACACTCACAATTATGGGCTCTAACCTGCCCCCGGCCTGTCCATCTCCGCTGCCTGTTTCCTTGTCGAAGAGGTATACCAACGCGAGAGTGATAACCACTCCCAAGAAAATGTGCAGTAGGATCGAATGTAAAAAAAAGTGTCTGAGGCGAGTTCTGGGCATGGCTGCTACCTGAAACCTATAGAATAATTAAGTGACCTATGGGAGGCAAGGGCAGGGAGGTTAATCAGCGGGACTATAAATATCCTCTCTAAAACTGTTATATTGTATTCTTAATATCTAAGGAGGGTAAAGTAAATGCTCTATTTAATCATAAAAACCGTTCTGACCGCAGTGATAATCGTAGGCATCTCGGAGATTGGGAAGCGCTACACCACCTTTGCGGCGCTCCTTGCGGCGCTCCCGCTTACATCGCTTCTGGCTATGATCTGGCTCTACATAGACACGAAAGACCAGGCGCGCATTGCCGATCTGTCAATCGGTATATTCTGGCTCGTGCTGCCGACACTGCTGTTCTTCCTCATATTACCCTGGCTTTTGAGGCAGCAGTTTAATTTCTGGGTATCAATGGCGGTGTCTAGCGTGGTGATGATTCTATTTTATCTTGGCTATGCGACTATAGGCAGGAAGCTCGGGCTTCCGCTTTAGGAGGGTGCTGGATTGCTTGCCGGCTTCGTCACTTGGGGTAACTGCAAACTACTTCCTTCTTTTGAATGATCAAAAGAAGCAAAAATCACCCGTCTGGACATAAATGACGCTAAAAATAAACCCCGGAATCTAAAGTTCACAATTCCTCCCACACCCCGTGTGAACTTTTTTACGCTTCCGTGCTTGATTTTCTTAACGCTATTTATGTATGTCGGGAATCACTCACCCTTCGACAGGCTCAGGGTAATAAGGATACATATTCCCGATTAAGATGCTTATGAAAGACATTCACTCGCCGCCCCCAGCCTATGTCTGCTTGATTTTATCCTGCGGGCATCGCTGTGAAGCGCTCGCCTCTGTCCCCCTAATTTTATACCTGCC
>DEIM01000008.1:10246-12794 GCA_002352485.1 Candidatus Dadabacteria bacterium UBA2774
CCCCGGCATCGCTGTGCTAATTTAATGCCTGCTCTCGCTCACACACTACGTTCACTCGCGGCCCCCAGCCTCTGTCCCCATATCGTCATTTCAACTTATCCGGCTTCCTGGGTTTCGAGCTCATCGGCTCCTAAATTGGTCCTAAGCTTGATCATCCCCGCGCGCATCCAGCTCTTCACTGTGCCGAGGGGCTCGTTCATAATATCGGCGATTTCCACCTGTGTGAGACCATAGTAATAGGCAAGCTCTATTGATTTTCTCTGCCCCGGGGACAGAGCGGACAGGGCGTCGTTTATCAGATCGCGCTTTTCCCTGATCTCTGTTTTTTCATCCGAGGTCGAAGAAGAGGTCGGCACATTAAAATCGAGCGAGTCCTCTCGTATCTTCCTCTTCATGTCGGTACGAAGTCTGTCTATGGAACGGCTCCTGGTAAGCGTAATCAGCCATGCGGTGGGTGAGCCGCGCTCTGGCGAGTAGTCAGCGGCTTTGTTCCAAATCTGCTTAAACACGTCCATAGCCACTTCGTCCGCGTCGTGGTTTTTGGTGAGTATCTTGAGCGCTAGCCCGTAGACCCTGGATACCGTTAGGTCGTAAAATTTACTCAGTGCGGATTCACAGCCTCTGGCTATTTTGTCGATCAGCTCGGCGAGGTCTTTTTCATTTGAGGGCAGCTTTGAAAGTTTATCCTTGAGATCAGTCATCGTTTAATAGCCTATTTGCAGAAGTGCTCTTATTTTAACCCGTAGAGACTCTTGATGCTATATTAAATTGTTTCGTCCTAGTTTTTAGCCCTGAGTTTTTTTATCAATATGACGGAACTTCAGAAGGCGAATATGAAGTTGAAGATATTCGCCTCCATTGTCATCAACTATAAGAAACTACTATCAACTGACTTTTTCGACATCTGGAAGTGTCCAGGTTTTATCGAACAGCGCCTTCTCAGGCCCATAAAGACGGAAGATCAAAAAGAAGTCCTCACCCGTAGGTAGCCAGTTTGACTCTATTCCCTCAGGCGCTTTTGGACCAAAATATATATCAATTGTCCCATCCTCATTCTGCTTTAGATCAGCTTTTTGGACTGAACCTAGTCCGACCTTGCTTACGTTGTTAATAAAGCCTTTGGTTTTCATGCTGTAGACTATTGCCGACCAGAATTGAGCTGCCGGTACATCTTTAGGAACCCTGAGACGATAGAGAGAAGACCCGTCGAACAGTTCTCCTGATTTATCGCGGAGCCCCATTAAATAGAAGCTTCCTTTCCCTAGATGTTTTGGCAAGAAGGTAGCCCAGAAGTACATCCCTCCTGCCCGCTTGTCCAGTAACAACTCGTCTTTAGTCACCATCGGAAACCCCGCTTCAGCTTGTGCCTTTGGGAAGTTGGGTGCTTGCCAATGAACGTCTGACCACCAATTTACGAGTGCATTGCCAGGTGTTTCGAAGTACTCTTGCATCAGGTCGTAACCAAGTGTTAGGGATTGCTCGAGAGCTTTTTTGGTTTCTTCGTTCGGTTTAAACTCACCGCCTTTTTGAATACCGATACTAGGCAGCATACCCATCATGACCAGATCCTTTTCCTGAACCGGTTCTTCATTTACAACAGTGGCCAGGTCTTCAAAGAAACTGATATCGTATTGCGGCAGAGTATTCCAGGTTTTGGGAAAAGCATTTATATAGCGTCCCGGTTTAGGATTTTCCGCCTCTGATAGTGGGTAAGCCTTGAGCTGCTTAGCATACGTTACTGCCTCTTCGAGTGTGCCTCCGTTAACTGCAACCGGACGAAGCCCGACATACAAATTGAAGGTCTTGGGGCGTTGAACCAGATATCCCTCAGGTACTTCTCCCTCGTAGCCTGGAGGTAAAAAGAGATACTTGCCGCCTTTGCCTTTATCTGCCCCTTCAGGTCCAACATCTGTCACTGGCACTTGCCAGGCATCAATCACGCTGCCGAAATAAATAACCTTTTCCGATGCTGCGGGTACATCAAGTATTACGGGGCCATCTTTAGTATTTAACACCGAAATGACGTAGGGAACGTCGTTATTCGCAGTCAGGAATCCGTGCCGCGAAACCATAGGCTCTGAGAAGTAGATTATATCGTTGAAAGTAAAACCTAACTGGCTTTGTGCACTTTTTCTTAGATCCATCATACTTACAGCCGGCATACCCCAAATAACAGCCTGCGTACCGCGCTGGACAGCTTGCTTGTGCTGAAGTGAATCATCTGCTCCGTTCTGTGCCTGAGCCCGTCCCGGTACCAGAGCTAGCATTATTGCTAAAATCAGAGTGAGGCATGTAGCCATCTGTGTTAATTTTTTCATTGTTTCCCTCCGTATATAAATTGATAAACAAAATCATACCTAAAATATTAGTCTGATACTATTTAATATTATAGGTTTCGTGGTCTTAAGAAGAAGGAAAGCAACTGCTTAAATATTACCGTCTCTGTCCCCATTTAATCCGTATAGGGGTTTGTAGCGTATATGTTATAAACGGTAGGCCCTGTATCGTGCAAACACCACAATGGTCCACAAAATTAGATATAATATCT
>DEIM01000059.1:0-331 GCA_002352485.1 Candidatus Dadabacteria bacterium UBA2774
GCAAACCTGAAAAAATTACAGCTTTCCTCAAATAGACGTAAGCCAGTCTTATAGCTTCTCAGTATTATAAATATCTATGTTCCGGAAATTCTTACCAGTTCTTTCCGTAAAGCTTCTCGGCGTTATTCCAGAAGATATCTTCTTTTAGCTGCTCGGAAATGTCGGCGCCTTCTATCTTCCAGTACTCAGAGGCAAAGTCGCTCCATGGAATGTCCGAGCCGAAAAGAAACCTGTCGCCACCGATGCCTCTTTCCTCAATTTCCTTAAGAAGCCACGTTGAGCCAAAACCCACCGCCCAAGAAGAATCCGTGTAGACCTTGTAGCCTTCTTC
>DEIM01000059.1:430-3503 GCA_002352485.1 Candidatus Dadabacteria bacterium UBA2774
GCGGCGTCGAGGATCATGTTCCAGATCTCTGCCGACTCCTCGTCCCACTCCGCCGGGTTAAAGGTGCCCCCGAGAAGGCAAGTTGTCTTTAGCCCCACTAGCCCTTTTTCTCCGATCAGCTTGAGCGCTTCAGTGGTGCGCTCCTTATCTTTAGGCAGCGCCGAGACCCATATTAATCCCATAAGACGGTCACTTGACTGAACACTGTCTCCGACCAGGGGATTTAAAGTAAAAGGCTGGGCTGAGTCAGGGTACCCGTAATTGGCCATTATGAGCGCTCTGTCAACGCCGTGCCCGTCCATACCCTTTAAATATTCGTCCGTGGTATCATAGTCTGCTGTAGGCTTGACCGCTTCGGGGAGCCCGTAATACGCAAACCCCGGAACAGGACCTATGTGACTGTGGTTATCAAATACCTTCTTCCTATTATTCATACCCATATGACTGCCTCCTATATTTATTTTTTTAATGAGTCTCCATCTTTTCCCCAACGCGTGCGCGCATGGATTTTTCTATTGATGTTGAAGATTCGCCCTTTTCTAAGCGAGTGGCGACTTCTTTAAAATCATCGCCGTATTCTTTCTTTGCTTTACGGTCTGCTTTATTCATCGTGTCCGCAAGCGTCTTGGTGTCTTCTTTCTGTGTTTTTTGTTTTTGAGACCCGGGGGCAGCAGGTGAAGTCTTCTCTTTGGCAACGCTAACGCTTGAGATGATCCGTTCTAGCTTCTTGCCGCCGCACTCGGGACAAAGCGGCTTTTCTTCACTTGCTTCTGTGAGACTTAGGAAAAACACCTCTACATCTTGGTTACAGTCTGAACAGTTGTATTCATAGATAGGCATTTAGTTTTCCTAAAGTTGATATTTTATATATTGTAGGAAATATTGTGTTCGTAGTCAACCGCTAATTTTTGTAGTCTGAAATAAAATTTTGGAGCGGACAATAAACTCTTGACTTGATTTACTAAAGTTGATAAAGTGTCAAGTATAGTAAACGTGTCATAGTGAAGGTCAGTTGGAAAAATTTATTTTTAAAGTAGCCGAAAACGAAAAAGAGCTAGAGGATTATTTTAGGATTCGGCATGATGTATTTGTTGAAGAGCAGAAAGTATTTGACGAGACGGATATAGACGCGTATGACACCGATCCGTTTCATAAAGTAGTACACATTGTTGCACTTAAGGAGTCGGACGCTACGATGGTAGGTGCAGTCAGGTGTTATAGAAAAGAGGGTGATACTTGGTTTGGCGGACGCTTGAGCGCAGCACAGGGTTACCGTAACGGCAGGGTTGGGGCCGGGCTTGTGAGATTTGCCGTAAAGACCATGAAATCTGGGGACTGTAAAATTTTTCACGCATACGTACAACCTCAAAACGTCAGATTTTTCCAAAGGTTAGGCTGGGAACCCGTAGGTGAGCTCGAGACATACCATGGACTCCCTCATCAGTTAATGAAAGCTGATTTAGATTCAGAATAAACGATTAAGGGTCGAAATGCAGGATTTAATCAGGAACCTCAAATCATCGGATACACTAGCTCAAAAAGAGACTATACAAAACATATGGCAATATTTTCCGCAGGTCTCGGAAATAAACGGTGAGCAAGTACACCTTGGAGACGACGCGGCCGCCGTTAAATCAGGCGGTGAGTACTTGCTACTTGCTGGAGAAGGCGTATACCCCCCGCTCCTGAAATCAAATCCATACCTGGCCGGACGTACCTCGGTGCTTACTAACGTAAACGATATTTACGCAATGGGCGGAAGACCCGTGGCCATTTTGGACGTGCTTATATCCCCGGATGTTGAAACTACAGGGGAAGTGCTGAGAGGCATTAGGGATAACGCCGCGCGCTACGGTGTCCCGGTTGTCGGTGGGCATATCTCAGAAGATGCTCCAAGTGCTTCTCTTGCCGTATTCATATTAGGCAAAGCAAAAAAACTCCTTTCAAGCTTTAGTGTGAGAAGCGGCGACGACCTGGTCTTTATAACAAATTCAGATGGGAAGTTTGTATCGGGCTTTAATTTCTGGGACTCCTCGAGCATGCTCACGGACGAGGAGGTTACAGCCCATCTTGAGCTCGTTGCCCAGAGCGCGGAAGAAGATCTTGCAGAGGCTGGAAAAGACGTTAGCATGGCGGGCCTCATAGGCTCACTTCTCATGCTCCTTGAGAGCTCCTCACTCGGTGGTGAGATTAACATAGACACTGTGCCGCGCCCTTTTGAAGTGCCTCTTGCGGAGTGGATGCTCGCGTTTCCGAGTTTCGGTTTCATATTGTCCGTAAACCCAGAGAATACTCTCCGCGTAAAAGAGAAATTCGCAGGGGCCGGGCTTAGCTGTGAGAGCATAGGAAAGGTTACAGAAGAGAAGGCCGTTTATTTCATTGACAACAAAGGTAATAGAGAGCTTTTTTGGGATTTTCATAAGAACGCATTAATAGGTGTTGGGGAAACAATTTCTTAGAAGGTGGAGAATGGATATAGAAAAGAATCAAATCGATCACATAGTTTCTAAGCTAGGGGAGAAGATTAAGTTTCTCCGAACAGAAAAGAGTTTGTCGCTTAAAGACTTGTCTCAGAGATCGGGAATATCCGCAGCCGCCATCCACAAGATAGAGGCAAACGGCATCATCCCGACAATCACGACGATGATGAAGATCGCAGACTCCCTCGGGAAGAATGTGAGTCATTTTATAGAGGAAGATAGAAAGGATAAAGACGTCGTATTCGTTCCGGCAAAAAAACGCGAGCCTATTCTCACCTTTAAAAAAGGGCTCGATTTAAAGGGGATATCGGCAAAGCAGTACGGTGATTTCATCATGACCGCGGCTTATGCGACAGTAGCGGTGGGAGCCACTAGCGGCAGGAGCCCGATGAAGCACCAGGGTGAGGAGCTTGTTTATTGTCTTCAAGGAAAAATAGAGTTCAAAATCAAAGATGATACGTATGTCCTGAGCGCTGGAGATAGTCTCAATTTCAGGACTCATCACGACCATAAATGGAAGAACATAGGTAATAAAGAGGCAAAACTAATATGGGTGCTGGCTGTTCCTCCGACTTAAGATAAAGTGGAGCGGC
>DEIM01000059.1:3607-5833 GCA_002352485.1 Candidatus Dadabacteria bacterium UBA2774
GGAATGACTCCGCATACAATACTCCATTCAGGGCCCCCGATAAGCTGGAAAAGGATGTGTGATCCAATGAAAAGGGCCATCCGCGGGGCATTAATTTTTGAGGGTTTGGCCAAAGACGATAAGCAAGCCGAAAAACTTATGAAGACGGAGAAAATTACACTCTCCCCCGGGCATCATCACGATGCAGTCGGGCCTATGACCGGAATAATATCAGCGTCAATGCCTGTTATCGTCACCAAGGACCAGAAACACGGAAATACCGCTTACTCTACATTTAACGAGGGCGGGGGGAAGGTGCTTTGGTTCGGCTCGGTCTCAGAGGAATCGATAGAGCGTCTTAAATTTATTAGGGACGTGTTCGGCCCGGCTATGAAAAAAGTTTTAAAGAAAATGGGAGGTATCCCGGTTTGGAGCGTTCTTGCGCAGGGGATTCAAATGGGGGACGAGTGCCATAACCGCCACGCCTCATCTACAAACATTTTTTTGAAAAGCTTGGTCGAGCCTCTGTTTTCCCTGAAGCTCCCCAAAGAGCAGGCGTTTCAAGTCTACCGGTTTATCGCCGGGAACAGCCATTTCTTTCTCAATATAAGCATGACGGCTTGTAAGCTCGCCATGGACTCGGCAAGAGACATAGAGAATTCGACAATCGTGACAGCAATGTCCAGAAACGGTACTGATTTTGGAATAAGGGTAAGCGGTCTTGGTGATAAGTGGTTCAATGCGCCCGCACCGTATCTTTTGGACGCGCTCTATAACCCGGGCTACGGCCCGAGTGACGGGGCTCCCGATATAGGGGACAGCTCGATAATCGAAACTATGGGACTCGGCGGGTTTGCAATCGCAGCCGCTCCGTCAATGGCCTCTTTTGCGGGGGGCGGTTATCAGGAATCGGTGGAGATTACAAAGAGAATGGGTCAGATAACAACTGTTAAAAATACAAAGTTCGGCATTCCTTCGCTTGATTTTGAGGGCACGCCCCTTGGGATCGACATAAGGAAGGTAGTGGAGACTGAAATCCTGCCCAGCATTAACAGCGCAGTCGTGCACAAGAGCTCGGGTGCAGGGCAGATAGGGGCCGGTATAGTGCACGCGCCCTATGAATGTTTTACAAAAGCGGTCACGGCATTCGGGAGTAAGTATAGGCTCGCGGCATAAAATGGAAACGGAGAGAGTGAATATTACATAACTGTTTAAACACGGTCGATATATTATGGCAACAGTAAGCACAATTAAGAAAAACCACTACCAGGACTCGATGAAACTGATGCAGATCAGCCAGAAGCTGAGGGCGCTCGACGGTATAAAGAACGCAGCCGCTATTATGGCGACCGAGGCCAACCTCGCCATGCTTAAAGAGGCCGGGCTGATAAGTGAAATTCCGGATGCGGCAAGCGCAAACGATTTGATTGTTGCGGTAGAGGCTGTATCAGCGGATAAAGGAAATGAGGCTATTGAAAGCCTTGACTCCTTACTCCTGCCGGGAGAGCTTGCATCTACTTCAGACATCTCCTATAAAAATATCGAGACTGCTGCGCAAGCTCTACCGGGTGCTAATATTGCGGTTGTTTCCGTGCCTGGAGAATATGCGAAGATTGAAGTCGCAAAGGCAATTGAAAAGGGAATGCATACGTTCTTGTTTAGTGACAATATAACGGTCCAGGAAGAAATAGAGCTTAAAGAGAGGGCAAGCGAGAGGGGGCTTTTAGTCATGGGACCGGGATGCGGGACGGCAATAATAAATGGAATCGGGCTCGGGTTTGCGAATGTGCTAAACAAAGGACCAATTGGAGCAATCGCAGCCGCGGGTACGGGAATGCAGGAGGTCACAAGTCTCATAGACAACCTGGGCTCCGGCATAACTCACGCAATCGGCGTTGGTGGAAGGGATCTGTCTGAAGAAGTGGGCGGCATAACGACGCTTCAGGCGATCAAGATGCTTGATAACGATAAGAATACAGAGGTACTTCTTTTTGTTTCAAAGCCTCCATCCGACAGCGTTGCCGTAAAAGTGCTGGAAGCAGTCAGAGAGACCGGCAAGCCCGCAGTGATCTGCTTTTTGGGATCTGATCTTACAAGCGATGACAGGGATATATATTTCGCCCCCACTTTAGACGAAGCCGCGGAGCGCGCTGTACAGCTCAGCAAAAAAAGCAAAAGTAAACCTAGAATTAATTCCGCTAATAACTGGAAAAAACTGGTACGTGAATCAGCTAAATCCCTAAATCC
>DEIM01000013.1 GCA_002352485.1 Candidatus Dadabacteria bacterium UBA2774
TATCTCAGTTATTCGATGAGCGTCATCATAGGACGCGCACTTCCCGACGTCAGGGACGGGCTTAAACCCGTTCACAGACGTATCCTCTTCGGCATGGACGAGGTGGGAAACCAGTGGAACAGACCCTACAAAAAGTCTGCCAGAATCGTCGGAGACGTGATGGGTAAATATCACCCACACGGTGACGCCGCTATATACGATACGCTCGTAAGAATGGCACAGGATTTCTCCATGCGATACATGCTTGTGGATGGACAGGGTAACTTCGGCTCGATTGACGGAGACCCTCCAGCAGCCATGCGATACACCGAGGTCAGGCTCGATAGGCTTGCAAGCGAGATGCTTGAGGACCTCGACAAAGACACCGTAGATTTTGTCCCGAACTACGACGGCGGAGAGCATGAACCCCTCGTACTTCCGGCCAAGATACCAAATCTTCTTTTAAATGGCTCATCGGGAATTGCTGTTGGTATGTCCACCAATATTCCTCCTCATAACCTTACTGAGCTAATAAACGCTGTAGTGGCGCAGGCCAATAACCCCGATATCACACTTGATGAATTAATGACGCACATCCCCGGTCCCGATTTCCCTACAGGCGGTTTTATCATGGGCAAAAACCCAATACGTCAAGCCTATGAGACCGGACGCGGTATTATCCGCATACGAGCCAAAGCCAAAATAGAAAAGCAGAAAAAAGGCGACAGAGAAATAATCATAGTAAACGAGATTCCTTACCAGGTTAACAAAGTAAGACTCATTGAGCGCATAGCGGACCTCGTAAAGGAAGAGAAGATTAAGGGCATTTCCGATATTCGGGACGAGTCCGACCGTGACGGCATAAGGCTCGTAATTGAAATCAAGCGGAGCGATATGGCAGAAGTTGTTCTGAACCAGCTCTATAAGCACACACCAATGGACACCTCGTTTGGTATTATCATGCTGTCACTAGTCCGTAACCAGCCTCAGGTGCTTTCACTCAAACAAACTATAGGCCATTTCATAGAGCACCGAAAAGAGGTTGTAACCAGGCGCACCCAGTACGAGCTTGCCAAGGCCGAGGCAAGGCTGCACATACTGCAAGGGCTCAAGATTGCGCTTGATCACTTAGATGAGGTAATTAAGCTCATTCGCAGCTCCGACAGCCCCGCTACCGCAAAATCAGGGCTAATTTCCAAGCTCTCTCTTTCCGATATTCAGGCTCAGGCCATATTGGACATGCGTCTCCAGCGGCTCACAGCGCTTGAAAGGGATAAAATCCTAGATGAGAGAAAAGAGCTTTTGGCCACTGTTAAGCGCCTTCAAGAGATTTTAGATAAAGATCATCTGATACTCGGAATAGTCACGGATGAGCTAGCTGCGATAAAGGACCGATACGGTGATCATAGAAGGACCGAAATACTCGACAGCGCAGAGGAGATTTCGATTGAAGATCTCATAGCCGACGAGGATATGGTAGTAACCATTACCCATGAAGAATATATAAAGACAACGTCTTTGAGCATATACCGGAGCCAGCGCAGGGGAGGGAAGGGCAGGACCGGAATGACGACCAAGGACACTGACTTTGTCGAGACTCTTTTCATAGCCTCAAAGCACAATTACGTACTTTTCTTCTCTAATTTAGGAAAAGTGTATTGGTTAAAAGTACACCAGATCCCCGAGGCGGGGCCTACTGCAAGGGGTAAAGCCCTGGTTAATCTCTTAAATCTAGCCCCTGAGGAAAAGATAGCCGCAGTGCTCCCGGTTCGTGAATTCAGGGAAGACCAGTTTATTATCATGGGGACAAAGAACGGCATCGTCAAAAAGACAAAGCTCATGGCCTATTCAAAGCCCCGAGTTGGAGGCATTATAGCCCTTAACATCAGAGACGATGACGAGCTGATAAATGCTAGGCTCACAAGTGGAAGCGACGAAATACTCCTTACTTCCCATTTCGGCCAGGCCATCAGGTTCAGGGAAGAGGCTGTGCGCGAGATGGGCCGTTCTGCAACAGGCGTTATAGGGATAAGGCTCGATAAGGGCGACCGCGTAGTGAGTCTTGAGGTTATCGAGAACTCCGAAGCCCAGGTACTTACCGTTACCGAAATGGGTTACGGTAAGAGGACGCTCGTTAAAGACTACAGGCTTACGGGAAGGGGTGGTAAAGGTGTAATAACAATTAAAACAACTGATAAAAACGGAAGGGTCGTCGGCGCGTTTCAGGTGACGAACGAGACCCAGATAATGATGATTACCACTCACGGCGGTAAAGTGATACGTATGAACGCATCAGAGATCAGCATATTCGGAAGGGGCACTCAGGGAGTCAAACTCATCGGTCTCGCCTCTGATGAAAGGGTAGCCGCCGTAGCTCAAGTGGTCGAAAGGGAATCGGGTAACGAAGACTCTTAGATTTAGTCTATATAGGTATTTATAAAGAGAGCCATTAACCTATATGATTCGAGAAATAGAAAATATTTTCCTAGATTTCCCGGGCTACGGGTGCTTTGCGTGCGATCCGCGAAACGAGCTCGGGCTCCGATTAAAATTCTTTGCAGACGATGAAAAGGGCGAGGTCTTTACAAAGATAAGCCCCGAAAGTCACCTAGAGGGTTTCCCCGGCATTCTCCACGGCGGTATACAGTGCGCTCTTATGGACGAAGTCGCTTTCTGGACTATGTTCGATAAATACCAAAAGATCGCTCTTACAACAAACATCAATATGGACTTCATGCGCCCTGTAGGGGCCTCAAAAGAGCTAACCGTAATAGGGGCTGTGGATAATGAAAACGGGAGCACTATAAGCGTTAACGTGAGGATTATCGATAGTACAGAGAAAGTATGCACAAAGAGCCGCATCGATTATGTCATACCCAAACGCGCCGTGACATACAGGATCATGGGCAAGGAAAG
>DEIM01000095.1 GCA_002352485.1 Candidatus Dadabacteria bacterium UBA2774
TGGGGTATTAAAAATGGGAGCGCATGCCCAATGGCTCCGAGAAAAGTCATTAATCCTTCTACGATTCCTCTCATCCAGGGGCTACCACGTCCGCTTATCTTCCCGTCGTCTGAGAGTGCTTCAGAAAATGCCATACTGATACCGGCGCCGACTGCTGTGGCGAGCCCTACAAGAAACGCGGTCCTGCTGTCCTCCGTTGCAAGTGCCGCCGCAAATAGGGGGGCGAGTGAGGATACTGTGCCGTCCATAAGCCCTGCAAGTCCGGGCTGTACGACCTGGAGAATAAACTGTCTTCTTTCGCTGTCACTGCCGGACTGGCTGCTTTGACTTTCTTCCGGGTCCTGGCTCATCTGCGTAATTATACACCACGGGTTATCTTAGCAGAAATTGGGCCTTCTAAATACTTGAATTGGTATATTTTTATAGTTATTATGGTGTGAGTTGAGGTTATTAAACTACATACATGGAGGTTTTGATGAGTAAGATAAAAATAAGCATATTTACTATAGCGTTAATGATGGCGGGCGCTATTGGTCTTCAGGCTGCCGAGCCTGATATGAGCGCTACGGAGTTTAGGCAGCTCTATGACAGTCTGCTAGCCGGGAAAACTCTATCAACGACAGTTGAGCAAAACGGTATTCAGGTAGTAACCGAAAGAAAATTCGGACAGCCTATAAATTCAGGCGGCAACTCTTTTGAAGTGCCGGTACAAAGGGTAATTACTAAGACTCAGGACGGCCGGATGATACAGAAGATAACGGTGAATATCCTTGATCGTGTAAATAACCTTGGCAACACGGCTATTATTTACGAAGAGGCGCGCAGGGTTACGGTTGAGAATCCCGATGCCGCACCGCTGGACACTAATGAAATCGAGTTCATTGGTCTCTTTCGTATTTCCAAGAATGACAAAGGCGGGTTTGATGTCCATAACTTCGGACTCATTCCTTCTGTAGTCGTGAAAGACGGGAAGAACGGTATAGCCGGAACAAACTTGTCCTATTCCTGTTATGCTGAGAACGGGCTTAGTAAATGTGAACTGACAATCCGTGATTACGAGCTTGGGGATTATGAACCGCTTGTCGGCTATGAGCTTAAAGACGCTATAGGCGGTGATCACGTTGAAGTTGCGGAAGAGATAAAACAGTAGTATTGAAGTTATCTGTCAGTAAACTGTTATTATCTATATAAAATACGTATACGAAGGAGATTAAAGTGAAGATAATCGCATTTTTAGTATTAGGAGTAGCGGTACTCGGATGTCAGACCTATACGCCTGTAATAGACCCCCAGAGTGTAAATAACGGGGACAGATATTACAGAGACCAGGCCGAATGCCGAGCCATAGCCAAACAGGGAGCACCCGGCTGGAAAGACACCGCTAAGGATACGGTAGTGGGCGGCGCTGTAGGAACCGGTACCGGAGCGCTTATCGGCGCAATTGCGGGCGATGCTGTTAAGGGGCTTGCGTACGGAGCTGTAATCGGAGGCGTAGCAGGCGGAGCCAAGGGTGTATACGACTCAGAGAAAGGTTATGAGGATATTTACAGGAACTGCATGAGAGGCAGGGGTTATAACGTTCTAAACTGAGCTTTCTTAGCCCATTAAATCAGATAAACTTAAACGGCCCGGGTTTCGGCCCGGGCCTTATTTAACTCTCTGTGATTATTCTATTTATCGATGTATTATCTTATAAGGTGGAGTGGTGAATGATAAAAATCATAATGTTTCTGGCAGTAGTAATTTTCGCGGGTGGATGCAGCGGGCTTGAGTGGGACAGGCCTTCGGCAAGGTATAGAGACTGCATGAAGGAAAATCAGGCTGATCCCTCAGTGTGCGATAAATATAAAGAGCAGTATGAAGAGAAAATAGACTCAAAAAGGAACGCGCCCGACCAACAGCACGGAGAAGGACGTTTTCACGATAAGTAAACTCTCCCTAATTGGCTGTACTTCGTAAGATCCCTTATTGGCCCGGACCTTCAGGCTCAGATTCAAAGAATTGGTTTTGGTATTCCGGCGGGACTTTACCCAAGTCGTTTGTCATGTGCAAAGTGCCGTTTTCATCCTTCCATTCATAAATAGGATTTCCCGAAGGTGATTGAGCGCTGGGTTTTTCAACAGGCTCAACATATAGAGGTTCACTCGATTTCTTAGTGGACTCAGTGTCTTCTTCACTATCGGTTTTCTCTTGCTGATTTTCTTTTTGGGACTTTAAATAGGAGTTTGCTTCAATATTGCTCGTCCTCTTTGATTTATCCCCAAGGGTGCTGCCGCTTTTTCCTGAGCCCATAGTGGAAAGGTCAAAGTTATTCAAGTCCTCTTCCGGCCAGTAGTAATACTCATAAGCAGGCTGCTCTATAACCTTGGGTGCTTCTTCAATTGCCTGCTGACTCTCAGACTCACCTGACTCTGTCGTTTGTGAGAACCCCGGTGTAGCCGTGAATAGCACAGAGAATAATATTGCTATTAGAGTAGTTTTAATCATCAAGCTCCTTTTTATAAGGATTTTCATTCTAACTATAAGTATAACTCTGTTAAGCTTGTAAAACTATGCGTTGAAAATGCACTCGGATTATGTGTTTGATTGAGTATTCTTATAGACATAATAAAGATACAGGGAGGATCGAAAATGAATAAGAGCTATATCACGTTTGCTTTAATGTTTATGTTGGGTTTTCTAACCGCAATCCCACTATACGTAAATGCAGAGGAGGGTGGCATTACCACTGTAAAAGTGGAATCAGAGGTTGTTTCCATACCTTCGGGGAAGACCGTATCGGCCACCAGCACATGTCCGTCAGGGAAAACTTTAATCAGCGGGGGAGGGGTGTGCCTTGGGTTTATGGGTACGGAGAATAAGGTTCTACTGACAATAAGCGCTCCGAGCCCGGACGCAAATAACGCGTGGTTTGCTGTTTGCACTAATATGGATAATAATCCGGGGCAAGCGCAAGCAATGGCGTGGGCGTTGTGTGCAGATCCGGAGGTATTCGAGCCTGAAATGAAGAAATAGTCCGCAGGCTCTTCCTTAGCTGGGCTTATAGAATCTTGGGTATGCAATTGATTAAATCTATTGGATGAAACCCTTAAT
>DEIM01000002.1:0-904 GCA_002352485.1 Candidatus Dadabacteria bacterium UBA2774
AGCACGATCCGGGGGAATTAATCAGAATGCAGCGATGCCGGGGAATAAAATTAAAATATAAGATTCCGGGCCTGTGCTGAACTTGATTCAGTATCTGGGCCTGGAATGACGGATAAGTCCGGGAATTTAAATGATGTGGTGCCCGGGGCCGGACTCGAACCGGCACGAGTGTTAACTCGAGGGATTTTAAGTCCCTTGNNTACCAATTCCGCCACCCGGGCACTATAGGGCGGGCTCACTATTATAAGCGCAATAAAGAATAATAGCGGGAAGGTTTGTATTTTACAGTTTTTACCGTGTCATTCAATAGGGGGCCATTCATTATGTAAGAGAACTGCTTGTTAAATTCTCAAAACCGGCAAAATTTACAAATCACTTCTCATCTCTTCTATCTCTTTATTCAGGAAATAAGACAATATAGTCCTGATAATAACAATGCCGCCTAGAAAGATAAGATCTTCTGTCGTTTGATTCAAAACGGTTTTTATTAAGTCGGCGACTATCATTATCTCTAAACCCAGTAAAAGATAAGTCCCCAAATAGCACCTGATACTTTTTATATCCATACTGCTAAGAGCTTTATTCTTTACCCTTAACGCAATAAAGTCGTACATTGCTTTTACAAAGCCCCATAAAATAAACAATATCGCTACTATATCTATAATTTCCGTTACCGGGGTAAAAACAGAGATAACGAATTCTTCTAAATGAAGCATTTGAGCCCCCTACTTATTATTTATTTTAATATCCTGAGCGCCGGCCAATAAGCCCCGGAGCCCCGCTTCCATCCTCCCCGGGAATAATCTAATTTATATTTCTCCTTCTTGAAATATACATCTTGAATCTCATATGGCTTATTGTTTTAGATTACCTACAACAAATTAAGTAGCGGATATTGCCCCGG
>DEIM01000002.1:1016-1566 GCA_002352485.1 Candidatus Dadabacteria bacterium UBA2774
ATGCTCCTTACTGAAACAAAATCTATTACGGAACCTGGCATTATGTAACTTTAAGAATTTACCCCCCTTAGGAAAAGGGGGGATAGGGGGGATTTAGCAGTTAAGCTTTTTCTCACTTTAAATTCAAATATATATGCTCCAGAACGCCGCCAACCTCATTTAACACATCGAGGTTAGAGAACCTTAGCACTGTTAAACCAAGATCATTTAATCTTCTATCGCGTTCTCTATCATCCTGCTCAACCTTGCCAGAATAATGCTGTCCACCGTCAATCTCTATTACCAATTTTGATGTCGGACAGTAAAAGTCCACGATGTAGTTACCTATTATCCTCTGTCTATAAAACCGCTGTCCATCCATCTGCCGACGGCTTAGCTTGGACCATAATTTCTTTTCAGCGTCAGTCATGTTCTTTCTTAATTCTCTGGCAAGAGTTTGAAGTTTATTATTATATTTGAGCATGTAGGAAATATAGCAGAAGAAAACTACAAATCCCCCCTAACCCCCCTTTTCCTAAGGGGGGTAACGACAAAAGCTTCCGGCCCGTCC
>DEIM01000002.1:1592-5074 GCA_002352485.1 Candidatus Dadabacteria bacterium UBA2774
AGATTATTTCCCCCCGATCGCGCTCCGCGCTCCGGCCCGTCCCCATTGTGATATTCCGTAGATTTATTTTATTCCGTGAATAAGTGTGCGCACGGCGCCGAGACGAATGCTCGACCGTGCATTCACATTACCCAATAATTCATGTGGGTTACGCTCTTTCTCTCGTATCAGATACCGTTTGGCACGGCGCTTGTACTTATAGGGGGCATGATTATGGCGATCATTAAAATCAAACGCCATAACTTATCACTAGGAGGTGATAAACATGTCAGCAAATAATCCAGCAGAAGCAAAGGACAGCGTTTATTTTGTAGACGGAGAAGGCAGCTCCTTCACGCAGGACCCCATCATCGTAGTACCGGACGGCGGCGATGTGCTTAACATCGCGGGCGGCGAGTTCATACACAAAGTGAAGAGCCGGGATACCAATAACGTATTTTCGGTGATCCAGATCGTAACCCCTCCGGGGAAAGGAGTGGCGGCTCACGTCCACGAGAACGAAGACGAGCTGGTGTACGTGCTCCAGGGCGAGATCGAGGTGTCGCTTGGCGATCAGACCATGCTTGCGGTGCCGGGCGTAACGGCGCTCCTGCCGCGGGGAATATCCCACGGTTTCACTAACGTAGGCGAGAGGCCGAGCATCGTGATAGACACCATACTGCCCGGGCAGTTCGACAATTACTTTGTCGAGATGGCGGCACTTTACGAGAACGGCGAGCCCTCTCAGGCACAGATCGATGCGCTCTCTGAGAAGTACCACATCAGATATGTGTAAGTAGGGAATCAAACGGTATAGGGGAGCAAATCTCCCCGAAAAATAAAACTTTAAGGAGATAATCATGAACAGATTAAAATCTTTGGTATTTTCGGTATTGGTATTAGCAGTTAGCTTTTGGGCGGTAGAGTCATTTGCGGCTGGCGTTGAAAACAGCACCACGGGCGTGCTCGGATACGACTTGGTTTCCTACCACACGGAAGGAAAACCAGTGAGGGGCGACGGCAACAACCTTGTGGTAGTAGACGGCGTTACCTATCTCTTCGCCAACGAGGACAATAAGAAAGCCTTTGAGAAGAACCCGGAAAAGTATCTCCCCGCATACGGCGGATACTGCGCTTTTGGTGTTTCTGTAAATAAGAAGTTCGTCGGTGACCCCGAAGTTTGGAGAATCGTTGACGGCAAGCTTTACTTGAACCTCGACAGCAACATTCAAAAAATGTGGTTTGAAGACATACCCGGCAACATCGTTAAGGCCGATCAGAACTGGCCCGGGATTAAAGACAAAAACCCGGCAGATCTTTAATTGCCTCACACGACATTAAGCGGTTTAAATCAAAAACACTTAGGAGGTAGTAACTATTATGAGTAAGAACACTATTATTAGATCAGTTTTTGCATTCTTGGCAGTGGCGATTATTTTTGCTGCCGTTTCAATCCCCGCGTCGGCCGACAAGGCCCCGTCTCCCGCGGATCTTAATGATCTTGAGATAGCGCATGTAGCCTATACTGCTGACAATATAGATATTCGTTATGCGCACCTGGCGCTTGCGAAGTCAAAGAACCCCGTTGTAATCGAGTTTGCAGAGACTATGGTGCGTGACCATACCGGGGTAAACGAACAGGCCCTGGCGCTTCTTCAGAAGCTAAACGCCCAGCCTCAGGATAACTTCTTGAGCCAGAACCTGAACCAGCAGGCCGATCAGCTTGTAGAAGAGATGAGCGCTTTGAGCGGAGACGCATTCGACAAGAAATACGCTGCAAACGAGCTTGCCTACCATCAGGCGGTGAATTCTTTAGTTGAGGGCACTTTCATCCCCAACATTCAGAACCCTCAGATGAAAGAGCTCTTCGGACAAGCCATCGTGATCTTCAAAAGCCACGAGCAGCACGCCCAGAAGATGGTCGATGCGGTTAACAATTAAAATGGGCATACTATCATCCTCACTTAGGACTGTGGCCGTGATTGCGGTCGCAGTCCTAATATCAATATCCATCCAGCCCGCTACGGCCACAGACACTGCGCCCAGGGAGCACGTGGTCGAGATACGCAATCTTGAGTTCACTCCCAAGGAGCTGAGTGTAGCGCCCGGCGACACAATCACCTGGATAAATTACGATTTTATCCCGCACACAGTCACAGCAGATGATGAGAGCTGGGACTCGGGCCTCATCAAGACGGAAGGGAAGTGGCAGACAGTCGTTACTGAAAATATGTATGAAACGTATTTCTGCCGCTATCATCCAAATATGAAGGGGAAACTTAAAATCACACAGTAACTGCGCTGCTACGGTGTGCAGATTGATTGTAGTTCCGGTATAAATGCCAATAGATTAAGGGAGCCCCAATGTTAAATATGCTGATTATGAGATATTCCAGTATTCTTGCGGTTGCGTTACTGATGGTGCTAAGCACAAATATGTATTCACTGGCTGACCATGACGGACAGGATTCTGACGAAGGACTTCACTTTTCCCACCCTCTGATATCGGAATCTCCCTCGCCGGACACAAAGATCAGGCTCGATTACTTCTTTTTAGACGTTGGCGGTGAGGTAGAGGACGAAGAGCTCGGGGAAGAAGGCGAAGGCCCGTCGAGATTTAAGGAAAGCACCATAAGGCTTGAGCTTGAATATGCGTTCACCAGGAACATTAGCGTTGAAGCGAATATACCCTACACATTTTTAGACGTTGATGACGGGTCTAACGAGAATAACCTTAATAATATTGAAGTAGGTGTGAAGCTGGCGTCATTTGTGCTTGAGGAGTACGGCATACTCCTTGGCGGCGGCATAGAGTTCGGACTTCCGACCGGTAGCGACAGAAAGGGCATCGGCAGCGACAACATAATAGAGATTGAACCGTTTGTTGACTTCGGCTATAAAGTCCACGGCTTTGAGTTAGTCGGGTTTTTATCCCTGGGATTTCCGGTAAACCAAAATGGGGACCAGGACGAGGGGGACGAGCTCGGCTACAACCTCTCAATGCTATATCCTCTGGGGAATGTGGCGGAGATATTACTTGAGTTTGACGGCGAGACCGTGTTAAACAGCGAGGAGGACGGGGAATCGGTGCTGAATATAGACCCCGGCATAAAAATCTCTCCCTTTAATAACAAAGACATCGATTTTGGATTCGGCGCGGGCTTTCCGCTGACAAATGATGAAGAGTTCGAGTACAGGTTAATCGCCTCGGTCTTCTACCATATGCCTTTTCTTAACTAAAAAATATGGCTTTAGGACGTTCCCGGCAACATCGTCAAGGCCGATCAGAACTGGCCCGGCATTAAAGACAAAAACCCGGCGGACCTTTAAACTTTGTATTTCCAAAGTGAGCAGATGACTACAAAAAGGGGAGCTGAAGCTCCCCTTTTTTATTGCCAGAAAACTCAATAATTGCAAATTATTACAACACCCGGATTAAGTCCACATCACCCTTACGTTATGTTCACAATACCACTCAGTTTTACCCCTTCTTTACTAGTATT
>DEIM01000218.1 GCA_002352485.1 Candidatus Dadabacteria bacterium UBA2774
TCAGGCTCCATTCAACACTGGTGGGGCGGGAACCTAGAACCATTCTCTTGCTTTCCATTGAATATTCCCGGGGATAAGTTGGTATTAAGCCCACACGTATACGGACCGGACGTTTTTGTTCAGCCGTATTTCAATGACTCAAATTTTCCGGGGAATATGCCTGCAATTTGGGATACGCATTTCGGCTATCTGGTGGATCAGGGCTATACGGTCATCATCGGCGAGTTCGGCGGCAGGTACGGAAACGGCGGCGACCCGAGAGACAAAACATGGCAGGACGCCCTTATAAACTGGATGGATGGTAAGGGTATGACGAACTTCTTTTACTGGTCGTGGAACCCAAATAGCGGGGACACGGGAGGGATACTGCAGGACGACTGGCAGAGTGTTTGGGACGATAAAGTGGCGCTGCTGAGTCAGCTGATGGACAGCGACGTGCCTCCTCCCACACCTACACCGCCTCCTCCTACTGCGGTGTGCTCGGACGGTATCGACAATGACGGCGACGGTCTAACCGATTATCCGGACGACCCGGGATGCAGCTCCGCAACCGACAATAACGAATTTAACGCGCCTCCTGGCGGAGGGGATGTCACCGCCTCTGTCTCCATCAACGACGACTGGGGATCGGGTTACTGCGCTCAGGTGGTGGTTACAAATAATGGCACCAGCACAGAGGACTGGGTGGTTGCCTTTACTATTGAGGGAACCGTTAAAGATATGTGGAATGCTGAGTATTCACAGTCAGGTGATGAAGTTATGGCAGAAGGCGTGTCCTGGAATAATACGGTCGCGCCCGGAAATTCCGTGGATTTTGGTTTCTGCGCAGATCGAGTCGCGCCTCCAGAGCCGACACCTCAACCAACTCCTCAACCCACACCGCCCCCGCCGGTGTTCGCATGCTCTGACGGTATCGACAACGACAGCGACGGGCTTACGGACTATCCTGTAGACCCCGGGTGCAGCAGCGCAAATGATGAAGATGAGTTTAACGCGCCTCCCAGCGGAGAGGATGTTACCGCAACCGTTGTCATCAATGACGACTGGGGAGCGGGTTACTGCGCTCAGGTAACCGTTTCTAACTCGGGCTCCTCACCTGAGGACTGGTTAGTCTCATTGTCGATTGATGGGGCTGTAAGAAATATGTGGAATGCGACATATACACAGAGCGGCAGTACCGTTACAGCAGAGGGAGTGTCCTGGAACAATATTGTACAGCCCGGAGGCACAAAGAATTTTGGTTTCTGCGCAATTAGGTAGATAACTTAAAATCTTAAATAACGGGGCCGATGGTGACTCAATGTCACTGTCAGCCCTTTTTTTCATTTCTCTTTATTCCGCGAATAAATATTATCAATTTGTACGTGAGAATTTTCTGCGGATCATTCCAAAGAGAAAGTCTGACTCTTTTACTCTCAGCAGCTTTGCCAGTGTAAAGTAAATTGCTGCCGAAAGTACGATCGTTCCTGCCAAAACTCCTATCTTCTCCCATGCAAATCCGGATCCGCTCCAATCGGCAAGCCCTGAGAATTTCCATGCTGCAAAACCCATAATAAGTGAAATCACGATTAATTTAGCGCAAAGTATAAGTATAGATCTCACCTTAATGTCGCCTACCCGTTTTTCTACCAGGTAAAAGAGCAGCAGGAAATTTATTATAGAAGAGACCGAGCTTGAAATTGCCAGGCCCGTATGGAGGAGCCCGAACTTAAAACCCAGGACATAACCCAGTACCGCATTTGCTATGAATGCTGTAAAGGCAATAATGACAGGTGTTTTAGTGTCCTGCATTGCGTAGAAAGCGGGCGCTGTAATCCTTATACCCCCAACAGCCCATAGCCCGATCGCATAGCCAAAGATTGCCTGAGAGGTGAATATTGTGGCAGCGTAGCTAAATTCGCCCCTCTGGTATAGGAGGTTGCAGATGGGAACCCTGAGCACGATAAGACCCACAAGCGCTGGGATCAGTATGAATAGCATGAGTCTCAAAGTGTATGAGTAGGTCTCTCTGAATTTTCCAAACTCCCCTTTTGAAACGTGTGAGGAGAGGCTCGGAAGGAGCACGGTTGCAATGGATACGGCAATTATTCCAAGCGGAAACTCTATCAGACGTTCAGCGAAATAGAGATAGGAGATACTTCCCTGAGGCATAAAGGAGGCGTACTGTGTGTTGACTATGATATTGATCTGGTAAACAGCTACTCCGAAGAGCTGAGGGACAATTAATAGTGCTATACGTTTGACCGCCGGGTGTTTAAAGCTCGTACTAAATCCAAACAGAAAACCACGGGTTTTTAAAAACGGAATCTGAATCAGGAGCTGAAGAACACCGCCTAACATTACTCCAATCGCGGCGGAGTAAATGGGAACGTTCAGGCTCCGGTGTATTAAAAATATTGCGGCTATAATGCAGATATTCGAAACAGCGGGGGAAATGGCCGGTGCGAAGAAATGCCTAAGCGAGTTCAGCACGCCCATGGATAGTGCCGTAAGTGAAATGAATAGTATGTATGGGAACATGTAGCGGTTAAGAGTTACCGCCAGGTTAAATGTTTCTGTGTCAAAGCCTGCTGCGAATATTTTTATTATGTATGGAGATAGAACTACGCCTGCTATTGATATGAGTATTAGTAGACCGAGAAGTATGGTGAATACGGTGTCTGCGACCTTTTTAGCCTCTTCTTTATTCCCTTTTTCCAGGTAATCGGTGAAGACAGGAATGAAGGAGATTGTGAGCGACCCCTCGGCGAAGAGCCTCCTTAGGAGGTTGGGGATTCTAAATGCCACCCAGAATGCGTCGGTCGAGGCGGACGCGCCGAAGAAATAAGCTATGACCATATCCCGGACATACCCGGCTATCCTGCTAAGGAGGGTAAGAGAGCCGACAAGACCGGCAGAACGGGTTAATTCTTCGTGCTGTTTCATCTGTTTTTTATATGAATACTATTATTCACCACTTTGTTCAACCTCTTCGAAATCTAGCTCACTCTTTAGCTCCTGCAAAAGCGCCCTTGTCTCATCTTCTCTGTCCGGGGTTGTTATAATATTGATGATTCCGGAGCGGGGGTCGTCCGTCCTTACCCATGCAAGGTGTGAGTAAGTCCCCATAATGGATTGGAAATATACGGCTTCGCTATTATCTCTTAGTTTTATTCGAATAACCGGCATAGAAACTAATCCCAAATTATATATTCTGCTCCTATATTCAAAGTACGGGAATTATATATCAATTTACTCAATATTCCGATTCTACTATATCTTAAAAACACCTGAAAATCCCGGAAAGTTTATCTATTTACATCCTTTGAGTGGTATAAAATGGCATGGTATAATTTTACAGTGGAATTATGCTAAATTTAAATATCTATAGTCTTGAGGTAGTTACACTGCATAGTTGAAGTATTGGCATCTTTGCTGTTTCTAGCTCTATTTGTGTTAATACTGGTAAAATGAGTGGAAAAATAGTTTTATTTCCACCTATTGGGAATTTCTAAAAAATTGATAAATTACAAAACCTTACTTGACAAACTTAATACAAAATTATATAGTGGTTCAGAGTGGTATAAAGTGGCATAAGATGGTACTATAATGTTCAGAGGACGTTACGAACACACGATGACCGATAAAGGCAGAGTTAGCATGCCCGCTAAATTCCGAGAAGTCTGTAAGGAAAAGTACGGGGATGAAACCTTTGTAATAACGAATTTTGATAAATGCCTTGTCGCGTATCCTCTTAAGGAATGGAACGAGATCGAGCGTAAAGTGTCTGAGCTCCCTCAGTTCAAACAAGAGGTTATTTCCTTTCTCCGCTACCTTATGGGCGGGGCAGTTGATTGCCCGTTAGACGGACAGGGAAGGGTGCTCATACCGCAGCCGCTCAGGAACCACGCTCGAATAAATAAGGATGTTGTAATGGTAGGTATGCTAACGAGGATAGAAGTATGGTCTAAAGAAGTTTGGGATGTTGAGCAGTCAGAGCGTGCTTATGAAGAATTTAAAAAGAGTAGAGAAACGCTTGCGGGACAAGGATTATAAAACCCGGGACAAGGATTATAAAACCAAGGACTCTAACAAAATGGAAAGCCCTTTACTAGACATGAATAAACCGATGCATAAATCGGTGATGACAAAAGAGGTTACGGATTATTTAGTGACCGAGAGTACGGGTATTTATGTAGACGCCACGCTCGGGCTTGGGGGTCATACGCAGGCAATACTGGAGCATACAGGGTACAAATGCAGGGTAATCGGTCTTGACGTCGATGAAGAGGCAATATCCATTTCAGCCGATCTACTTTCAAAATATAAGAGCCAGGTAGTACTAAGAAACAGCAATTTCTCTCAGATAGATAGTGTGCTGGAAGACCTGGATATAGAGCTTGTGGACGGCATTGTGGCGGATCTTGGAATGTCTTCTCTTCAGATAGAGTCGAGCGATCGGGGATTTAGCTTCATGAGAGACGAAGTACTTGATATGAGAATGGATGCCAGGCTCCGCTTTACTGCCCACGATCTTGTGAATGAAATGAGTGTTGATGAAATATCTAAAGTCTTGAAAATGTACGGCGAGGAAAAGTGGGCGAAGAGAATTGCCAAACATATAGTAGAGGCAAGGAATGAGAAGCCTATCGAAACCTCGGCTGAGCTTGCAAAGCTGGTATCCGGAGCAATTCCGAAAAAGTTTCATCCCGCTAGAATTCATCCCGCTACAAAGACATTTCAGGCTCTCAGGATTGCAGTGAATAATGAGCTGGACAATATAAAGGAATTTTTAGATAAAGCCGTCTCTTTACTGAAACCCGGAGGAAAGCTTGTTGTAATTTCTTTTCATTCACTTGAGGACAGGCTTGTGAAGAGCGCATTTCAGCGCATGTCCAACCCGTGTGTTTGTCCTCCTGCAATGCCTCAGTGTGGCTGTGGAAAAAAGAGCGAGATAAAGATCCTCACCCGCTCTCCCCTACTTCCGGGACAGGATGAAATTCTTGATAACCCCAGGGCAAGAAGCGCGAAACTCAGAGCAGGAGAGAGGATATAAAGATGGCTAAGTCAGGCACTTTAGGTGCAAGACAGAAGGTAAAAAAAACGAAAAAAGCGGTTTCAGGCGGTTTACTGCTCCTGGTTGTCCTCTTAGTCGTATTGGCGCTTGGGTATCTCCGGATTAAGGCTGAGGGTATAAGGCTCGGGTATGAAATCTCCTGGAATAAGAAAGAGACCAAGGAGCTGCTGAAAGAAAATAAAACGCTTAGCTCCGAATTTATGAAAGCGATATCCGCCGATAGCCTTGAGGGTACGGCAATGGAGCTTGGTTTTAAGTTTCCTACACAACAAGACATTGTATACATTGAGCCAAAACACATTCTTAGTGATAAGATGGAATGAAAAAGAAAAAAAGTTCCAAAAGAATATCACTTGGTAGAGACCTGAACAGGCCCAGATGGAGGGTGTGTTTCGTGGGTGTTCTCTTACTTGTGCTCTTTGCGTCAGTATCATTTAAAGCGCTTGAGCTGCAGGTGCTGGACAGAGAGCGCGCATTTAAAATAGCGAAAAAACAGCACCACGGAAGCTCGAAGCTCCTCCCCCGAAGAGGAAAGATACTCGACCGCAACTTAAAAGAGCTCGCTGTGAATGTAGATGTTAAGTCCGTCTATGTTAACCCTAGAGACGTAAAAAACCCGGTTGATATTTCAAAAACTATATCAAAACATATTGATGTATCCCAGAAAACCGTGCTCTCAAGGGCATCGTCCAAAAGGTCATTTGTCTGGCTCAAGAGGCTTGTAGACCCTGATGTCACAGAGACGCTCGAGGAGTTGGATCTCGAGGGTGTAGGGTTTATCGAGGAGCCAAAAAGAATTTATCCCAACGGACACCTGCTAGGACAAGTGCTCGGGTTTACAAATATCGACTCGAACGGAATCGAGGGGATAGAGTATCGCTTCGACGACCTTCTTATAGGTACCCCCAGAAATATTACACTCAAGAGAGATGCCTTCGGGCGTAAGATCATACAAAATCCCGATATCGTGCAGGATTTTGATGAAGAGAAAACCACAGGTCATGACATCGTGCTGACTATAGACTCACAGATTCAGCACATTGTCGAAAGGGAGCTTAAAGAGGGAATTGAAACCATGAACGCCGAGAAGGGTATGGCGATTCTTATGAACCCTGAGACCGGCGAAGTATTGGCTATGGCCTCCTACCCATTTATAGATCCCAATAGTTATGGTAAATACCCTGAGGCAAACAGGAGAAACCTGCCGATCTGGTATACATATGAGCCCGGCTCCACAATGAAACTTTTCCTGGCAGCTTCGGCGCTTGAGGAGAATAAGGTTAACCCCGACACATTGTTTGACTGTGAGATGGGCAGAAGAAAAGTGGGATCAAAAGTCATAAAGGATGTAAAGCCTTACGGAACATTAACGTTTACTGACGTCGTTAGGGTATCGAGCAATATAGGGGCGTCTAAGATTGGAGAGCTCCTTGGGAGAGATAAATACCACAGCTATCTAAAGAAGTTCGGTTTCGGTGATAAAACTGGAATAGACCTCCCCGGCGAGTCCGGCGGTAAAGTTCTTCCTCCTAAAAAATGGGGGAAAATAGAGCTTGCCACAATCTCATTCGGTCAGGGTATATCTGTAACTTCTCTTCAACTCGTCACTGCGCTCTCGGCGATCGCAAACGGCGGGTATTTAATGGAGCCTTATATTATCAAAAAGATTATGGGCTCTGACGGAACTGTTATAAGAGAAAATAGGCCCGAAGTGCGCGCGCGCGTATTGTCCTACGATACTACTTATCAAATGAAACTAATAACGGAAAAAGTAGTGGAAGAGGGTACTGGTAAGAGGGCTCGGATCAGCGGGTTCTCGGTAGGCGGTAAAACGGGCACAGCGCAAATTCCCGATCCCCGCTACGGCGGATACTATAAAGACCGCTATATAGCCTCATTTATCGGGTTTGCACCTACCGACGACCCAAAGCTAACTATGGCAGTTGTTGTAGAAGCTCCCAGGAATAAGACACACGGAGGCTCTGTTGCCGCCCCTATCTTCAAAGAGATAGCAGAAAAAGTCTTGTTCCATATGGGCGTTTCCCCTAAAAACGTATACGCAGGCACAAAAATCATGCCCGATTTGAGCGGTATGAGTGTGAGAGATATTCTTAAATGGTCGGAGGCGGAAGGCGTGAAAGTAGAAGTAAAGGGGAGCGGCTATGTAACGGACCAGGACCCCTCACCAGGCGACTTTATTCAAGAGGGAATGGTTTGTTCCATTGAGCTGCAGCCGAAAATATGATTCTGAGTGATTTAATAAATGGAATCCAAGTTACTAAGAGTATAGGCTCAGGCGAATTAAATATAAGCGGTATATCTATTGACTCGAAGAAAGTAGAGAAAGGATTTTTATTTGTTGCATTAAAAGGTGAAAAGACAGACGGCCATAAGTACATAGAGTCTGCTGTTTCAAACGGTGCTTCGGCAGTGATTGCAGAAAAGACTCCTGATGTCGAGCTTAGTGGAGTCACGGTGGTTGAGGTTCCGGACTCAAGGGCGGCGCTTGCAGGTGTTTCGGCTATTTTCTACGCTCACCCTACAAAAGAGCTCTCGCTTGTAGGCATTACGGGCACAAACGGAAAAACTACCATTACTTACCTGCTTGAGTCCATATGGAGACAAGAGAGTCTTAAATCGGCGGTTTTAGGGACTATTGACTACCGATACGGCGGGAATAAGGTGCAGTCGCTTATGACCACGCCTGAGTCTTTAGACCTAATGAGGATGTTTAGAGAAATGAGAAATTCGGGAGTAGAGATAGCGGCAATGGAAGTCTCATCGCACGCACTTGATAAAAAAAGAGTTATGGGCTGTCATTTTGACGCGGCCGTATTCACAAATCTAACCCAGGACCATCTGGATTATCACGGAACCATCGAGAACTACTTAAATACAAAGAAGGCTCTATTTACTGATGTTTTGAAAAATAGTGAGAAGGAAAGGAAATTCTCCATAATAAACCTAGACGACCCATACGGGAATGAAATTATTAAAGATGCAGAAGGTGAGGTAGTTACGTATTCAGCTCACGACAGGGGCGCCGGTGTATTTGCTGAGAGCTCAGAGATCACAGAGCATGGAATCAGGGCCAGGGTAATTACGCCCGCAGGCGCTCTGGATATAAATTCAAAGCTCTACGGGGCCCATAATTTATCAAATTTACTGGCGGCTGCGGCCACTGCCGTATCTCTTGGATCTTCTATAGATAGTGTAGAGAAAGGACTATCGGCAGCGGAAGTGATACCGGGACGTCTGGAGAGTGTGGATAACACACTTGGAATAAAAGTACTGGTAGACTATGCGCACACGCCCGACGCGCTTGAAAACGTGCTCAGAGCTGCAAGACCTCTGACTGCGGGCAATCTAATACTCGTATTCGGTTGCGGCGGCGACAGAGACACAACAAAACGTCCTAAAATGGGATTGATTGGCAAGGAGCTTTCAGACATTCTATTAGTAACATCTGATAACCCCCGTACCGAATCTTCGGAAAAGATTATAGATGATATTGAAAAAGGGGTGCTAGAAGGCGCAGGTAGTAAGAAGCCCTACTTCAGGGTTTCTGATAGAAAAGAGGCAATCCTACGTGCGATTAGCATGGCAGATAATGGAGATACTGTGCTCATAGCGGGTAAGGGGCACGAGGACTATCAGATAATAGGAACGAAAAAATATCCCTTTGATGACAGAATTATTGCAGGCGACGCGCTCAGGGAGTGAATTAATTAGATCGTACAGACGGAGGTAGTATTGGAGTTTAGCTTTTTACTTAATGCAATAGAGGGCAAGCTAGTCTCGGGAGAGAATGCTGGATCACTTTCCGGAGTGTCGACCGATTCGAGGAAGATCAGCCCGGGCGAGGTGTTTTTTGCCTTAAGGGGAGAAAACTTCGACGGACACAAGTTTATAGAACAGGCTTTTCAAAACGGCGCTTCTGCCGCGGTTGTGGAGAAAGCCCCGGAGAACTTAAGAGAAGGCGCAGTACTAGTGCAAGTCGGATCCACCCTTTGCGCGCTCGGTGACCTTGCCATGAATTGGAGAAAGTCTTTAAGCGGGATAGAGCTTGCTGCAATTACGGGCTCAAACGGCAAAACCACCACAAAAGAAATGGTATCCAGCATAATTTCATTAAATCACAGCAGTTTTAAAAATTACGGAAACTTTAATAACTTGATAGGACTTCCGCTAACCCTTCTTGAGCTTAATGAGGGCTATGAGATGGCGGTAGTTGAGCTCGGAATGAACGATTTCGGGGAAATAAGAAGACTGTCCCAGATTGCACAGCCTGACGTAGGAGCCATAACGAATATTGGCAGTGCACACCTGGAAAAACTCGGGGGTATAGAGGGGGTAGCTAAGGCCAAAGGGGAGCTTGTCGAGGGATTTGATGAAGATACTTTCTTCGTTGTAAATGCCGACGACCCGAGGGTGCAGAAAATTGCGGATGATACAAATTGCAGGAAAATCACTTTCGGAATAAAGTCCGAAGGATCCTTTGTCACCGGTGACTCGATAGAGGAAAAAGATTTCACGGGGATTAAATTTTATATGAGTATTGCAGGTGAGGGTTTTCCCGTCACACTTCACACGATCGGCATGCATAATGTGATGAATGCCCTGTGCGCGGCAGGGATCGCTTATAGCCTCGGCTGTGAAACGGATGAAATTAGAGAAGGGCTCGAGAAGTTTAAGCCTGTGCACCTGAGGCTAGAGGTAAGTGATACGCCGCAAGGCTTCAAAGTGATAAATGACGCTTATAACGCCAATCCCGACTCCATGCGCCGGGCCATAGATGAGCTTATGCGCCTAAAAGGCGGCGGACGAACGGTAGCGGTGGTAGGCGATATGCTAGAGCTCGGCGAGGCTGCTGAGTCAGAGCACAAAGGGATTGGGGAATATTTATCTTCATCCGGAGTAGACTACGTAATCACTTACGGAAATTTCGGAGCTTCGGTGCTGGACTCGCTCTCAAACGGGACTGAGGGCGTACACGCAGAGACTCACGAAGAGGCCGCGTCTGCCTTGAGAAGCTATGCAAGTAAAGGCGATTTGGTTTTGGTTAAAGGGTCCCGGGGAATGAGGATGGAAGAAGTAATTAAAAACTTGAGTTAAGGAGCGCTCACTGGATGTTTCATCTTCTTTATCTGTATAAAGGAGACTTTATTCTCTTCAATGTATTTAAATACATCACTTTCCGCTCGCTCGGAGCAGGTGTAACGGCGTTTCTTATAAGCATAATATTGGGTGGGGTATTTATAAGATTTCTACAAAAAAGACAGTTCAAAGAAAGCATACGGGACGACGGGCCTGTAAGTCATCATTCAAAAGCCGGCACCCCTACAATGGGCGGAGCCTTTATTGTAATAGCCGTATTGGGATCCACTTTACTCTGGGTTAATCTAACAAGTCTTATTATCTGGTACGTTTTGCTGTTCACCCTTAGCTACGCTCTTATTGGATTCATAGATGACTGGCTTAAATTCTCCAAAGGCAGGGGAATGAGCGGGCGCTTAAAATTATCGCTCCAGCTTGTGTTCGGCTTTTTGTTCGTACTTCTGGTCGTAAGCTATATGAACAGTTTCTCGATGGTGGTGAGCGCTGAGAAGGTCCAGAACGTGCCGTTTACTTCGGTAGTCCTGCCGTTTTTCAAACAGGCGGTGGTTCATATGGGCTGGCTCTATATAATCTTCGCATTAATAGTAGTAGTGGGCGCGTCAAACGGCGTTAACCTGACTGACGGCTTGGACGGCCTCGCAATAGGCTCCATAGCCGTTGCGGCGGCTACATATATTATCTTTGCCTATCTTGCCGGGAACGTGGTTTTTTCTAGCTATTTACAGATACCCAACATTCAGGGGGCAGGGGAATTAGCTGTGTTTATGGCTGCAGTCGGAGGAGCGTGTTTAGGGTTCCTCTGGTACAATTCGCACCCGGCTGAGGTGTTTATGGGGGACGTGGGATCTCTTGCGCTCGGGGCTGCAATAGGCTCGGTGGCGCTCATAACAAAACAGGAGCTTCTACTTATTATTGTAGGGGGAATATTTGTACTCGAAGCGATGTCAGTGATAATCCAGGTTATATCGTTCAAGCTCACTGGGAAAAGGGTATTTAAGATGGCTCCTCTTCATCATCATTTCGAGCTTAGCGGGTGGTCTGAATCAAAGGTTGTAATAAGGTTTTGGATAGTGTCGCTGGTGTTGGCGCTCTGTGCGCTTTCAACGCTCAAATTACGATAGTTTCGGACATATACTGCAGTGTCATTAAGTTGTGATGTGGATATTGAAATGAAGCTTAAAGATAAAAATGTGTTAGTAGTTGGACTCGGAAAAACCGGGTTAGAGACCGCTATGTTTCTATATGAGAAGGGCGCACAAGTGCGCGTAAGCGATATGTCTACACCGGAAAAGCTGGCAAAAGAGATTGAATTGCTGGGCCCAAAAGGGATAGAAGTGGAGTCTGGCGGTCACACGGATGAGACATTCCTATGGGCAGAATTGATTGTGCTTAGCCCGGGAGTACCCTATACGACACCTGAAGTCAGAAAAGCTCTCAAAGAAAATATAGAAGTTATAAGCGAAGTAGAACTTGCCTCAATATTTATTACAAAACCAGTCATTGCCGTTACCGGATCTAACGGCAAGACAACTACCTGCACGCTTATTTCGGAGATACTCAAAAAGTGCGGGAAGAAGGTTTTTCTGGGCGCCAATATAGGCACTCCGCTAATATCTATTGCGGACAGGGACAGCGAATACGACGTACTGGTGCTTGAGCTCAGCAGCTTTCAGCTCCAGGGCGTATACAGCTTCAGGCCCGATATTGCAGTCGTGCTCAACATCTCTCCTAACCACCTGGACCATCACGAAAGCTACACCGAGTACATAGAGTCTAAAATGAAGATCGCTATGAATCAGAGGAGCGATGACATATTTATCTACAAGTCGGATGATGAGGAGATTAATAACCGCTTGCCCCGGGTGAAGGCAAATAAAATTCCCTTTGGCGATGCACTTTCTGAAAACGGTATATCGTATAACGGATGCTGCGTTCGCTATGAAAATGAGATCTACGAGTTAAGTGGTATGAAGCTTAGGGGCCGCCACAACATAGACAACATTATGGCAGCCATAGCGGGGACGAGGGCTCTTGGGTGTGAGCCTGTTCAAATAAAAAAGGCAGTGATCGAGTTTGACCCGCTTCCGCATAGAAACGAGTATCTGGGAGAGGTCAGAGGGGCTTACTTCTATAACGATTCCAAATCCACAAGCCCGGGCGCTACACTGAGCGCGCTTGAGAGCACGAGGGCTCCCGTGATACTTATTGCGGGCGGAAAGGATAAGGGCGTAAGTTATGATGCGCTAAGTAATATAGTAAATGAGAAGGTAAAAGTTTTGGTATTGATCGGAGAGGCAAGGCAGAGGATGAGTGAAGAGCTTGGCGGGAATGTTAGGTCTATAATGGCGGATACGCTTAAAGGGGCGGTAGATAGTGTTCTGGATAATTTAGAGCCCCGGGACTCGGTACTTTTTTCACCTGCCTGCTCGAGTTTTGATATGTTTGAATCATATGAAGACAGAGGAAGGAGATTCAAAGAAATTGTTGAAAATATTCGATACAGTTGAGGGAAACAGTTACGACATAGGCGTTGTCCTGTCTGCTCTATTTCTGACTTCGATGGGAGTGCTGATGGTATATAGCACAAGCTCAGTGTATTCGCTTGAGATGTACGGAGATACCCACTACTTTCTAAAGCGGCACGGTATTTATCTCCTCATAGGCTTAACCTCTATGGTTTTACTTATGCTTTTTGATTACAGGCTCTTAAGAAAGCTGGTCTACCCTGCATACCTGGTAGGGCTCGCGATGCTGGTGCTCGTCCTTGTGCCGGGAATAGGTAAGCAGGTAGGCGGTGCGCAAAGATGGATCGATCTTGGTATTTTCACCTTTCAGCCTTCAGAGGTAGCAAAGTATATATTAGTTCTCTATCTAGCTCATTCTCTGACAAAAAAGCGAGATAAACTCGATAATTTTGTGGTGGGGTTCGCATCCCACATAATGATTGCGGGAGTGTATGTAGTCTTGATACTTTTAGAGCCTGATTTTGGAACAGCCAGCACCGTACTTGTGGTCCTTTTCGGAATGATGTTCATTGGCGAGGTGAAGTTAAGGTACATGGTTCCCGTAGGGCTTGTGTCGGTCGTGTTCATGATACTAGCGGTCCTGACAAAGGGCTACAGGATGGATCGAGTAACATCGTTCCTGGACCCATGGCAAGACCCGCTTGGGTCGGGTTATCAGGCTATACAATCGTTCATTGCTTTTGCTATGGGCGGTATTTACGGGGCCGGACTTGGGGACAGTACTCAGAAGCTATTTTTCCTGCCCCAGGCGCATACGGATTTTATATTCTCCATTATTGGTGAGGAACTCGGCTTCATAGGCATAGTCCTGGTAATAATCGGATTTGCTGTTCTATTGATAAGAAGTTTGAGGGTATCTCTCAGGGCGCCTGATCTATTCGGATGCTATCTAGTATTCGGCTGTATTATGCTGATCACTCTTCAGGCCGGGATTAACATGGCTGTCGCTGTCGGACTTTTCCCCACTAAAGGGCTCACACTACCGTTCATAAGCTACGGCGGCACTTCGCTTGTAACAACACTTGCGGCTGTAGGAATAATACTCAACGTATCTAGATCAGGAATAAAATGAAGGTCATAATTGCAGGCGGAGGTACCGGGGGCCACGTGTTTCCGGCAATCTCCATTGCCGAGGAGATATTAAAAAGGGACCCTGAGAATGAGGTTTTGTTTGTAGGAACGAAGAGCGGATTGGAAAATAAATTGGTCGCTCAGAGGGGTTATGAAATAAAACATATCAATTCGGGTGGTATTGTGGGAAAAGGATTATTTAAAAGAGTTTCCGGTGTTTTTTCCGCAGCTGTCGGTACTATCGAGTCAGCCTCGGTCATTCGAAGCTTTAAGCCCGATGTAGTTCTCGGCGTGGGTGGCTACGTGTCCGGTCCAGTAGTTCTTTCAGCCTCAATATTGAGGCTCCCGACCGCTATCTGCGAGCAGAATTCCATACCCGGGGTTACTAACCGTATCTTGAGCAAGTTTGTATCGAGCATATTCACGACATTTGAGGGTTGTGATAAATTCTTCAGTACAGATAAAATAATAGTCACTGGAAATCCTATTAGAAAAGATATTTTGGGCTCTAAAAGTAAACCGGCGCAGCTTGATTCTTTCACATGCCTAGTGTTCGGCGGGAGCCAGGGAGCGAAGAGGCTCAACAGCTCAGTCCCCGAAGCCTTATCCCGGAGCGGGATCAAAGACCTGCGAGTCATTCATCAAACGGGCGCAAATGATCTTAAGAATGTTCAGGATTTCTACAACAAGCACAATATCAGCGCTGATGTTCTGACTTTTATCGACGATATGGCAGGGGCGTATGCGAGAAGTGATTTTGTAATTGGAAGAGCCGGAGCAGGCACTGTAGCCGAGATTACGGCGCTTGGAAAGCCTTCACTGTTAATACCGTTTCCGTATGCGACGCATAACCATCAGCTCGAGAACGCAAAGACTCTTGAAACTTCAGGCGCGGCGTTATTAATAGAAGACGAAGATGCCACACCCGAAAACTTGGCTCAAGCGCTTGAAGTATTCCAGGATGAGGGGAAGTTAAAGGAAATGTCGCTACGCGCGCGCGCGCTTGGAAAACCGGGAGCAGCAGCTCAAATAGTTGACGAAATATATAAACTTAGCGGAGTGAATTAGTGTACGGAAAAATTAAACGCTTACATTTTGTGGGGATTGGCGGGATCGGCATGAGCGGTATAGCAGAAGTACTAATAAATATGGGGTATACGGTTACAGGATCTGATCTGAGAGAGTCTGAGACGGTAAAGAGGCTCATCGGGCTAGGTGCCCGGATACATATCGGACATCAGGCAGAAAATGTCCATGACACAGACGTGGTCGTGATATCCTCGGCAGTGAGGCAGGATAACCCCGAGGTAGTGGAAGCGCTATCCCTTAACATTCCGGTAATCCCACGGGCGCAGATGCTGGCAGAGCTAATGAGGCTCCGCTACGGTATCGCAGTCGCCGGGAGCCACGGAAAAACCACGACAACTTCAATGATAGAATCCGTGCTCTCCTATGGGGGTCTTGACCCCACTATAGTAGTTGGCGGCAAAGTTCGAACTCTTGGCACCAATGCAAGGCTAGGGGAAGGGAGCTTTATGGTAGTCGAGGCCGATGAGAGCGACGGTTCTTTTATGCTTTTATCCCCGGTAATTTCCGTACTTACAAATATTGACGAAGAGCACATGGATCATTACAAAGATATGGAGGAATTGGTCAGGACGTTTGATTCCTTCATGAATAAAATTCCTTTCTACGGTCTGTCAGTACTATGTCTGGATTGCCCGAGGGTAAGCTCCATAGCCCGGGATTATAAGAAAAGGTTAGTTACATACGGGTTTAACCCTGATGCAGAGCTCAGAGCCCAAGACGTTGAAATTCACGGTTTTGAAACCGAGTTTACCGTAATGCGCGGAGAATCCTTATTAGGCAAAATACGAATACACTCCCCGGGTAGACACGTTGCTCAGAATGCGCTTGCCGCAATTGCCGTAGGTATGGAGCTTGGAATGAGTTTTGAGCATGTGAAAGAAGGCCTTGCGAGATTTAAAGGGATAGACAGGAGGCTGCAGATAAAAGGGAGCTCCGGGGGCATAACGGTAGTTGATGACTATGCGCATCACCCTAGAGAAATAGAAGTCACCATAGAAGCCATAAAGGAAACCGGTGCGGGAAGGGTTGTCGTGATGTTCCAGCCCCACAGGTATTCCCGGACCAGTCTGTTGTTCGATGATTTTGTACAGGTGCTGCTCCAGGCGGACAAGCTGTTTTTACTTGACATATACGCTGCCAGTGAAGACCCGATCGAGGGCGTAAGCTCTCAAAAATTATTTGAGGCGATTAAAGAGTCCGGGCATGAAGACGCTACATATATAAACGGTAGTCAGAATATAATAGAAACCGTTCTTGAGGCATTAGAATCGGGAGACACGGTTTTGACGCTCGGCGCAGGGAACGTCTGGACTTACGGGGAAAAGATAGCGGAGGCTCTTGAATGACACTCGCATCAAAATTTGAGAAAATCGGGTGTGAGGTTAAGAGTAAATACCCAATGGATAAGTACACATGGCTCCGTGTTGGGGGAGAAGCGGATTTATTGGTTACGCCTGCTAATGCCACCCAGTTTAAAGAGGCGCTCGATATACTCCACTCTTCCAAAATAAATTGGGTAGTCCTGGGTGAAGGGTCCAATACAATTGTCTATGACAGAGGTATCACAGGTGTTGTTCTATCCACTAAAAAGTTAAAAAAAATCGAGATACTCGAAGACCAAAAAGTAACTGCGGAGACAGGGGTAATACTCGGGACAATCTTGAATAAAACTGTTAAGGAAGGACTCACTGGGTTTGAGTTTGCAGCGGGTATACCGGGTACGGTAGGCGGCGGCGTGTTCATGAACGCCGGAGCAAACGAGGGTGAAATTAAAGACGTTATCGACAGAGTGTGGGTTTGGCATGACGGTAGGGAAATTGAGTTATTGAGAAAGGATATAAAATTCGAGTATAGAAAAGCGCACCTCCCCCCCAGAAGCGTTGTATTAAAAGCCAAGTTCGCACTTAAGAGTGGAAACAAGGCACAGAGCGAACGTAATGTAAAACAGTATATGGAGAAGAGAAACGAGACCCAGCCGATTACTATGACGAATACCGGGTCTATTTTTAAAAATCCCCCCGATATTGCAGCCGGCAGACTCCTTGAGGAGCTCGGGCTAAAGGGTTACGGGATTGGTGGAGCGAAGTTCTCTGACCTGCATGCGAACTTTATAGTTAACTGCGGTGGTGCTAGCGCACAGGATGTACTCGATCTCATAGAAACGGCCAAAAAAGAAGCCTTGTCAAAAAGAGACATAAAGCTCGAGACTGAGGTTAGGGTAGTAGGGGATATAAAGTGAGCGAAGAGAGAAAAGCATTTTTCCTAAAGGCGGCCAAAGTGCTTACTTTATTATTGGTATTAGCGGTGTTCGGTGTGTGTACGTATATTACAATTAGCCTCGGGGTATTCACGGTTCATGAGGTGACGGTTGCCGGTAACGAGAAGATATTAGATAAAGAAATACTACAAAGATCGGGTTTAAGACTTGGCGAGAGCAGCATATTTTTCTTTGAAGACACCGTAGAAAAAGACATCTTAAAAAACCCCTGGATCCACAGCGTCAAGGTTCATAAGGAATTTCCCAAGAGGGTGCATATAGATATAGAAGAGGAAAAGGTTTACTGCCTCGTTTTCGGCTCTGACGGAAGTCCGCACTATTTAAGCAGCTCCGGTAAAATACTCGGCACAGCTAAATTTGACGAAGGCCTTGATTTTCCCGTTCTGATCGGCGATGGTATAGAAAACTCGGATCTTTTAAAAGAAGCCTTACAGATATTGGATTTATCTTCAAATAGCAGTGTTCTCGATTGGAGCGAGATATCGGAAATCCATATAGATAAGATTTACGGAATAAATGTATACACAACGGACCGAAGACATATCGTGTTCGACAGGGGCGACGTGTACAGAAAATGGCGTAAGCTTGAGAATATTATTCAACACGCAGACAACTTAGGTCTCAAGCAGGCCTATATAAACATCAGCTCGAGCGATATGGGAGTAGTAAATTTTGAGGCGCCGACTGTAGATTCAGGAGCTCAGGATGGGTAGAGAGCAGGATTTAATAATCGGCTTGGATATAGGCACAACGAAAATATGCGCCATTGTTGGCGAGACAAACCCGCAAACCGAAGAAGTGGAGATAGTAGGCGTAGGTACATACCCCTCGTTCGGTCTCAAGAGAGGTGTGGTGGTAAATATCGAGAACACCATACAGTCGGTTAAAAACGCGGTGGAAGAAGCAGAGCATATGGCAGGGTGTGAGATAAGGACGGTTTTTGTGGGTATTGCCGGAGGGCATATTAAGGGAATGAGCGGCCATGGAATGATTAGTCTTCGAGAGCGCGAAGTGGCTCATAAGGACCTTGAGAGAGTAATCGAGTCCGCAAACGCAGTACTGATACCGGCTGATAGAGAGATCATCCACGTAATACCGCAGGAATATATAGTGGACGGCCAATCGGGCATTAAGGACCCAATCGGGATATACGGGGTCAAGCTTGAGACAAAGGTGCATATAGTAACGGGGCAGGTTACCGCGGCGCAAAATCTGGTTAAATGTATACACGGCGCGGGAATGGATGTAGCCGATGTAGTGCTCGAGCAGCTGGCATCAAGTGAGGCTGTCCTTACTGAGGACGAGAAGGAGATAGGGGTCGTGCTTATCGACTGCGGCGGCGGCACTACGGACATAGCAATTTTTGTAAGCGGCAGCATAAGGTATACAGAGAATGTAACACTCGGAGGGGATAACATAGACAGAGACATTGCGCTCGGGTTGTCGACTCCGCTTGCCGAGGCTAGAAAGATTAAGGAAAAGCACGGGTGCGCGCTCACCGAGCTTGTAGCGTCTGAGGAAACGATTGAGGTGCCGAGTGTCGGCGGAAGGCATTTTAGAAAGATTTCAAGAAAAGACCTGGCTATGGTAATAGAGCCGAGGATGGACGAAATATTCGCACTAGCCAAAAGGGAAATAAAGAAATCAGGCTATGATGAGCTCGTTCCCGGAGGAGTGGTCATAACCGGGGGCAGTGTAATAATGAACGGCACGGTTGAGCTTGCCGAAAGGGTGTTGGAAATGCCTGTCAGAATGGGTATTCCTACTGAAGTTGGGGGGCTCAGCGACATAATAGCCAACCCAGTATATTCCACCGGAGTAGGGCTTGTTCTGTACGGTACACAGTATAAAGGGGATAAAAAATTAAGGATTAGAGATGAGAATGTTTTCAAAAAGATATTTGATAGTATGAAAAACTGGTTTCAGGAGTTTTTTTAGGTTAAACTGGATAAAATATAATGGAGGAGGGTGTTGATTATGGCAAACTTTGAACTCGAAGACACTGGAATTGAGCAAAAGGCTACAATCAAAGTTGTCGGAGCCGGCGGTGCAGGCGGCAATGCTATTAATGCGATGATTGAAAAGGGACTTGAGGGAGTCGATTTTATAGTTACTAATACCGACTCGCAGGACCTGAGAAAATCGCTAGCCCCAACAAAGCTCCAAATTGGCACAAGAACTACAAAAGGTCTTGGTTCGGGGGGTAACCCGGCACTGGGCAGAGAGGCTGCCATTGAGGACCAGGCACTTATAGCAGAGACGCTTGAAGGCGCCGATATGGTATTTGTTACGGCCGGTATGGGAGGAGGAACCGGAACAGGGTCTTCTCCGGTAATAGCCCAAGCTGCTAAGGAAACGGGTGCACTTACGGTAGGCGTTGTAACCAAACCTTTTGGTTTTGAAGGTCCCAGGAGAAACAAACAGGCTCTGGAAGGTATCCAGAGGCTTGAAGAAGAAGTCGATACACTCATAGTAATTCCCAATGACAGGCTTGCCGAAGTACACAAGGTGAGCATACTCGATGCTTTTAAGAAGGCAGACGAGGTACTGCTTCAGGCCGTTCGCGGTATTTCAGATATTATTACGGGAACAGGATACATAAACGTCGATTTTGCCGATGTGAAGAGTATAATGGGCGAAAATGGCGGTAAAGCGCTTATGGGCACCGGTTTTGCAGAGGGAAGTAACCGTGCGGTGGAAGCAGCTGAGTCTGCTATTACAAGCCCGCTTCTCGAAGATATCTCTATTGACGGGGCGACAGGAATACTGCTTAATGTAACAGCCTCACCCGATTTCGGCATAGAAGAGTTAAACCAGGCCTGTAATTACATAAAAGACCGCGCTCATTCAGATGTAAACCTGATATTCGGCCTTGTTTTCAACGATCAGTTCAGAGAGTCGGTTCAGCTTACGGTGATAGCAACAGGTATACAGACCATAGGCGCTCAGAATATGAATAAGATAGTTTCTTCAGTCCCGGACACCGAGCTTGCTGAAGACGAGTTTGAGATTCCTGCTTTTATAAGAAGAAGGGGTATTAAAGAAGGCCAGTAACTCTTGGCGTGGGTAACAACCGCAGGCTAATGAATACATGAGTTATGGTGCCTGAGCTTTATTAGGAACTATAACTCTCTGTAGGATCTTGAGAGGTGTGGCCGTTTGATGCTTGTTCTTCAAAGGGCAGATCAATGCGAGGGGCGTCTATCCAGAGGCTTTCTATGTCGTAAAAACCTCTTAACGGCTCATAAAAAATATGGACAACTACGTCTGCTGAATCAATGAGAACCCATTTGCCTTCAGAATAACCTTCAATCCCAATTATCTTCTCACCCAGCTCCTTGAGTTTTTGCTCTATGCCATCGACTATGGTTTTTACACCCCTGTCGGAATTGGCGCTGCAGACTAAAAAGTAATCGGTGACGTCACTTGAGGTCTTTACTTCGATAAGTATGGGATTTTGTGCGTGTTTTTCCCACGCGGTATGGGCAATGGATAGAGCTTTCTCTTTGGTTTCTATCAAGAATTTCCCTCTGTGTAAAGCTGGTTTGTTTGTATGTAGTGCTCGACTTCTTCCGGGACCAGATCTTTTATCGGTTCACCCGCTTTTATTCTTTGTCTAATTTCTGTGGAAGAAACCCTGACGCCTTGGATCTGTGTAAATACAATTTCTTTGGAATATTGGTTTGAATATATTGTCACGTCGTCCCGGTTCATATGATATCGAAAACCAGGCTCAATTGCAATAGGAAGCGATGGGGCATCCTCCTCCGGGAATCCCGGTCTTTCGATAACCACAAAGCTCGCTAATTTAAAGAGATCATTGTAATTTTTCCATGTATCAATGTAACTAAAGAGCTCACTCCCCACTATAAAATAGAACTCTATATCCGGGTACTTCAGAGTAAAATGCTGCAGGGTCTCTATGGTATAGGAAGTTGTGGCTTTTTCTATCTCGTAGGTCGATATATCAAAATACGGATACGGATCCAGTGCAACTTCCAACATCTTTAATCGATCTTTTGAAGGGGTGGTTTTCGTTTGTTTCTTGTGCGGGGGAATGGCTGAGGGAATAAAGTAAATCTTCTCAAGCCCAAGGATACGCCTTATCTCTTCGGCAGCCCGCAGATGCCCCAGGTGTACCGGGTCGAAGGTGCCTCCGAAAATCCCTACTTTCTTTTTCTTCTCCGGGCTCGTCATTGTATCGTCAGTAGCTTGGGTGTTCGTTACTTTTTCCCTATATACCCTTGTACCATAAACTCGCTTCCGATTTTTTTCACGCTGACATTTTGAACTTCAATTGAATCCCTGACTTTATCTATTTTTAGATCGCCTATCATACTGAGCCCTCCCGAGCCGACAATCATAGGTGCATAGAAAAAAGTGATTTTATCTACGATACCGCTCTTGAGCGCTTGCCCTGCGACCGAGCTTCCTCCTTCGATTAAAACGCTTGTAAACTGAAGCTCTCCCAGGCGGTGCAGCAGCTCCTTCATATCAATCCGGCCGTTTTTATCTTTTTTTACGGTTATTATGTTTGCGCCGAGACTTTTAAGCTTCTCGCGCTTAGCCTTATCCACAGGGCGTGCGGTAGCTATAACGGGATCATCGTGAATGCGCATCAGGTTTGAGGAGAGAGGTGTCCTGAGCTTTGTGTCGAGAATGACAGGTACGGGGTCTTTGTGGTTGCCTGGGAGCCTTACGTTCAGGCTTGGGTTATCTGTCAGCACAGTGTCTATACCAGCCATCACGGCGTCTGCCCGGCTCCTTAGGATATGAGCGTGCCTCCTTTGCGTCTCGCTCCCGATCCACTTGGAATCTCCCGAGGCTGCAGCGATCTTTCCGTCGAGCGTTGCCGCAAGCTTGAGCACAACAAAAGGAAGCCCAGTTGTTATGTACTTTATATAAGCTTCGTTCATCTTACGGGATTTCTCGTCGAGTACTCCCGTTACTACCTCTATGCCGTTTTTCCTGAGCTTTGAAACACCTTTGCCGCTTACTTTAGGGTTTGGGTCAAGTGAAGAGATTACTACTTTTGATACCTTTTCCTGTATTATGGATCCTACGCAGGGAGGAGTTCTTTTACCAGTGTGGCAACATGGCTCGAGTGTCACGTAGAGCGTGGAGCCTGCTATCTTATTTTTTTTCTTTCTTGCGTCTTCAAACGCTTCTATTTCGGCGTGTGATAGCCCGGCTCTTTTGTGATGGCCCTTGCCGATGACTTTACCGTTTTTTACCAGTAAAGCCCCGACGAGCGGGTTAGGGCTCGTCATCCCTTGAGCTTTAAGGGCAAGCTTGAGGGCGGCTGACATATATTTTTTATCCTTATCTATAGGCATTCAACTTGATAACTTCAATTTCCAGAGTATAGGAGCCGAAAACAGCGTGTTAATGCACCGCTTCGTCTCCTGAGTAAAACAGCGCTTCCACAAACTCCTCGGCATTAAATTCTCTTAGATCGCTAAGACTCTCACCGATGCCGATATATTTAACGGGAATATTTAGCTCGTCTGCAATTGCAATTATCACCCCGCCCTTGGCCGTGCCGTCGAGCTTGGTAAGGACGATGCCCGTAATGTCGAGCGCCTCGTTAAACATCTTCGCTTGCTGTATAGCGTTCTGACCCGTTGTTGCGTCAAGGACTAAAAGAGTTTCGTGCGGGGCCCCTTCGAGCTCGCGTCCTACTACTCTTTTCATTTTCTTAAGCTCCTCCATCAGATTGTCCTTTGTATGGAGTCTTCCGGCTGTGTCTATGATAAGTATGCCTATTTTTTTTGAAATGGCCGCTTTTACGGCGTCAAAGGCTACGGAAGACGGGTCTCTGCCGCTCTCGCCCCTAAGAAACTCGGTACCTACTCTCTTTGACCAGACTTCTAGCTGCTCCATGGCGGCTGCTCTGAACGTGTCTCCTGCGGCGACCATGACGTTATTGTCCTCTTGCTTAAGCTTGTGTGCCAATTTGCCTATCGTAGTGGTTTTTCCGACGCCGTTTACTCCCGCGACCATTATAACGAAAGGCTGACTTACAGCCTTTATAGGTGTGCCCTGTGCGCCTTTTAATATTTCCAGGATTTCTTCCTTTAAAGCCTGTTCGATGGTTTCTTCATCTTCGAGAGACTTCTTTGCGAGCTTTGTTTCCAGTCTCTCCCGGAGTTTCATAGTGGTAGTGACGCCAAGGTCTGACATGATTAGTGTTTCTTCAAAATCATCCCAGGTGCCTTCATCTATCTCTTTCTTCGATAACATCCCCCCAAGCCTGCCGAAGATGCCCGTGTGAGTTTTAGATAGGCCAGAGCGGAGTCTCGCGAACAGCCCTTCCGGGCTCACGTCCTCTTCTTCTGCCTCTTCTATGATTTCTTCAGGGGGTGCTTCAACCGTTTCCGCTTCAGGGGCAGTCCGTGCTTCCTCTAATATTTCCTTTGCAGGCACTGGCTCAACAGGAATAGTCGCTCCGGGTAATGGCTCGTGCGGCAAGGTTTCCTCTATTGTTTCCAATACCTTTTCTTCAAGACCCTCTGTGGTTTCCTTAGCAGGTTCGGCTGGTGCCGCTTCGGGAAACTCTTCAGGGGATTCAGCTAATTCGGCCTCCTCAGGTTTTTCAACGGGCTTTTGCTCAAAGAAGAAGGATATGATGAATGATATAAGTGCGATGACGATGAAAATTACTATTACAGCTACGAAATCCGAGAACGGGCTCGGGATAGTATTAAGTAGTGAAAATATTGAATCCATGATTATATGGTCCTCCTCTCTGTGTGAGAGAGATTATAACAGTCTATTTTATATTATTCGCATCCGGTGTCAGATTTACTAATACTAAACGCGTCTGATATCACGTTGCTCTAACTAATGTGCCGGTGATGTTAAGAAAGTTAATATACTTTTTGGCGGCTTGTTTTCAACTCGAAGATATCATAAGTTGATTTAGCGGCTCTAAGTTCCGGGAAACATATGATGTTTTTTCTCCCCCTTGAACTGAGGGAATCTTGTTGGATATACTAGTCTTAATGTCCAAAGGTTTTGTCCATCTACATTTACATTCGCAGTACTCGCTCTTAGACGGCGCAATTAAATTCGAAGAGCTATTTCCCCAGGCTAAAGAGTTCGGGATGCAGGCCGTTGCGCTTACCGACCACGGAAATTTGTTCGGGGCTTACGATTTTTATAAAAAAGCCAAAGAAGCGGGCGTAAAGCCAATTATCGGCTGTGAGATGTATATTACGCCCAAGATAAACCCCGATAACCCGGCTGAAGGTAAAACCCATCATTTAACAGTCCTGTCTATGGACAAAAACGGTTATCAAAACCTTTCGAGGCTTGTGACCAAGGCGTATTTTGACGGCTTTTACCGAAGGCCGCGCATAGATCATGAGCTACTTGATAAACATAACGAAGGCCTCATTATACTCAGCGGCTGTCTTAACAGCGAGCTCTCAAAGGCGATATTCGATAAAGACATGAAAGCTGCCTTGGGAGTAGCCGCGAGGTACAGGGAGATTTTTGGTGACCGTTACTATCTGGAAGTACAGGCCACCGGTCTTCCCGAGCAGAAGAGGGTAAACAAGAAGGTTAAAGAGGTTGGTGATAAGCTCGGGATCCCCATAGTTGCTACAAACGACTGTCATTTCTTAAGGCGCGAAGACACGAGGCCCCACGACGCACTTTTATGCATACAAACAGGCTCTTCGCTTCAGGACGAAAACCGCTTTAAATTTCAGGGTGATCAGTATTATCTAAAATCCGAGGGTGAGATGCTGGGGGACCTGGAAGGTTTTGAAGATGCAATCCACAGAACGGGGGAAGTGGCAAACAGGTGTAGCTTTGATTTTGAAGTGGACGGTTACAAGTTTCCCGAGTATGAAGTCGAGGACGGCACATCACATGACGAGCACATGGCGAAGCTTGCGGCACAGAAGCTCGGCGAGAAGCTCATAGAGGATCTGATCCCGGATGAAAAACACGGGGAATATAAAGAAAGGCTCGACACTGAGATTGAGATTATTCAGAAGATGGGTTTTTCAGGCTACTTTCTTGTAGTCGCGGATTTTATTAACTATGCAAAATCAAAAGGTATACCGGTAGGACCGGGTAGGGGAAGCGCAGCGGGCAGTCTAGTTGCATACGTTTTAGGGATAACCGACGTTGACCCGATCCCCTATGATCTTATATTCGAGAGATTCTTAAACCCCGAGCGCGTGAGCATGCCAGATATAGACATCGACTTTTGCGGTGAGGGGAGAGATGAGGTCATACGCTACGTAACCGAGAAGTACGGTGCGGATAAGGTGGCACAGATAGGAACGTTTGGGACAATGTCCGCAAAAGCGGTTGTCAAAGATGTGGGCAGGGTGCTCGGAATACCTTATGCAGATGTGGACAGGGTATCAAAACTGATCCCCTCGTTCAGGGGCAAAGTATTCAGCATAGAAAAGGCAATAGACAGCGTAAAAGAGCTTAAGAAGCTGGTAGATGAATCCGAAGCGCTTTCAGAGATGATCGAGCTTGCAAAGAGGCTTGAGAACATGGTGCGTCACTCCTCGACCCATGCGGCGGGAATTGTAATTGCAAACGAGCCGCTTGCCGATCATATACCGCTTTACCGGGGCTCAAAAGACGAGATTGTGACCCAGTACGACATGAACTCCATTGAGGAGCTCGGGTTCGTTAAGTTCGATTTTCTGGGCTTGAAAACGCTCACTCTAATAGATAAAGCGATTAAGCAGATTAAGGAGAATCATGCAGACAACGGAGGCGCCAATTTCGATATCCGTAAGATTCCACTCGATGATCCCAAGGTTTACAGGCTCCTATCAAGCGGGTTTACGAGGGGTATATTCCAGATTGAGTCCACAGGTATGAAGGAAGTCCTACAAGGACTCAACCCTACGGCGTTTGAGGATATTATTGCACTATTAGCGCTCTACCGTCCGGGTCCGCTGGATAGCGGGATGGTAGATGATTTTATAAAACGCAAGCACGGTAACGCGGAGGTGGAGTATCCACTCCCAGAGCTCCAGGAGATACTCAAAGACACCTACGGGCTTTTCGTTTATCAGGAGCAGATAATGCAGACTGCGAGCGCAGTTGCAGATTATAGCCTGGGCGAGGCCGATCTACTGCGGCGAGCCATGGGTAAAAAGAAGCCCGCCGAGATGAAAGCCCAGAGAAAGAGGTTTCTGGACGGCGCTAAGGAAAAGGGGATTAAGGATAAGAAGGCAAAAGAAATATTCGATGCCATGGAGAAGTTTGCGGAATATTCATTTAACAAAAGTCACAGCACAGCATACGCACTGATTACTTATCAAACCGCCTATCTCAAGACCCATTACCCCGCGGAGTTTATGGCCGCTCTTATGTCCGTTGATTCGAGTAATACCGATAAAGTCATTTCAAGCATTTCAGAGTGTAAGGATATGAACATTCAGGTACTAGCGCCTGATGTGAATGAGAGCATGGATGAGTTTACGGCTTCCGAAGGGAATATACGTTTCGGTCTGGCCGCTATTAAAAACGTGGGCGAGGGTACCGTGGATGCCATAATAAAGGCCAGAGAAGAATGCACCAGGTTCGATACGATTTTCAGTTTTTGCGATTTAGTCGAAGCCAGGAAATTAAACAGGAGAACATTCGAGAGCCTCATAAAAAGCGGAGCGTTTGACTCCCTGGGCGTTCACCGCGCGTGTTTGATGGAGTCTGTTGAGACGCTCCTAAGCTACACGTCTCTCAAGCAAAAGAGCTCGGTAGAGGGTCAGCATTCTTTATTTTCAATGAACGATTCGATTTCACTGCCAACTCTATCTGATAGCACCCCCTGGGAAGAAAAGGAGCTTCTCTCAAACGAGATGGAAGTGCTGGGTTTTTACGTTACCAGCCACCCGATGGCTAAATACGAGCAGGAGCTCAGTAATAGCGTTAAGAATACCGATACAGAAGCACTTGCAGAAATAAAAACAAAGCGGGAAGTGTCCGTTGCAGGTGTTGTGCGCTCACTTAACGTGCGGCACACAAAGAGCGGGTCCGGCATATTCGGCAATCTAGTGCTTGAGGACCTTAAAGGGTCTGTAGAGGTAGTTATTTTCAACGATCTCTTGAGAAAGACTCTGCCTATACTCGAAGAGAAGGTGGACCCCGTAATCATTAAGGGAATGACCGAGCCCGGAGAAGACAGGGTTAAACTAAGAGCAACAGATATAAAATCTCTAAGTGATTTGAGGAACGGGACTACGGTGCATATAAATTTCCCAAAGGAAAGCACAACGAAAGAAACCTTCCTCAAAGCAAAGGAGATTATAAGTAGTTATCCTGGGGAGTCTCAAATCCATATTCACCTGACTACCGAGGGCGGTGTAGCTGTAGTTGAGGTGGAAGATTTACGGGTATGCATCGACGATGCGTTCATTTCTGATGTTGAAGGGCTGCTCGGGAAAAACGCACTAAGGTTCAATTGATTTACTGAGAGTTTTCTATTTCTTCTTTTAACTTATCCGCATCACTTGTAATGACAAAGACTTCCTGGACGGATGTACCGCTCCTGGCTATTAGCTTTGCGCCGCTGATGGTCGAATATTTGTAACGCACGACCAGGTTTTCTCCTTTGGTTTTCCCTACCTTTATTTCTCCCGGTATTATTCCCTCCACGGAATCAAGCGATGATACGTTGTCCTCAAGGAACCTTTTTAAGCCCTTGATGATTCCGTGCTCGCGTTTTATCTTATTCTTTCTATGTTTCATCGGCGGTAGTACTCTCAGGCACTTCATAACTATACAATGTTTCTGTACCGGTTTCTAAGTCGCCCATGGTACTGATGTTAAATTTCATGCCGGAGTTTTGATGAATTTGCGAAAATTACACGAGCTCAGTTTTGACAACACTTACAAAAGGCTTCCCGAAGATTTTTACGATCCGGTAAGTCCAGCCGGTTTTCAAAACCCGCATTTGGTGGCTTTTAACCTCGATGCCATGGAGCTTTTAGACCTCGATCCCAATGAAGCGCTTACCCCGGAGTTTGTAGAGTACTTCTCGGGTAGAAAGCCACTCCCGGGCTCAGAGCCCCTCGCGATGTATTACACCGGGCATCAGTTCGGTGTCTACAACCCGGACATTGGCGACGGAAGGGCAATACTACTGGGAGAAGTCAGGAACAGAAAAGGGGAGAAGTGGGACCTACACCTGAAAGGCTCCGGACGTACCCGGTATTCACGCGTATTTGACGGAAGGGCGGTGCTCCGCTCTACGATCAGAGAGTACTTGTGCTCAGAAGCTATGTATGCGCTCGGTATTCCGACAACGAGAGCGCTTTGTATTATTGGCAGCGATGAAAAGGTGGAGCGTGAGAGTACAGAGAGGGGGGCTATGATGCTCAGGATGTCGCCCTCACACGTGCGCTTCGGCTCGTTTGAAGCGTTTCACTACACTGGCCGTGAAGATTCACTCAAAATACTGGCCGATTACACAATCTCGGAGTATTTTCCCGAAATCAAAGAAGGGGAAAAAAAATACAGGGATTTTCTATATGAAGTGGTCGATAGAACAGCTGTACTTGCTGCGCTCTGGCAAGCCTTGGGCTTCACCCACGGAGTGATGAATACGGACAATATGTCTGTGCTTGGGCTTACGATCGATTACGGCCCGTTCGGGTTTATGGAGGAGTACGACCCTGGATATACGCCCAATCACTCAGACCATTTCGGTAGATACTCTTTTGAGAACCAGTCGGGTATAGCGTTTTGGAATTTGGGTAAATTCGCGAATTCTCTCGTTTCTATAGTGCCCAGTGAAGAAGCTATGCAAGCGGTTGGTGAGTTCAAAAACACTTATTCCCAGTACTACTTTGAAAGGATGAGGGAAAAGCTCGGGCTCAAAACCTCTCAAAAAAATGACGGGGAGCTCATAAAGAGGCTTCTTCAAATTATGCAAGATGAAAAAGCTGACTATACGAACACATTCAGAGCGCTTAGTGATCTTTCTACAGGTGATGAGAATATTAATATATTCAAATCAGAGGCTTTCAGGGAATGGGCGCATTTATACAGGACACGCTTAAAAGATGAACATAGTGCTGACAATGAACGGAAAATATATATGGAAACCGTCAACCCAAAATTCGTCCTAAGAAACTCCCTTGCGGAAAAGGCTATCAGAAAGGCTGTCGATGAGCATGACTATTCGGAAATAGAGCGTCTTCATAATATCCTCAGGAACCCGTATTCAGAGCAGCCAGAGTATGATGAGTACTCAAAATTCTCACCTGAAGGTACAAAGAACCTCGTGATCAGCTGTTCGTCTTAGGGATTGACCAAGGTGTTTCTTAATGGGTGGAATATCTACTTCTTTTCCAGATAGCTCGCGATGATTTTTTTTGTCCCGTACCGGGCGAAGTGCACAGTGACCTTCGCACTGTCCCCGCTTCCCTCTACATTTCTAATCGTCCCCAGGCCGAATTTCTTATGCTCTATCTGCTGGCCTGCTTTGTAGCTCTTTCCGTTACTGCTGCTTTGTTGTACGGGAGCCTTGCTTGGGAGATTGGATTTTTTAGCTCTACTGCCCGAGGCCCTATTGAAATCGCCTTGATGGACCTGAGCTGTAATAAATTCCTCTGGTATTTCGAGTAGGAATCTCGAAGGGGTAGGATTTTCCTCTTTTCCGAAAACAAGCCTTCTGGAGGAACTCGTAAGATATATCTTTTCCTTTGCCCTTGTGAGTCCCACGTAGAGGAGTCTGCGTTCCTCCTCAATCTCTCCTTCTCTTATAGAGTTAAAATGAGGAAGCAAATTTTCCTCAATGCCAATTATAAATGTCACTGGGAATTCGAGCCCCTTTGCGGAATGAAGCGTCATGAGAGCAACCTGATCTGTCTTATCATTATAGGTATCGAGGTCGCTTGCGAGTGAAACCCGGTCGAGAAATTCATTGAGCTCAGTAGTTCCACTTTCATCACGCTCCGGATTGTCCTCTTTACTCCCTTCTTTTTCAAATTCCGCCGCAATGTTGAAAAGCTCTCCCACGTTTTCGCGCCTTTCGGGCTCTTTCTCAAGTATGTCGAGATAACCTGTTTTTTGAAGTACCCTGTCTATGAGCTCACCTATTCCATTATTCTCTGAAAATGAAATGAGCCCTGTTATCAACTTATAGAATCTCTCTAGTTTTACAGCAGTACCTTTAGGGATAGTATTGTCCCTTGCTGACAAGCCCAAAGCGTCAAATAGCAAAACACCGTTTTTTGCTGCTATTTTTTCAAGCCTCTCAATTGTTCCTTTTCCTATACCTCTTGCGGGTACGTTGATTATGCGTCTCAGGCTCATTTCGTCCTGAGAGTTGGCAATTACTCTCAAATAAGCCAATACGTCCTTGACCTCAGCCCGCTGATAAAACCCGATCCCACCAACTATTCTGTAAGGTATGGAGCGGTAAAGCAGCTCCTCTTCTATCTGGCGGGACTGGGTGTTGGTTCTGTAAAATATGGCTATGCTTTTGTAAGTGAATTCTTCTTTTGCAGCCTCGAGCTGTATCTGTGCGCCTACGTACTTTGCTTCGTCTTTCTCGTTCCGGGCAAGGTAATAAGATATCGGATCGCCTTGTACATTTTCAGACCATAGATCTTTTTCGTGCCTGTGTTTGTTATTAGAGATAAGCTTATTTGAAGCTTCAAGAATAGTTTTTGTCGAGCGGTAATTTCTCTCGAGCTTTATGATTCTGGTGTCGGGAAAATCCTTCTCGAAGTCGAGTATATTGGTGATATCGGCACCTCTCCACCCGTAAATCGATTGATTGTCGTCACCTACTACGAATAGATTCTTGTGCTTTTTTGAAAGGAGCTCTACAATTTTATACTGAACGGGGTTTGTGTCCTGGTACTCGTCTACGAGTATGTACTGAAAGAGCGTCTGGTATCTCTTTAGGACATCGGGTTTTTCATTGAAGAGCCTTACTGTGATGTGAAGGAGATCGCTGAAATCGAGTGCATTGGCTTTTCGGAGCTCTTTCTCGTAAAGATCGTAAACTTTTGATACGGTCTCTTCATATGCGTCAGCCTTAAAGTCTTCTGGCCCGAGCCCTTTATTCTTTGCTCCGTCTATCTTGGAGCGTATTGATCTGGGTGTAAGTGTACGGTCGCTAATATCAAGCTCGGCCATGCACTGTTTAATAAGTTTTATCTGGTCTCCATCGTCGTATATCGTAAAGTCTCTTCCGAAGCCTTCTAAATTTGTAATTTCTCTCTTAAGTATCCTGAGGCAAACCGAGTGGAAAGTTCCGATCCACAGGGACCGCGTGAGGTTTCCAATGAGCCCGTTTATGCGCCCCTTCATCTCGTTTGCTGCTTTATTGGTAAACGTGACAGCGAGGATGTTCCTCGGCGCAATATTTTCAGTGCCGACCAGGTGCGCTATGCGCTCTGTGATTATTTTAGTTTTCCCCGAACCAGCGCCGGCGAGGACGAGCATCGGTCCTTTGCCGTGACTTACGGCCTCTTTTTGTGCGGAATTTAGATTGTCGGTAGGTGTAGTGTTCATTTTTTTACTTTCGTGAATGTGTGATATTTAGTAGTGAGCCAACTGAATGTTCTTCTCTGTATAGAAATATATTAATCAGCATTGACAAGATACCCTAAAAAGTACCTGGCTAATTTAGAATAGAAACCTGATTTATGATTTATATAACAATAGGATATAGTACTGAAGAGTTATCATGGATGAGCCTAAAGTAGTACTTTTTTACAATAAAATGTGGCAGGATCCGCTAACCTACCCGGAGGAAGGTTTGCCCAATGGTTATGTTATAACAACTGACCTGAGTATGATGGACCGAGCGGTTGCAGTGGTTTTTCATATACCCACTCTTTCTTCCAATTTTCTTCCAGATAGAAAACCACTTAAAAACAAAGGGCAGTTATGGGTTGCATGGTCTAAGGAATGTGAAGCTCATTATCCTCAATTCTCCGACCCCTTGTTTATGGACCATTTTGATCTTACTATGTCACATCATCCCAAATCGGATGTTTTTACTCCATATGTGCCTCAAAACTTCAGAGAATTAATTCAGCGTCCGGTATCTGAGAAAAAGCCGGAAAACCTAGTTAATGCTTTTATATCAAGTCATATAAATAAAAGCGGGAGAGTTCAGTTACTAATGCAATTGATGGGGCAACTTAATGTTCACTCTTACGGCCGAATACTCAATACCCATTCTCTTCAGAGCGATAAGGGGTTACATACCAAAATAGATACTATCTCTACCTATAAGTTCACTCTTGCTTTTGAGAATGCCATAGCACGGGACTATGTTACTGAAAAATTCTATGAACCTTTAATAGCCGGCTCTGTTCCCGTATATCTGGGCGCTCCTAATATAGATGATTACTCTCCTGGGGAGAAGTGCTTTATCGATGCGTCGAATTGGGACAATCCTCAGGATCTGGGCAATTTTCTGCTCGAATTGTCGGATAATGATGATATGTACAACAATTACTTTGAGTGGAGAGAAAGACCATTGAAAAAGGAATTTGCTGATCTGCTGAATCTGAAAAATGAACATGAGTTCGTAAGACTATGTAAGAAAATTGATGAAATGATATAAAGTAGGGCAATGATTTATATGTTGCCGATATAAAGATGGGTGATGAGTCTCAGAGCAGATAAATTGGCTGGGCCGGGAGGGCTCGAACCTCCACTACTGGCGTCAAAGGCCAGGGTCCTACCATTAGACGACGGCCCAATCTAAGTTTCTTGCAAAGACTGCTTTAGATTACCAAGGTTTTATATCCATAGCAATAAAATCGCTTTTAGACCCGTAGAATTATTATCTTGACAGGGTACAATTTATATAAGACACTTAAACGTTTTAATAAATAAGAGCGCGTAGCTCAGGGGGAGAGCGCTTGCTTGACACGCAAGAGGTCGCTGGTTCAAATCCAGTCGTGCTCACCACTTAAACAATACTAACATGGAAGAAATCCAGATAAATCTCCCTGGCGGGGAAGAGACTACCTTTCCTAAAGGTACCGCCGTCGGGGAAATAATAGAATCGCTAGGGAAGACAGGCGGCACCGTTGGCGCTAAGGTGAACGGTGAGCTTGTAGATTTTTGGTACGAGGTAAATGAGAACTCAACCGTAGAGCCTGTCAAAGCGGGTACGGAAGAAGGGCTCGGACTTATAAGACACACTGCCGCGCACGTGATGGCAGAAGCGGTGCAGGAAATATTCCCTGAGGCCAAAGTTACCATAGGTCCTGTAATTGAAAACGGA